>JAQTVW010000080.1 GCA_028706655.1 Dehalococcoidales bacterium | reverse complement strand
TACACTAACTTCGAGTTTCATGGGCGCTGCTCCTTTATTGTTGTTTTATCTCTCAATAAAACCTTGAAGGAAAGCGCCCTCTTTTTCAACCCCTCCTACATTTCACACAATAAATGTTACACTACCCGTCTTTGTCCCTGCTACATGGTTTCTCAACACGGGAATTCGGCAGATTATTTCGGCGGTGAAGCTTTGATTGTTAATAACATATCTGACATAATAGTACTATTTAGAAGCGGGAGGACAAATGGAGCAGGTAAAAATACTGGCGACCACGGGAGTGGGGAACGAAATAAGCCGGGATTGCCTTGACCTTATCCAGAAGGTCAGCCCGAGAGTTAGACTCTTGAATGACGGTGCCGCCGATCTTTCCGGTGAATCCGGCGCAGCGGCAGACCTCGATTCACTGATGTCTCAGGCGGAAATCCTGTATGGCTTTAGAGTTCCCAAAGATATTATTACCAGGGCGCCCGGACTAAAATGGATTCAGCTTATGACCGCCGGCGTCGATTGGTATCTCAATAATGTCAGCGGGCTCAGGGAAGGACCTGTTATGCTGACCAATAACAGCGGCGTGCATGCTGTCGCCATCGGGGAATTTGTTTTGGGTGCGATGCTGATGTGTGCCAAGCAGGCGCCGTTCTGTTTTTCGCTGAAGCAGGAGAAGACATGGCGACGGTTCGACCCCCGGATACTTCGCGGTGCGACGGTAGGCATAGTGGGACTAGGGGACATCGGCAGGGAAGTAGCGAGGCTCGCCAGTGCTTTCCGAATGCATGTTATTGGCATCCGGCGTTCGAATATGGTACCGGTACGCTATGTCGATGAGGTATTGCCACGCGGCCGTTTGCTGGAACTGCTGTCCCGAAGTGATTATGTGGTGCTTGCTCTACCCTATACTCCCGAGACCAAGAGTTTAATCGGAGCACGGGAGTTTGCGGCGATGAAGCCTGCTGCTTACTTAATTAATATTGCCCGCGGCGGTATTGTGGATGAAGCGGCGATGATTAGTGCTCTTGAACAAAAGAAGATAGCGGGAGTCGCGCTGGATGTCTTCGTCAACGAGCCACCGGCGGATGACAGCAAGCTCTGGACTTTACCCAATGTGATTTTTAGCCCTCATGTTGCCGGTAATATGGATAATTACAATCTGCTAACGACAGAACTTTTCTGCAAGAATTTGAGGCGCTATCTGAAAGGTAAACCGCTCATGAACGTGGTAAATAAGAAAACAGGATACTAAAGGGAGACGCAGATGGAATTTACTACTCTGCTGGTCGAAAAAAAAGACGGCATCGGCAAGATAATTCTTAACCGTCCCAAAGTCTTGAATGCCATGAATGTTCAGATGCTCCAGGAGATGGCGCAGGCGTTCAATGATATGGATACTGATGATGAGGTTCAGATTGTTATTCTCACCGGGATGGGCAACTCTTTTTCCGCCGGCAGGGATATCAAAGAGCTGGGCAGTGCCGTAGACCGTCCCGGCGGGAGCTTTTATGCTATCCCGGAAACCATCAGCAAGCCAGTCATCGCGGCAGTCAACGGGTTCTGCTATACCGGTGCCCTTGAGCTCGTGGAATGTGCGGACTTGGTAATCGCGGCGGATACCGCCACCTTTGCCGATACGCATGCGAAGTACGGTATTACCCATGGCGGTGGCGGGACACAGCGGCTGGCGAACATCGTAGGCGTGCGGAAGGCAAAAGAGCTGATTTTCACCTGCCAGACGATTACCGCCGCCGAGGCCGAGCGTATCGGTCTTGTAAACAGAGTTGTACCGGCGGATAAACTGGCTGAAGCTGCCGAGCAGATGGCGCGCCAAATAATGGTAAATAATCAAAACTCGGTAAGACGAATTAAATATGTGATAAATCAGGGGATTAAGCACGGCATGGCGGCTGGATTTGATATTGAAGCAAGGGAATGGCATCTCCATCGCCAGTTGCATCAATCGGGAGTGAAGAACCAAAAAATTTAGTATTTTGCTATTCTGGCGGCGGCCAGATGTTTGATAAGAAGGGAAGGTATGGTCATGAACGAAGTCGTCATTGCCGCGGGCGTGCGGACACCAATCGGGGCATATTGTGGGATGTTAAGGGAAATCCCGGTCGAAAAACTCGCTGCTCTCGTACTCAATGATGCCATTAAGAAGATGAATCTCAAGCCGGATGAGGTTGATGAGGTAATTCTTTCTCATTCTTACGCCAATGGGGAGTCTCCAAATCTGGCGCGTCTGGCTCTTCTAACTGCTGGTTGGCCGGTTGAGGTGCCTGGTTTTACTCTTGACCAGCGGTGTTGTTCCGGTTTACAGTCCATCTGGTCTGGCGCTATGGCGATTCAGACAGACTGCGCAGAAATCGTGGTAGCCGGCGGTGCTGAAAGCATGAGCCGTGCTGAGTTTTATGTTCCCGGCGAACTTATCAAGTGGGGATTGGGCGGCAGGACCGACCCCAAGTGGGGCTTCTCCCCCCGTCAGCACGGCAGCATGGCGCTTTGGGGCATTCCGTTTTATGACCGGATTCAGCGCGGCCGCCCCATGCACCAGCCGGTTGACCGGTTCGGAGAGCTAAACTCGATGATGACCTGGGCGGAGATGGCAGCCAAGAATGAGAGCATCAGTCGGGATGAAATAGACAGATGGGCTTTGCGCAGTCACCAGAGGGCTGTCGCGGCAATGGATGCCGGCAAATTTAAGGACGAGATTGTGCCTGTGCCTGTCACGGACAAAGGCAAAGAAATACTACTTGATACCGATGAGACGCCCCGCCGTGACACTACTCTTGAAGCGCTAAACAGGTTGAAACCGGTCTATCCTGGCGGCGTCTGCACCGCAGGTAACTCCTGCAGTGAAAACGATGGTGCCGCCGCCGTGGTCTTGATGACGGCAGAGAAAGCCAGGACACACAATATTAATCCGCTGGCTTTTGTGAAATCTTTCGGCATGGCGGCAGTCGATCCCACGCTGACCTACGCGGCTGTCCCACTGGCGGTCACTAAGGCGCTCAAGCAAGCTAATCTTACCATTAATGAGATTGAACTTATTGAAGTCCAGGAAGCCTTTGCCGCCCAGGTGCTGGCGGACTTGAAGATGATGGGTTTGAAAAACGAGGATGTTGACCGGAAGGTCAATGTGAATGGCTCCGGGATTTCGCTAGGCCACCCGATTGGGGCTACGGGAGTGATGCGTATGGTAACGCTCTTGCACGAAATGCAAAGGCGAAATACGCGGTATGGTTTACTGACAATTTGCGGCGGCGGGGGCTTGGGAATTGCGGGCGTGGTGGAAAGAAAGTGACTTGTACCATTAGTCACTATGCCTCATGCCAGTATCTGCATCAGGGTACTCCCGGGCGGGAATGATATAAGTGTTTGGTTGAACCGCTTACCGTCTAGCTTTTTAGCGAATTTGACGCTGCAGGTGTCGGGATGTTGCCTCCCGTAATAATAGCGGGATTCCCCTCCTTTTTTATGAAGAGGATCGCGGCGACGCAAATTACTGAGGAAACCGCAAGTACCATCCAGGCGAGGCTGTAAGATCTGGTGATATCAACGATAAATCCAAAGACTATCGGACCTAGAACCACTCCGCCGGCGCCCAGTGTCCCCACCATCCCCGCGGCTTTCCCCGCTGCGCTCCGTCCGGCTAGTTCTGATACCAGTGTGAGCATGACGCCGCCCCATCCCATGGACACAGCACCCAGTATGAATATGACGGGATAGAGCATCCAGGAAAGCGACGGGCCCCAAAGACTCAGGATTACGCAGGTGACGCAGGACAGTACCCCGGATATTATCAAGACTGGTTTTCTTTTCCCCTTGAAGATTGTATCGCTGAGTAAGCCGAAAGCCATCCGGGAAAACGCTCCGGCAGCCTGGTTCATGGCGAGAATACCCCCCGCCGCGACCACCGGGAAAAAAAGAGACTCCGTAAGGTAAAGCACTAGATGGGAAGTGACTGCAAACTCGACGAGCGACAAAAAAAATGAGAACGCTGCCACGAGCCAGATGCCGCGATTCTTCAAAATCTCGAGGGCGTGAGGAGGTGTCGATTGCTTCTGGGAAGAGGTGTCAGCCGTCGTTATTGGCTGGGGCGGTTCCTTGTAGAAAATTAGCGTTATACCTGCGATACACAGCGCCATAATACCAAGAAAAAGAAATCCGTATCGCCAGCCTAAGCTCAGGGCGACCGCTGGCAGGGTGGCGGCGGTGATGATGCCGCCGATGTTTATTGCTGTTTGCTTGAAACTCATGACTGTTGCCCGCTCTCGCAGAGGGAACCAGATCACCACGCCTTGGGTGGTAGATGGCATCAGCACGCCGCAACCAAACCCGGTAAAGAACATCAGTATCAGGAGCCATGTAAAAGACGGCGCAAAAAACAGGATAATCATGCATAGTCCGGCGATAATACAGCCGCCGACTATCAGCAGCCGCGCTCCGATTTTATCAGCGAGCAGCCCGGCGGGGAACATGGTTAACGTATAGCCTAGAGCGGCGGCTGACATTGCCATGCCCACTTCGGCGTTTGTTATGCCCCACTCTGCCTTGAAGAAGGGGGCGAGCGGCCCTACGCTCAACCTGTTTAAAAAGACGACCAGGTAGGCGGTCCACAGAACGCCGAGGATAACCCAGCGGTATCGGTAAGCTGTCTCTTTCGGCATGTTTAATTACTCCGTATTAGTCAGGTATCGCCAAGGACTAAATACCCTATTCTATTCCGCTAAGCTCGTTTCTGCAAGTGGCCGTTTCCCAGATTAAACTGGTGTCCGCCTAAAGTGTGGCAACCTCAGGTTTAAAGTGACGTTTATTAATACATATAACTGATAGACGTTTTGTATCCATACTGCTAGACGGGCAGGTCGAAGCCTGAGTGCAGGGCGTTAGAGCCGCCATCGATGGCGATATCTTCCCCCGTTATGTTGTTGGCATCGGGACCGGCCAGGAAAACCACCACCCTTGCCACGTCCGCGGGCGTGTTCCAGCGCTTGAGCGGTATCCGCGCGATTCTTCTTTGCATGTATTCCGTGTGGTCGGCTATGGTTTCCTGCATGGCTTCTGTCATCGTCGTGCCGGGGCTCACCGAATTTACGTTGATGTTAAACCTCGCCCATTCCACGGCAAGCGTCCGGGTAAGATTCAGTACGCCAGCCTTGCTGGCGGTATAGGCAGCCATGCCCGGCACGCCCGCGCGTCCCACGCCGGAAGCCATGTTGATGATTTTACCGCCTTGCTGTTTGACCATCTGTTTTCCGGCTTCCCGGCAACACAGGAAAGTGCCTCTCAGGTTGATATTGATGTGCTTGTCCCATTCGGCATCGGATATTTTCAGCACCGAGCTGGGTTTGGCTATCCCGGCATTGTTCACCAGGATATCGAGTCTGCCGGAAGCGTTTACAGTCTTGTTGACCATGGCGGCGACCTCGTCCGATTTTGAGATGTCCGCCGGCACCGCGAGCGCCCGCCGCCCCAGCCCCTCTACCTCGCGTGCTATTTTATCAGCAGCATCCTTGCTGACATCATTGACCACCACGTCAGCCCCTTCCTGCGCCAGCGCCAGCGCTACCGCGCGGCCGATACCCCGTCCTGCCCCGGTGACCAGTGCAATCCTACCCTCCAGTATCATGGCGGTATGTCCTTTCAAAACCTTCTCTTTTTATCTGTATCCTGACTATAGCTGAGGCCTTTTCATCCGGAAGATATCGATCAGCCGGCAGTACCCGTCCATGCCGCCTATCCTGCCGATGGCTTTGAACTTCTCCCGGTCGACATATCTCCCGGTCCACATTTCGTCCTTGATATGGACCAGCATCACCTGTCCGATGACCAGGGCGCTGCCTTCCGGTTCTTTCCCGAATTCGAGTATCTTCGTTAGCCTGCACTCCATCCTTACCGGGGACTCGGCGACCCCCGGAGCTTTAACGAGGTCGCTTCTAACAGGGGTTAGTCCCCCCATGGCGAATTCCGACACTTCGGGAGGATATTCCGCTGAAGTAATGTTCATAGCTTCGGCTATCGCTTCATCGACCGCATTAATCACGAACTCGCCGGAATATTCGATGTTTATCAGCGTGTCTTTCTTTTTCCCGTCTCGCTTTCTCTCTGCGGAAAAGCACACGAGAGAGGGTCTCATTGCCACAACAGTAAAGGCGCTGAAAGGCGCGAGATTGTTGACGCCGTTCTCCCCGAGCGTAGAGATAAAAGCGATGGGCCGCGGCACGATGGCGCTCATCATCAGGTCATGCATCCCGCGTTTGTCCAGTGCGGCCGGGTCGATTTTCATTCAAGTCCTCCTGACCGGAGTAATAAGAAGCTTACTGATTTTTATCTTATCGTGTTTCCAAATAACAAGCTCTACGGATTCATTGTAACGGCGACCATGGGGCGGGGCGCAGTACTTTAACGTTTGCCCTTGGTGTTGCTTCCATCCATTTCTCCAGCGCCTTCCGGTACGGCTCGGTCGGGTGCGCTCCCACCTTGCTGTAAGTCTCCTCGCTGGGGAAAGCGACCATGATGATGATTTCGTGGCGGTTCCCCCAGACGGTAGACCACATGCCGAGGAATTTACCGCCCAGACTGGCGATATCCCGGGCGTTCTCTGGGTAAATCTCCCTGCCGAAGAAGTCCATCAGTTCATTCACCTTGTTTCTCTCCACCTCAAGCGTGAATTGAACATGTACCATATCATCCGCTCCTTTCGTTATTTTTAGAGACTCCGAATTGTGATGTAGCTGCTTACGGTGAGCAGGTCTAACTAATTTTACAAGAAGTCTGGTGTTATTATAACATACGGCATAACGATAAGTTTTTGAGGAGGCTTTTATGACTTGCCTGGTTACCGGCGGTACTGGTTTTATCGGTTCTTACATTATCAAAGAGCTGCTTAAAGATGGCGAGCAGATAGTAGCCTACGACTCATTCCCCGGTACCGAAATTCACGACCGCATCTTCAGTAAAGAGGAAAAAGAGAAGGTAAAAGTAACCATTGGCGATGTGACTGACCTCGCCCAGCTTATCCGCACTGTTAAAGAAAACAAGGTCAATAAGCTCGTGCATATGGCTTATATGCTGACTAACGATACCGCCGCGAATCCGCCCCGCGGCATCCGGGTCAATATCGAAGGAACGAACAATGTCTTTGAGACCGCCCGTATACTGGGACTGGAAAAAGTGGTCTGGGCGAGCAGTGTCAGCGTTTACGGTTCCGCGGATAAATACAAGGAGAAATTGGTCCCCAATGACGCCCCGCAGTACGGGGCGAATCTCTATGGGGCATGTAAAGTATTCAACGAACGTATGGCGGAACACTACTACAGTGCCTTCGGGGTCAACAGCATCGCGATTAGATTCGCCTGGATATATGGTCCCGGCCAGCGGGGTACCGGCGGCGCGGCTAATATTACCCGGGAGCTCATGGAAAATCCGGCGTTTGGCAAGCCCGGCAGAGTTCCTTATGGTGAGGGTGTGGTGAACTGGCTGTACGTCGAAGATGCCGCTCGTGCCACGGCACTGGCCTGCAAGGTAAGCCGGACGGAGTCCCGCGCTTTCAATACCAGCGGTGATATCCGTTCGATGAAAGAAGCCGCCCAATATGTGGCGACGCTTGTTCCCGGAGCGGCGTTGACTCTATTGCCCGGTAAGCCGGTCCAGCCGAGCAGCTTCGATGTGAGTAAGATTGAAAAAGAGCTGGGCTTCCGGCCGCAATGGACCATGGAGCGCGGCATCAAGCACACCATGAACACGCTGCGACAGTGGCGCGGTATGCCGCCGATGTAAAGACCATGCGCGGTACTTGGTTTTGCCCGGTCCGCTACCCTGGTAAGGTGATTGGTTTTCCCCGATTACCAGGTATCGACGAAATCGTGCCCCATTCTTTCGCGCCGCTCTGTCGGGCAGGCTTTCAAGCCTTTCATAATCCAGTTGCGGGTCTCCGCCGGGTCAA
The DNA here is from genome assembly GCA_028706655.1 of Dehalococcoidales bacterium. Lineage (GTDB taxonomy): Bacteria > Chloroflexota > Dehalococcoidia > Dehalococcoidales > RBG-16-60-22 > JAQTQH01. Next base: position 1,427 of record JAQTVW010000080.1, on the reverse strand, counting down.
TGACCGCATCGAGCTCCAGGTAAGAAGCCAGATTGACTGCCTTTCCCCTCTCATACTGCTGGGCGAGCAGCTTCTCGTAAAGCGCTTCGCGCTCCTTCGGGTCTGCTACTGCGTCCAGTTCTTTCTTGAACCCTTTCTTGACATAACCTTCCAGCCCCATCCCGCCGAATTCTCCGGTCGGCCAGGCGATGGTGAAAAAGGGCTCGCGAAAACCCCCCTTCGCCATAGATTGCCCGCCCAGCCCGTAGCCCCGGCGTAAAAATACGGAGAAGAAAGGTACGGATAGATGCGAACCAGCGACGAACATGCGGCAAATACGGCGAACCTGAGCGCGTTTTTCAATCTCCGGTCCCACCATGAAACCCGGCGTATCGCCCAGGGATATCATCGGCAGTCCGTGTGCGTTGCACAGTTGCATGAGGCGGGCGGCTTTGTCCGCGCCCTCCGCTTCGATGGCGCCGGCCATGTGTTTGCAGTTATTGGCGATAATGCCAAATGGTTTGCCCTCAATGCGGATGAGACCGGTAATCATCCCCGGACCGAATTCGGGTCTCAGCTCAAGAAAGGAATCTTTATCGGCGAGAATTTTGATGACGGCTCTGATGTCATAAACGCGCCGCCGCTGCTCGGGAATAATAGTACGGAGCGGGCGCTGGTCAGCGACCTCCCACCGGGAAACCGGCCCCTGGAAATAGGACAGGTATTTCTTGGCGACGGCGACCGCTTCCGCATCGTCCTCCACCAGTATATCGACGACTCCGTTTTTCGTCTGGATGTCCATGGGCCCGATGTCCTCCGGCTGGAACACCCCGAGACCGCCGCCTTCCACCATTACCGGGCCGCCGGTGCCGATGTTGGTGTTTTTCGCGGCAATAATGACATCGCAGCACCCCAGCAGGATGGCGTTGCCGGCAAAACATCGGCCGGATACAATGCCGACGATGGGAACTTTCCCGCTTAATTTGGAAAACTCGGCAAAGGTCGTTACGTCCAGACCGGTTATCATGACGCCGTCGGCATCGACGTCAGCCGGTCTGCCGCCGCCTCCCTCCGCAAAAAGCACCAGGGGCAGGCTCTGTGCATGAGCCAGCTTCAGCATACGGTCTTTTTTCTTGTGACCAAAATAACCCTGGGTACCGGCCAGGACGGTATAGTCATAGGCGAGAATCATGCAGCGGGCTTTGTCCGGCGGGAACAACGATGCGTTGACCGAACCGACGCCGGTAACAATGCCATCGGTAGGGGTCCGGCTCCTGAGGTCCTCTATCGTCCTGCGCTGGCGCTGGGCGGCGACCACCAGGGCACCGTATTCGATAAAATCGCCGTCGCAGAGGTCATTGATATTAACCCGTACCATGCGCTGGTTTTTCTTTCGACGTTGTGCCACCGCCTCCGGGCGGCGTTCGTCGCTTCCTAGCGCATGCCTC
>JAQTVW010000079.1 GCA_028706655.1 Dehalococcoidales bacterium | reverse complement strand
CGCTTATGGCACCGAATCCGCCGCGCCGGAGATGCTGGAGAAGATTAACAAGGGCATCTCGCTGGTACAGGTCGAAGAAGCTGTCCGCATCAGCCGGGAAGCCGGACTGCAGACCATCGGCTATTTCATGATTGGCGCACCCGGAGAAACGCCGGAGACGATTCAACAGACCATCCGCTTCGCCAAAAAATTGAAACTCGATTTCGCCCAGTTTTCCATCGCTACGCCCTACCCCGGCACCGAGTTGTTCCGTATGCTCGGCGAGCGCGGCAGGAATATTCCGTGGGAAAGCCTGACCTACTCCGGGGCGGACAACAAGCTGAGTCCGGTCTTTGAAAGCGAGTCATTAAGCCGGGAAGACCTGAAATACTGGGCACGGCAGGCATACCGTGAGTTCTACCTGCGCCCCGCCTATCTCTGGCAGCGCCTGAGCCGGACGCGCTCGCTGGGGGACATTAAAGTAGATTTCAAAGGGCTGACCATGCTCCGGCAGAGTACCGCCAAATCGTAACGGGTTTCAATAATGAATATCCTTTTCATACATGAAGTCGATTGGCTCAACAAAGTGGTCTTCGATATCCACAGCCTTTCTGAACTGATGTCAATTCGGGGACACAACGTGTACGCCATCGATTATGAAAACAAGTGGAAGAGACTGTTCCCGCTTGATTTTTTCAGCTGCAAGACCAGAGAAGTGGGCAATATCGCCCGCGCCGTGCCCGGTGCTGCGGTCACGCTGCGTCGTCCCGGACTGGTGAAAGTCCCGGGCATCAGCAGGCTATCGGCAGGTTTCACCCATTGGCGGGAAATCCGCCGGACGATAAGGGAAAAAAAAATTGATGTTATTGTGCTGTACAGCGTCCCGACCAACGGATTGCAGACCATCCGCCTCGCCCGCGAGTTTAATATCCCCATCGTATTCCGTTCTATTGACATCCTGAACCAGCTGGTGCCCAACCGCTTGCTGCGCCCTGTTGTCCGGCGTATGGAAGCCGCAGTCTACACAAATTCTGACATGATTCTTACATTGACTCCGATGCTCTCCCTCTATGTCGCGGAGAAAGGGGCGAAAGAAGAAACCACGAAAGTGCTCCCCATGCCGGTCGATACCGGAATTTTCCATCCCGGCATAGATGCCGCTGAGTTACACTTCAAGTGGGGCATCGGAGAAAAGGACAAAGTCATCCTTTTCATGGGCACGCTGTTCGATTTCAACGGGCTGGACGATTTGATACCGCAGTTTTTCAGAGTCATCAAGAGCGTACCGGAAGCTAAACTGCTCATCGTAGGCGATGGTCCGCAGCGCGCCAGAATAGACAGTCTTATCAAGGCATCAGGACTCGGCAAACATGCCGTAATTACCGGATTCGAGCCTTATGCTCTCATGCCCAAGTACATCAACATGGCTTCGGTGTGCATCAACACCTTCCGGATTACGGATGCCACCCGGGACATTTTCCCCGGCAAGACCGTGCAATTCCTCGCCTGCGGAAAAACCTTAATCGCCACTGCTCTGCCCGGTATGACCGCAGTGATTGGCGGCGAAGATAAGGGTGTAGTCTATGTCAACAACACCGCCGTGATGGTCAATGAGATAATCGACCTGCTGCAATCGGACGAGCGCCGGCAGCGCATCGAGCGAGCCGGTCTGAGCTATGTGACTCAGGTGCACAGCTACGACAGAATAGCAAACCAGCTTGAGGATTACCTGAAACAGGCGATAGCGCAAAAGAAAGGATCTTCCGAGAACAAAACCGGACCTGTTACTTAGGCTGCGGACTTCCCTGTAATAGATAGATATTCTCGCTCACTTCCACAAGTTCAGGGTTGGTGACTCCAAGCGTCGTGTAGACCAGCGAAATGCCGTTCTGGCGCAGAAAATTCGTATCGATGCAGCCTTGCTTGAGAAACCTGGTCACCTGTATATCCGCAGCTTTCGGTTCGGTAAAAACCCAGGTGTAGACCTTTTTCCCCGTGATAACCGTAAATGGTAAGGCTTTAGCCGGGTCGAGAACCGCTTTTTGATAACCGGAATCGACATTATCTTTCACCCAGAGAAACGCCTGATAATCGGCATCATCAATCAGATGGTAATAGTTGGTGCTCTGGCGCATCGGTATCGCAAACCATAAAGTCAGCCCGACGAGGACGAGACACAGGAAGTTACCCAGGTGTGCCTTCAGCACCGGCATCCCGATCCGGGGTGAAAACTTCCGCACTGCCATAAGTCCTGCCCCGGCGACAATACCCGCCAGCAGCATCATGAACATCAAGCCGCGGCTGTACATTATCTCCAGACCATAGTGAAAAGTAAAATAGGTCACCAGCATCATCAGCAGCGCCAGCAGTCCCAGGACGAGTCCGTAGTATTTCTTACCGCCTTCGACCGCCAGCCAGAAGGTGCCCAACAGAGACAGGCTGAAAGGAATATAGCCGTACGTCCGGATAACCTGCGGAAAATCAATGAAGGTCGGTATAGTTTGCGGCTTGACCAGGTTAAGAGCGGTGGGCAATAACATCTTGAATATCCAGGGGAAGGGCACCAGAAAAGGCACGGCAATCGCCGCTAATAGCGCCAGTCCATGCCTGGCATCTCCCTTGAGATTTAACAAGATATAAGGCAACAGGATTAGTACCAGGCATACCCCCGAAGGGGCATGAATCGCCAGCAGAAAGCAGGTGAAAATAAATATCGTGAAATAGCTCCAAATACCCCGGAAATGGAACGCTATGAAGAGAGACAGCGCCACGAAGAACAGCCCCAGTGCGACCGGCACAAGGAAAGCCGGACCGAGGATACCGATTGTTGTAGGCAGCAAAGCGGCAAAAAATGCAGCCTCCCAGCCAAAACCGAGACGCCGCCCGAAGATATAGGTCGCCAATACCGTGAGCATCAGTATTATTCCGGGGAAGAAGCGGAAGATGACCAACCACGGAATGCCGCTAATCTGGTGAAAGATGCCCCAGAAAAGCTGAAAGCCGACCTCCAGATTACTGCTGATGTTCAACAGTCTGCTGCTGCCCAACGGGTCTGGATAGGTCGTGCTGCCGGCAGTCATTATCGCCTGGGCGTTGGCATAATGAATCCAGTCGTCGATATGTATCGGATAAAGGTAGTTCTGATGGGGAATGAAGGCAATATAATATGCCAGCGCCAGTACCGGGAGAAGCAGCAAAGCCGATTTTGTCAGACGGTTGGTTTCGGTCTCGTTCTCAAGCATGAGTAATTATAACACAGGCAATTCTGAAAGTTGGAGCGGATTAATCAATGATGCCGACCTGGCTGAACTCAGGCAGACCGCCCCAGTATATACCCCACCCGGCAAACAAAACTGTTGCTGTAAGATAGGCAATCAGAAAGAAAAGCATTAACGGTCGCTGCGCCAGGTCTTTCCGCCCCCAGATCGCCACTGCCAGTGCCGCCAGTACGGCGAAGGGAACACCCAGCCAGATTGTCGCGCCCTCGATGGTAATCAGGAAGTAGCTGATTCCATAGAGCACGCCTGCCAGCGCGGTGACTCCGACAAAACTGCGCTCTTCGAAAAAAGGATTGCGCCACTGTCTGACGATAATCAGCGCCGAAAGCCCGGCTACCCCGGTATGCCAGAGATAATGGCTCAATACTTCGTCATAAAAGAACGCCAGTTTAAAAACATCGCTCCCCGTCATGGAAGTTAAATAGTGCCCGATGGAATTCGCCGCCAGGTGCATGCCATGACCTTCTACCCAGAACGCCACAAAGAGCAGGAAAAACATGTTCTCTTTCAATCCCGGTACACATCGATCTTCTACCTGGTAAAGCACCCAGTAAAGGGGGATGAGGACGAGCGGAGTAAAGACATCCAGCACATCCGCTACCTTCATAAGGCTGTATGCTTCAAAAGGTTTCGGCAGGAACGCCGGGGCGATGGCAAATGTGGCGAAGACAGCCGCGAACAGCAGCGTGAAAAACGAAAGGCGTTTCATTACGGAACGGAGTTTATCCCTTTTGTGGTGTATTGTCAATTCTTTGTGAGGAGACTATAATGCGAGACACGAAATATGGAGGCAGCATGAAAACGAAGACGCTCCGGCAAATTTATAAACTTCAAAGCGAGTCCGCATGAGGTATACGAAATGCTGATGGACTCTAAAAAACACTCTGATATCACCGGAGCGCCCGCCAGCATCAGTCGCCGGGCGGGAGGTAAATTTACCGCCTATGCCGGTTCGCTGGAAGGGGTTAACCTGGAACTGGTGCCTGATACGAAGATAGTCCAGGCGTGGCGCGCCGACGATTGGCCGGCGGGACACTTCTCGCGAGCCGTCTTTTCGTTCAAAGCAACAGTAGATGGCACCAGGCTCACTTTTACCCAGTCCGGCGTCCCCGAACCTTACTATGAGGATATCCGCCAGGGTTGGCACGATTTCTACTGGACGCCCATGAAAAAGCTGCTGGAGAAGTAACCAAAACAACTTTTCCCAGTTGGACTGTCGTTGTCAGCGGGTTACGGTTGGTGCGCCTCTTTAATATCTTTCATGGTGAACTTGTTCAGCCCGATGGCGCGCGCCTTGTTGCGCAGCGGTTCCGGTAGAATGCTCTTCGCTTCGGTTTCGCTGGCGGCATTCACGAAAGCATAGCCGGTGTGTTCGCCCGCCATGCAGCCCCACTCGAATTTTTTGAGTTCGACCGGCTTCGTCGCCATCTGGTCCAGCGCTTGCGGCATTCCGCTTCGGTATGCGGGGATTCCACTAAATACTTCGCCATAATAATCCTCCTTAAAGATTATTCTCATTACCCCTAATTTACTCTAAAACAACAATCCGTATCACTGAATACGTAGCTTTACGTAGTTTTTCAACGTATCATTTTAGCTATCCCCGGGTCCCCGGCTGACGGATACCGGGCTGTTAAACCAAAGCAACTACGTAGCTACCGGCACAAATATTACGTACGTGTACTGATTACTCCGAAATCCCGCGAACCTTATCATGGGATTAAGGAGCTTCAAATGGATGTTTATCACCGCAACGGCTATCACCGTTACCTCAAAAAAGCCCGCCAGCATCTTGCCGATTGTGCGGACAATCTTACAGATTGCGGCATGATACTGGATAGTCTGGAAGGCATCCTGGAGAACAGCCCGAAGCCATCGGAACTGCTTGGCTACATTAGAATAGGAGGAGAATATGTCATCCAGAGAACGAACCGGTAACGGAGCCGGCAAACTAACTACAGAAAAATATGCCAGCATCCCCCAGGAAACGAGGGGCGTTGTCACCCTGCAAGGCAAACCGATTGTGTTGCTCGGCACTCCGGTAAAGGTGGGGCAAAAAGCGCCCGATTTCAAGTTGTTAGCGACCGACATGTCCGAGGTCACTCTCGCCGATAGTAAAGGTAAAGTGCGGCTTATCAGTGTCGTCTATTCGCTGGATACTCCCGTATGCGACCTGCAAACGCAGTGGTTCGAAGCGGAAGCCGGCGAGTTCAAAGATATCGCGATATATACCGTCAGCATGGACCTGCCCTTTGCCCAGGCACGCTACTGCGGCGCGCACAATATCAAGAACCTGCGCACGCTCTCCGACCACCGCGAAGCTTCTTTCGGCACTGCTTACGGCTTGCTCATAAAGGGACAGCGCATGCTCAGCCGGGCAATTTTCATTATCGATAATAACGATATTGTGCGTTATGTGGAGTATGTCCCGGAAGTAGGACAGGCGCCGGACTACGATAAAGCACTGGCAGCCTTGAAGAAAATCCTCGCTGAATAAAGGCTGTTTTGGAACGTCTGCGCAATCCCTGTATTATTATTTAATACCGGCGCGCTCGCATTCCGCCCGCAGGACTTCGATGACGTCTTCGTCTTCGACCTGGTCAAACCGGGCGTAAAACTGCCCGACGGCATAGAACACCGGCGGAGCGCGGAGGCAGACCATTTCATCCACATCCGCCGCCAGACGCCGCACCGTTTCTTCGGAACCTACCGGTAAAGCGGCAATCAGCTTTTGCGGTTGTTCCTGGCGCGCCGCCCAGAGCGCCGCCTGCATGGTTGCGCCGGTTGCCACGCCGTCATCAGTCACAATAACCATCCGGTCTTTCAGCGGCACTTTGGGGCGGAACTGCCGGACGAACTCCCGCCGCCGTACGATTTCCGCAAGCTGGTATTCTTTTTCTCTCCGGATAAAATCCTCGCTGACGCCGAATTCCCGCACGACCGATTCGTTCAGGAAGACTTTACCGTCTTCCGCGACCGAACCCATCGCCAGTTCCAATTGCCCGGGCGTGCGCAGCTTCCGGGAAAGCACAATATCAAGGTCTGCTTCCAGTTCACGCGCCAGCTCACAGCCGACGATGATGCCGCCGCGCGGGATGCCGAGCACCACCGCATTCTTTCCTTGCAGTTTCGCCAGTTCCCTGCCGAGGAGCCACCCGGCTTCCCTGCGGTCTTTGAACAGCTCACTGCTCCGGGAAATGATGGTAAGTTTACCCACGGCTTTACTCCTGTCCAGATAATTTACCACTTTAATCGGCTTGTGTCATTACCGCAGTGTTCTTATTTCCTTTTACCGTGAAAAAGCTCGCTGCCCGCTCCGGGATAGACTACCCGTTCCCGCGCCGGTGTCGGTGTGTCCACCTCAGGCCAGATGCCGGAGCGCGGCTCGGCGCCTTCTTTCGCTGCCACTGAAGGTGATTCGTCCCGCATCTGCGGATTACGGCGGATATCAACGCCCGCTGCGTTATGGGAGAATTCAATAGGGATGCCGTTTGGGTCGTAGGCATAAATCGAGTGGATGAAGCCATGATTGATTACATCCGAAACCCAGAACCCGGCGGCAGAGAGTTTGTCCTTCAATTCCCAGAGGTCGTCTTCCGTCTCCACGCCGAAAGAGACATGGTCGAAGATAAAGGGACTTTTCACGGGTCGCCCGTGTTCTTTTTCCGGCACCGGCTCAACGCCCTGCCATTCAAAAAAGGCAATCAAATCATGGTCTGATATCTGGAAAAAATAATGGCGGTAACCGGGCTTGCCCAATCCCGCCACCAGCCGCATCCCCAGCAGGTCGCGCCAGAAGCGAATGGTCTTATCGATATCTCCGGTCGCCATCGCCAGGTGATTGACGCCGTTGTAGGTCATCATGAATCTCCTCTCATATAACTTGGTCCTCGACAAGCTCAGGCTGCGCGGTATGTTGCGCCGCTTCTGAAATTTCTTTCTGGAAGTCATAATATCAAAATCAATAGCCGCAGGGTATCAGTATTCATACGTAATTACCGGTGGGGGGAATCCGTAATATTTTATCGGTTTTCATGCCTGAAACAGTTACCACCCCTCTTTACATTTTTCTTTCAATGCGGCAAAATGCACTTATATTGCGCTCATTGCGTCCGTTCAATACGGGAGGTTCTGAAAAACATGGCAGGGGCAGGCATGACCGGTTGGTGGCTGCAATACCGTAACAGGGCGCGTAGTATCAGTCCGCAATGGTTTGGGTTCATAACATTCGCCCTGCTGACGCTGCTCCTGGTGCTGGCGATTCACCTGGAGCAGAGAACCGGCATGGTCTTTAATCCGCCGTTACTACTCCCGACTCTCAATATCATTTTCATCTCTCTGTCAGGTTTTATCGTCTGTTATCTCGCCGCCAGAGCTTTTGTCCACACCGGCATCCAGGCTGCTCTCTGGCTCGGGGCGGGCGCTTATGTCTTCGGCTTGTGCAACCTGATATCCGGATTCACTACGGAAACCATCGGAGCCAACTTCGCCGTGACGGTGCACAACAGCGGCACGTTACTCAGCGCGATGTTCAATCTTGCCGGAGCGGTGACGGCTTACCGGGTTATCGTTAATCTAAGCACATCGCGGCGCACGGTCACCATAGTGTATGGCGCCGGTCTGGCATGGATGATTCTTATCTCAGTGACGGCATATTACAACCTGGCGCCGGTCTTTTTCGTGACCGGCGCCGGCGGCACGATGTTGAGATGGGCTGTTCTGGGTTCATCTATCCTGCTGTTTGCGCTATCCGGTTCAATCCTGCAAATGGCTTATCTCCGGACAGGGAGTCACTTCTGGATATTGTATTCCTGGGCATTGCTTTCGATCGCTTTCGGATTATCGATAATTACCTTCGGTAAAACACTGGGTGACCCGCTTAACTGGATGGGGCGGATTGCGCAGTATACCGGCGGCGGTTTCTTACTGGCGGCTTCCGTCAGCGCGGTACGGGAAGCCCGCGCCAGGCAGCTTTCAGTGGAAGAAGTAATCGCCGAATTTATCAGACGTGCCAGATTCGACTACAAGCAACTGCTCGAAGCCGCCCAGGAAGGCATCTGGATAAGCGATACGAAAGGCAAGACTATCTTCGTCAACCGGAAGATGGCGGATATGCTGGGTTACACCCGCGAAGAACTACAGAACATCGTGGGAGTCAACCTGGTGATGAAAGAGTTCCATGCGCTCGGACTCCAGTGGCGTGAAGAGCTGGCGAAGGGCAATAAAATACAGCACGAGGTCAAGTTCCGCCGCAAAGACGGCTCGGTATTGTGGACTATCGCCAACGCCACCGCGATATATGATAAAGCAGGCAGCCACTACGGTAATCTCTACATGCACACCGATATTACCGAACGAAAGAAGGCAGATGAGGCGCTGCAGCAAAGCGAGGAGAAGTACCGCTCTATCGTAACTATCAGTAATGAGGGCATCTGGGTAGTCGATGCGGAAAGAAACACCAACTACGTCAATGACAGAATGGCAACCATGCTGGGATATACCGTCTCCGAAATGATGACGCTATCCTGGGCTGAATTGACCGACAAAGAAGGACAGGCAATCTCAAATAAATTAATCGAAGAGCGTAAGCAAGGCGCCACCGGCGCCGCGAGTTACGATTACAAGTTGATTCGCAAAGATGGAACGCCTTTATGGGTCACCGTTAATGCATCGCCTCTTTACGATGCAGACGGTAGATATGCCGGGAGTGTCAGCATGCTCACGGATATTACCGAACGGAAGAAGGCGGAGCGTCAGCAGGAAGAGATGCTCAAACAAATAGACAGTCTTTCCGCCGACCTTCTGGAAGACAACCGCCTGCTCCAGTCAATCATGGAAAACGCCGGCGCGCACCTCGCCTACTTCAACCCGCAGTTCAACTTCGTCATGGTCAACTCGACCTACGCTAAAAGCTGCGGCTACACCGCTGAGGAGCTTATCGGCAAGAACCACTTTGTCTTATTCCCCGATGAGGAAAATGAAGACGTCTTCAAGCGTGTCAGAGACCTCGGCGTTCCGGTCTCGTTCCATGACAAACCGTTTACGTTCCCCAACCAGCCATGGCGCGGCGTGACCTACTGGGACTGGACGCTGGCTCCCGTGAAAGACGCCGCCGGCAACAC
>JAQTVW010000078.1 GCA_028706655.1 Dehalococcoidales bacterium | reverse complement strand
CACCGCTGGCTTGCCCGGCATCATTGAAGCCCGCCGTCACCTGGCTGGACAATGCCCTCCGGGGCTATGTTATTAACGACCAGCCTTTCTGGGGACCAAACATCGCGATTGCCGCTTTCTTCGCCGTGGTGCTGGCGCTGAATGCTATCCGCTCCCGCTTCTGGTGCCGCTACCTGTGTCCGCTGGGCGGACTGCTGGCACTCATCGGGAAAATTGCGTGGCTCCGCCATTATGTGGACGAAAAGAAGTGCATTTCCTGCGGGCGCTGCGCCACTATTTGTCCGACCACCGCCATCGACCCGGCGCAGAAATTCGCTGCCAATACCGCCGAATGTATCACCTGCCTGAGTTGTGCCGAGGTCTGTCCCACGCGGGCGATTTCCTTCCGCAATAACTGGAGGCTGTCGCCGCAATACCACGACCCGTCGCGTCGCAAATTTCTGGTAACGTTGAGCCTGGCGGCAGTGGCTGCCGCCGCCCTGAGAATCATCCCGCTGCTGGGCGCGAAAATCGCCGGCTTCATCCGTCCGCCGGGCAGCACTGAGGTTTCTCTGCGAACAAAATGCATCCGCTGCGGCGAGTGCGCCCGTATTTGTCCCACCGGCGTCATCCAGCCTGCTGTTTCCCCCGGCGACCGCGGCAAACCGTGGACACCCAAACTGGAAACACGCCTTGCCTACTGCGATTTCTCCTGCAACTCCTGCGGGCAGGTCTGTCCCACCGGTGCGATAGCACCCCTGTCACTGGAACAGAAACGCAAGGCGGTCATCGGCATCGCCAGAATCGACCGCACCCGCTGTATTCCCTGGAACGAGGGCACGCCCTGCGGTGTCTGCGAAGAAATGTGCCCGGTGCCCCAGAAAGCCATTGCTTTCAACGGGGGCGGCGGAGGGGGACGCGGGGGAGGCGGCATACAGCGCCCGCACATGGTCACCGAACTATGCATCGGCTGCGGTATCTGTGAACATTACTGCCCGGTCAGCGGCGAGTCCGCCATCCGGGTATTCACAGTTGAAGACGTCTAGCCTTCAAGTAAAAAGCCGGGGTATCAGTTCCAAATCAAGGAGTAATGGTACTTATTTACCATTCGCGGGAAAGCGCCGGAGCAATTCGTCGAAGGCTTTAAACCAGCTCATCTGAAGTTCCTCAGCCCATGATGGGTCAAAAGAGGGGAATTTTGCCATCAAAGACTCTCCCCAACCGTTGTGTTGTGGAACTTCTACCACTTGTGGCACTGGTAAGTTCCGTATCGGCTTAGTTCCAATCTTTTTGGCACTAATTTTAGTTCCAGTTCCATTTCCACTGGCACGGAACCGCTTAATGATGTGAGGTGACAATGGAACTCCGGCATCAACCGCAAGTGCCACAAAGAATTTAATACACTTACGCGCGACATCTCCAGTAGGCTGATAGCGGTCGCGGAAGACTTCCTGGAGTTGTGCGTAGGTTGCTGTGGCAAGATCAAATGTCCCCTCGTTCAGAAAGCTGTAGGCATCCACGGTAACGACACGCAGCAGTGATGCTCTTTCTGGAACTTTAGCCATCACCAGGCGCCGCAAACGTTCCGTAGGAAAGTCCCCTGCATCGATAAGTCCCAGGAAACGTAAAGAGGCGATAAGGTGGGTGCCGGTACTGCCGGAAAGAGTTTCGCCCCAGAAACTACGATCGAAACGTGCCGGAATACCCTGCTGCAGACGGTCGATAAAATTGCGAAACGTGCGGTAAGAGACATACGGGGGAAGGTGCCGCCGGCTCTTTTCTTCTGCCACAATATCCCCCTTCAAAATTCCTTCCTTATTATATAAATACCGGAATCGGAATTTCAAGGGGTTGGCACAAATAATTTTTCAATAAAGAGTGCCACAATGGAACTCTTTGTTATGGAATTTGTTGGAACTTCGCGGGACAATAATTGACCCATACTTCTGGTACTCGTTATGATAGCTACTGATTAGTAAAAAAGTTTAAAGAAGGAGGAAGCGCTAATCGTATGGGAACTGCAATTGAGTATCAAAAACTAATGACGGAGATTGTCTACATCAATCTCCCCGGTCCCGAAGCTCCGGCACCCGGCATGAGCGGCGGCGAGCTCTTACATGGTTTTCTCGCTGAACTGCATCGCATTCCGAACCCGGAATTACGGAACCATCTCGATCTTCTCTGCAACAAGTGGAACATACGCTACCGCGAGACCAAGGGCTAGCGGTAGCACACATTATTAAGGAGGAAGTATGAAGAGAACCAGAATTGGAGCGATTGATGTAGGCACTACCAAGGTCTGCACCATCATGGCAGATACTGATGGCAGCATCGGCGGCACCCGCATCCTGGGCGTAGGCATCGTGCCTTCCCATGGACTGCAGAAGGGGATGGTCGTCAATGTTAATGAAGCAAAGGAATCTATCCGCGATTCTATCCGCAAGGCGGAGCAGGTCGCGGGTTTCAAACTGGAATCGGCGTTCATCGGCGTCACCGGGCGGCACGTGGTTTCCTCTAATAATAGGGGCGCCATCGCCATCACCCGCGGTGACCAGCTTGTCCGGCCGACGGACCTGCGGCGCGTGCTGGAAGTCGCCAAATCGGTAAAAGTCCCCGGCGACCGCAAGCTGCTGCATGTCATCCCCAGGACTTACATGGTCGATGGACAGGAAGGCGTCAAGAATCCGATCGGGATGCATGGTTTCCGTCTGGATGTCGAGACCCACATTATTACCGCGGCGGTAACCTCTATTCAGAACCTGACCAAGTGCATCCGCGGCGTCGGCATCGAAATCGATGACCTGGTGCTGGAACCGCTCGCCAGTGCCGAATCCGTCCTCAGCGATGAGGAAAGACAGACCGGCGTCATCCTGGCAGACATCGGCGGCGGCACCACCGATATCGCGGTCTTCAAAGATAACACTATCTATCACACCTCCGTCCTGCCGGTCGCCGGGCATCTCATTACCCGGGACATCTCAGTAGGCATGGGACTCTCTTTCGAACTGGCTGAGGAAATGAAGAAAAAATACGGCAACGTGATGCCCAACCAGGAAGAAGCCACCGACGAGACCTTGACCCAGGACGGGCACAGCGTTTCCTACCATGACCTCTCGGAGATTATCCGCATCCGCGTTGATGAACTGATACGCCTCATCGTCCTCGAGCTGCCCCACACCGATTACGCCAAGCTCGTCCCGTCCGGAATCGTGCTCACCGGCGGCAGCGCCAATCTTCCCGGCATCGCCGAACTGGGCATGGACGTGACTCATCTACCGGTCAGAGTCGGCGCTCCTGTGAACCTCTATGGTGTCTCCGATACCCTGCGCGACCCGGCTTACGCCACGGGCGTAGGTCTCCTGATGTGGAAACTGCGCAACGAAGATGCCAATGATATTAGAGAGAAACAATCAGACACTGGTCTGCGCCGCTTTATGTCCGGATTTTTCCGGCTCTTCAAATAAAAAATAGTTGAATAAAGAGTAAAGAAGGAGAAGATATAGATGTCAAGACAGAGTTACGTTCCAAGCGGAGCTGTAATTAAGGTAATCGGTCTGGGCGGCGGCGGCTGCAACGCCATCACCCGCATGGTCCGCGAACAAATCCGCGGCGTGGAATTCATTGCCATGAACACGGATGCCCAGCACCTGGCAGTCACCGAAGCTGCTCTTCGTATCCAGCTCGGTGAGAAGATAACCCGCGGTCTCGGCGCCGGTGGTGATAACCACTTCGGGCGGAAAGCGGCGGAGGAAAGCCGCGACGAGATTAAAGAGGCAGTTGCCGGCGCAGACATGGTCTTCATCACCGCCGGTATGGGCGGCGGCACCGGCACCGGCTCGGCACCGCTGGTCGCCGAATGCGCCAAGGCAACCGGCGCGCTCACCATTGCCGTGGTCACCAAGCCGTTCAACTTCGAAGGCTCCCATCGCATGCATACCGCCGATGAAGGTATCATGCAATTAATGGAACATGTCGATACGCTCATCATCATTCCCAACGATCGGCTGCTAGATATGTGCGACCAGAAGACCGGCGTTGACGGCGCATTCAAAGCAGCGGATGAGGTGCTGCATCATGGCGTACAGGCAATTGCCGAAGTTATCACCGTACCCGGCCTCATCAACCTGGACTTCGCCGATGTGCGCACCATTATGAAAGATGCCGGCCCCGCATGGATGTCCGTAGGCAAGGGGTCTGGGCAGAACCGCGCGGTGGAAGCTGCCAAAGCGGCGCTCGCCAGCCCGCTGCTGGATGTCTCGGTAGACGGCGCCAAGGGCGTCCTGTTCAACGTCGCCGGCGCCAACCTGAGCCTGTTTGAAGTCAACAATGCCGCCGAGGTTATCCGCCAGGCAGTCGACCCGAATGCCAACGTTATCTTCGGTGTCGTCCTTGACCCGAACATGGGCAACGAAGTCCGCCTGACGCTCATCGCCACCGGCTTCGCCACCCAGGACGTGCTCAACGGCAGCGCCCGCGATAAAGAAATAACCAAGGTGCTCAAGAACCTGAAACACGAAGAACTGGATATCCCGTCATTCTTGAGACAGCGCAGCGCGCCGGCAGCCCGCCCTGCTTTCCGGCCCGTCGGTCCTACTACGCCGAATAGAATGAGATAAAACTGTTTTCCCGGTTCTCACCAGGGAGCGGTAGTGCTTCTTCCTTCTTATATCGCTCCCTGGTGTATTCTTTGTCCAAAAGGTAATAAGAAACTGACCCTGACTAGAGGAGAAACCTCCCATGGCGATCACACGTGCCTTCATCACCAAAGACGACCTGCACCGCTTCCTGCAAAATCACGGAAACAGCCGCATCAAGAGAGAACTGCTCGCCTTTCTCGGTAGACATCACAGTACCAGATTTGCCATCTTCGCTATCTGCCATTCCCTCGGTTACCACAGAGTAGATGTTGAAGAAGCTCTCACCTGTATGATTGTCGCCGGAATAGTGGAAAAGCATCACAGCCTAAGCACCGCCTCCTATTCTCTGACGACAGAGGATGAAAAGCGCCGGATAGTGATGGCGCTGGCAGCACTGGACTGGGAGCAATGGCAACTGCTGGTCAAAGAAATAACCGTGAATAACAACGGGGCACCAGGTCCCGATGCGATAAAGAACGAATGTCTGGTCAAGGGATGACGATAAGCAAAAATAAAATATAAATAAAAGAATCAAAGAAATAGCGCCCGCGGTGCCGGTAACGAGGATAAAACCATCACCCGGGAAACCCCCTGCTCCTTCAATACCTCCACAGGGGAATTTTTTACGCCCGTTTTGGGACGAGCGCTATCTTTTTGCGTCTAAAATCAGGAAGGTTAAATGGCTACTCAGTCACGAAAATTTAATAAAAATCTAAGATACTCCATTATAGACGGCTCCGCCCATGCCGCCATGCTCGGTCTCACCCAGGACTATATCGTACCTTTTGCGCTGGCACTCAAAGCCAGCACCGCCCAGATAGGGCTGCTTACCAGCGTGCCTAGCCTGATAATGGCTTTATCCCAGCTCGCCGCTCCCCGCCTGACCGATATTGCCGGCAGCCGTAAAAAGATAATACTGCCGGCGGTCATGCTCCACGCCTTCATGTGGTTGCCGGTGTTGCTGGCGGCTTACATTCTACCGGGGCAGCGTATCGGCTGGCTTATCGCCTGCTATACCCTGACCACAGTGTTCGGTTCGCTGGGAACTCCCGCCTGGGGCAGCATGATGGCGGATATCATCCCGGAAAGAATCCGGGGCAGGTATTTCGGCTTACGCAGCCGCATCTGTAACTTCGCCACATTGGTATTCTCGTTTATCGCCGGCGGCATTTTGCATTTTTTAACCGCTAATGTGTTGCTGGGCTTCTCTCTGTTGTTCGGTGGCGCCGCCCTGTTACGGGTGGTCTCCTGGCGGTTTCTCTATAAAATGCACGAACCCCCGGCAACCCGCCCCAGCACTACCGAGAATCCAATTACACTGTTGAGAAGCATCGGCAAAACTAACATCGGCAGATTCATCATCTACGTTGCCCTGGTGCAACTGACCGTCAGTATTTGCGCGCCGTACTTCTCAGTATATATGATACGGGACCTCAAGCTCAGCTACGGCACCTATATTATCGTCATCGCGACGGCAACTCTTTCCAACCTGGTCTTTATGACATTCTGGGGACGCCGCGCCGATTGGGGAGGGAATATCCGCATCTTGCGGATTACTTCCTTTATTATCCCCATTGTGCCGCTGATGTGGCTGGGCGGATCGCGCCTTTACTACTTAATCATAGTACAGATTGTTTCCGGATTTGCCTGGTCCGGTTTCAACCTGATCAGCACCAACTTTCTCTACGAAGCGGCACCGCCGGATAAGCGAACGCAGTACATCGCGGTTGCCAACGCTCTGAACGGCAGCGCCGTCTGCCTGGGTGCGATGCTCGGTGGTCTGCTGGTATCACACCTGCCCGCCCTGATGGGCTACCAGATGCTCACACTGTTCACAATATCCAGCGTGCTGCGGTTTGCTATTGCCGAATTGTTGCTGTTCCGTATCAATGAGGTGCGCGCCGTGCCGGCAACCAGTACCTCAGAACTTCTGCTGGGTCAGTTGACCGCCGAAGGCAAGCGCGCCCGGAAGACGCCCAGACGGATACTCTACCCTGTCTCCAGCCTCAGTGCTGACCGCGCGTCTTCTACGATCGATTTGCGGAAAGAATTACAGGAGTCAAAGCGCGAGGAATCACAGGGAACCGGAACTGCCGCCGGCGCCGCAGACAAACCTAAATAGAAAGAGCCGGACAATTACTGCATATAGAGGGAGGCTTTTACGCCCCCCCTCTTGTTTTTACCTCTGGCAGGTCTAGCTCAGCATTAAAATACTGAGCGCCATGACCGCCATGCCGGCTAAAACCCCGATGATGACGACATGCTCCTCGCCGTAAAGATGCGCCGTCGGTAAAAGTTCATCGAGACTGATGTAGACCATGATGCCGGCGGCAAAGGCAAGGAGTGTATAAATCAGCGTCGGCGTCAGGAACGGGAAGAGGACAGCAAAGCCGATGAGCGCCCCCACCGGCTCGGCGAGACCAGCGGCGAAAGAGTAAAGGAACGCCCGTCCGCGCTTACCCGTAGCTTCGACAATAGGCACTGACACGCTGATACCTTCTGGAATATTATGTAAAGCGATAGCGATGGCGACCAATATCCCGAACCCGGTATCTCCGGTTATCCCGCTGCTGAAAACCGCAATCCCTTCCGGGAAGTTATGAATCGCGATACCGAGAGCCATCAAGATGCCTGCCCGGCGCAGGCGTGAAGCATGTTTCGCCCCGTGGCGATAACCGTGCCGCCCCGGTTGAACTGTGGTATCCGCACCATTTGACAGTTCTTCCACATGCTCCTGTTTATACTCGTGGGGAATGAGGATATCAAGCAGCGCGATAGCGATGATCCCTATGAAAAATCCCAGGTTTGCGGTCAGGAAACCGACTTTTTCCAGCGCGACATGTAGCAGTTCGGCGAAGGAAACATACAGCATGACACCGGCGGAAAAGCCCAGAATCAGGCACATGTGCTGAGACTTGGGCTTGTGCAGAAAATAAGCGATAGTACTGCCGATGCCGGTGGAGAGTCCGGCAATCAAAGTCAACAGTAAAGCAAAAGTAATATTACTCGCCATTGTCTAATCCGATTATAAGCTATCTCTGTGTCCCGCGTCTATCAGGTGATTACGCTCAAAACCGGCGCGGTAACCTGTCTGATTGAGATACTGCAAAGATTAGGAGTGCGGCTAGCTATCACTATGCTATAATAGATTTTAGAAGTAGCTTGAAACAGGAGGCATGTCAAAATGAATAAATGGTTATTAATCTGGAATATCGTCCTCACGCTGGCGCTTATTCCGGCTGTCTTGGGCGGATGCTCCCAGGCTGACTCCCGGGTAGACTGGCTGGTCCAGCAGGTACAGAGTCAGGCAGCGGCAATCGGTAAACTGCAGGGCGATGTCAACCAGAATAATCAAACAATCCAGAACCAGGCTGTACAGCTAGCTGCAGTCAATACATACGTCCAGAGCAGCATCAACCAGCTCCAGCAGTACATCCAGGCAGTCCTGGCGACCAGGTAGCTGACCTTAAATATTTACACAGGCAAAGCAAAAGCCGGAGGAGCGTACAGGGTATGTCCCTCTCCGGCTTAAGCATCAACTCTGATAAATCTTACTGGTTTACCGAGTAAGCCACCTGCACGTTCAGAGTTATCTTGGTTTCTCCGGCGCTGATCGGCGGTGCCGATGTAATGATAGTGGGCGCGGGTATTGCCATCCCCATGGAACTACTGTACACCGGAGACATCTGTGCTCCCTCGGCGACATAGGTCGGCTTGCCCAGTGAGACTCCTGCCAGTGAAGCGAGCTGCTCTGCCTTTTTCTTGGCATCCGCCATCGCTTTCTCGCGGGCTTGCTGGTAGTAATTCGCCGGGTCGTCCACCGAGAAATTGATGCCGTTGATGCGGATGAGGTCGCCGCCCGCCTGCACTACTGAATCGATGATGTCGCCGACTTTATCCGTTTTGCGTATCTTGACTGTGACCATGTTGGTCACCTGGTAGCCGGTGACGGTTTCCATCTGCTTCTGGTCATCCCAACGGGTACGCTGGTTGATGCTGAAAGACCCGGTCTGGATATCTTTCTGAGCGATGCCGCCATCGGTCAGGGCTTTCATCACTTTCGTCATCGCTTCCGAGGCTTTCGATTGCGCCACCGCTACGGTGGTCTCCTGCGCCACGATGCCGAGTCTCAACACGGCGATATCCGGCGTGACCGCGACTTCTCCGGTGCCGCTCACCCAGATACCCTGCGGCTGCTGACTAATCTGGACTGTCGATGGCGTGCCCTGAGCCGCCACAGGCCCGGCGCAACCGGCTAAAGCGGTTACCGCCAGAATGGACACCAGTGCCAGTGCAATGAGTACCAACCATTTCCTTTTCATTAAAAACCTCCTCAATGTTTATCGTTTATTTTAAGGGACAACCGTCACCCTGCACGGAATTGTCCCGTAGAATTCGCCGTTGATTTGAACATCAAATGTGAAGACATACTGCCCCGGCTTGACCTGCGGCGAAATTTCTATTTTCAGCCCCGTTTTACGCTGTGTGGCGGGACCGCTCCACTGCCAGTCTTGCGCGACCGTCATGCCGTCAGGGACATTCATCGCTTTAAGGACTACTTCCAGCGATGTATCACCCGGAGTGCTGCCGGGTCGATAGATATAAAAGATATTGTTCCGGGTCTGCCCGGCTTTGGTTTCAATAAGGTCACGGTAGGATATTTGTACCCCGTCGGGGGAATGCCCAACGTTACCTCAGTGCTCTGGACTGGAGGCCAGGGATTAACTACATGAGTGCCGTCATTTCTTACAGCAGTCATATTCGCACGGTACTGGGGACCCATGCCGGGCGC
>JAQTVW010000077.1 GCA_028706655.1 Dehalococcoidales bacterium | reverse complement strand
CGCGCGCGGTTCCTTTCAGAAAGTGGAGCGGAAAATGGCTGGCACTCATCCTTATCCTGTCCCCACCGCTCCCATCAGGCTTTCCAGATGTCCCGTATCCATCAGGCGTCCTGCCCCGATGGTGGGCGAACATAACGATTATGTGTTCGGTGAATTACTGGGCGTTTCTCCTGAAGAGCTTCAGAGACTCGCCGATGAACATATCATCGGCACAACTCCTGCCGGAGATTCCATCTCCAAGATATAATCAATTCTGCGTTCTCCCCATTTTTCAAATCAGCCTCTTTCTGAGTATTCGTCTTTACCTTAGTGCTATAATGAAATAATATAGTTGCCGGGAGGGACAATATGGTACGCCGCCTGCGCCTCGGAATGGCTCAAATCAACACGACTGTCGGTGATTTTGCCGGAAACGCCGGTAAAATCCAGGACACCATCGCCAGGGCGGGGGCGCAGGGTGTTGATCTCCTTACCTTCCCGGAACTGGCAATCTGCGGCTATCCGCCGGAAGACCTCCTTTTCAAGCCCCACTTCATTGAGGAGAATATCGCCAGCCTGAACCGGATTGTACAATATTCCGCGGGGCGGGAAATGGTGATTGTGCTGGGGTTTGTGGATGCCAAGGATGACCTGTACAATGCCGCCGCGATTATTCACAACGGCAAGCTGGCGGGCGTCTACCATAAGATGTTCCTGCCCAACTACGGTGTCTTTGATGAAATGCGCTACTTCCGCGCCGGTGATGAAATTCCCGTTTATAGTCTGGATGGCGTGGGTATCGGCGTGAACATCTGCGAAGACATCTGGTACGAAGCGGGTCCCTCTACGATGCAGGCGAACGCCGGCGCCGAGATTATCGTCAATATCAATGCTTCGCCGTTTTACTACGGCAAAAGCAAACAGCGCGAGCGGATGCTGGCGACCCGCGCCACGGATAGCGTGGTGATTGTCGCTTACAACAACCTCGTCGGCGGTCAGGATGAACTGGTCTTCGACGGCAACAGCCTGGTGTTGGACGAAAAAGGGCAGGTGCTGGCGCGCGGCAAACAGTTTGAAGAAGACCTCATCGTCACCGACCTTGATATCGAAGCGGTCTTCCGCACCCGTCTGCATGACCCCCGCTGGCGGCGGGAAACCGTACTGGAAGAGCTGAAACCGGAAGTAGTCAAAATTGTAGTGGCGGACTCAATCGCGAAAACAGCTAAACCGCCGCTGCCTCCGCGGGAGGTGGAAGAAAAAGGCTTTCCCGGTGAGGTGTATGATGCCCTTGTTCTGGGCACGCGGGACTATGTGCAAAAGAATAGGTTTAAAAAGGTGGTTATCGGGCTTTCCGGCGGCGTTGATTCCAGCCTGGTGACGACCATCGCGGTAGATGCCCTGGATAAAGACAACGTCATGGTAGTTGCCATGCCTTCACAATATTCGACTCCGGGCAGCCTCGCCGATGCCGAGCAACTGGCGCAAAACCTGGGCATCAAGATGCTGGTCATTCCTATCGAAAAGACCTTCCGCGCCTACCAGGATATGCTCGCCGATGTTTTCAAAGGCAAACCGGTTGATGTGACGGAAGAAAATATCCAGGCGCGCATCCGGGGTAACATCTTGATGGCGCTGTCCAACAAATTCGGCTGGCTGGTGCTGAACACGGGCAACAAAAGCGAGATGGCGACCGGCTTCACCACGCTCTACGGCGATTTAGCGGGCGGCTTTGCAGTCATCAAGGACGTGCCCAAGACTATGGAATACAAGCTGGCGGAATACCGCAATCAAATCGCAGGCTATGCGTTGATACCGTCCACCGTTCTCACCAAAGCTCCTTCGCCGGAGCTGTCGCCGGGGCAAAAGACAACCGATGTTCTGCCGCCGTATCCCAAACTCGACCCGATGCTCGTCGCCTATGTGGAAGAAGACCGCAGCATCGAACAGATAATCGAAATGGGTTGCGCCGAAGACATCGTCAAGAAGATGGCGAAGATGGTTGACCGCAGCGAGTACAAGCGCCGCCAGTCGCCGCCCGGAATCAAGATAACGGCGCGCGCCTTCGGGCGGGACCGCCGGCTGCCTATCACCAATGCTTTCCGCGAATGGTGAACTTTACACCGCCATTGCGGGTGCAGCGAAGCATCCTCCGGTCAGTATACATAACAATAACAGGCAGAACCTGACTGCCCGCCGAATCTTGTGCCTTCCTTTTCAAAAACCGGCTGTTCAGGTGTGTCCTGCCTGTTATTGTCAAATCTACAGCTCAGGGCAAAGTACTATTTTCTTCTAAAGATAGACTTTACGATTGAGCCGAACCAATCGCCTATCGTCTGATGAAAGATAGCGAGCGCGAACAAGATAACGCAAAAGAGTAATGCCCCGATTTTGAATCCTAGATCGATTTCCATTTAATAATTCTCCTTCAAGTTTAGTTTTTGGAATACACGGCCAGACTGCAAGAAAGGATGAACGGTCTGTTGTGTCATTAGGGAGAGAATATTAAATGACCGGAGGGGGTATATCCAGAAGCTGGCAGACCTGGCGGTATCCCTTGGATGGCGTTGCCAGCAGGGGCAGGCGGTAAGATTGGCGCAGCGCAGGCTGACAGTCGTAGCTGCAGATACGGTGATGGACTGATTTAAGGGTTGTCGGGATGAGTAAACGGCTGGTCTCCGGAATCATGCGCTTCACCCTCTGAATGTCGCAGTTGAGGTTGAAAGCCATCGGCGCCGAGTCGTATTTCGGGGAGTTTGGATGCGAAGATGTAGTGTGTGAATCCTGGACAGTCAGTGTCAGGGCAGGTGTGAAAAAAAGCGCGACTGTCAGTACGAGCAGGACGGTAAAGACGAAGAGAAGAGCCCGCTCCGGGATGTAATTTGATTTCTCAGTGCGAAATATCATGACGTGTCCGCAATTGCAGTGCCAGGACTGAACCGGAAATGGTGAAATCCTTTTCATGCTTATGATATAAGTTTTAGTTGGTTACTGTCAAGGATTGTCGCATGATGGTAAATAGAAAGCCAGCGGTGTTTTTCACCGCTGGCTCAATATTGAATTATGATTTTTCTGGCTGCTTATTTTACGATGAGCTTGATAACCGGGCTGACCTTGACTTCCCCGTTGCCAGCGACATTCACCGATTTATCCGCATCAAAATCGATGACCAGTGTCGTGCTCTGTCCCGCCTTAATCTCGAAAGGATGGACCAGCTTGAGAATTCCGCTCGCTACGGTAGCCGGTTTCAGTTCGCCGCCGTTGAGAGCCACCTGAATCAACTCGACAGTCAGACGTACCTGGGTGTACTTGCCTATGGGCATTTCATTGGTGCCGATGGTCTGCTCGATACCCTTGATTTTAAGCAGGTCGAAAACATTCATTCCTGCCGCGAGGTTAACGGTGACCCACTGTCCGCCTTCTTCCGTACCGTTATCAGTGTTCTGCGGGGGAGTGGTGTTATCGGTAGTGGTGTTATCGCTGGGCGTGGTAGGAGGAGTGGGGATAGCATCGGCGCGATGCACCTCTACCTTTTTCAGGGTAACCATGATACTGGTTACGTTATCCGCCGCAGGAGCGTCAGTGACGCGGACTTCGAGAGTGCCTTTAGCTGCGGGCACCGGCGGAGGTAATGTCGTGGTAGGAGGAGTGGTAGGTGGCGGCGTTGTTGCGGGTGGTGTCGTTGCGGTTGGAGACGGCGTTTGGGTAGCGGGCGGTAATGTGGTTGTGGGTGTAGGTGCCGCGGGCGTGCAGGCGGCTGCCAGCAGTGCCATTATCGCTACAAGAGCGATTACTGTAAGAATGACCAGCTTGTTTTTCATGAATAATACTCCTTCTCGTTTTATTGTTCCTATATAGTATAACGGTAATTAATGCTAAATGTTAGCTACGGTTGATAGGACAAAAGTACCGGAAACATTTTTCACCTTTGCATTACTTTTACCCTTCAACTATAATCTAGGTTGTAGTTCCCACTTCACGAAAGCAGGTGCATCTTGAAAAAGATTTACTATGGCTGGTGGGTGGTGGCGGGTGCCTTTCTCTTATTTTTCTGTACTTCCGGCAGTTATTTCTATTCTTTCCCTGTCTTTTTTGATGCCATCCTGCGGGACAAAGGGTGGTCGCGAACCGAGGTAGCCGGTGCGATATCTCTCGGACTGGCTATCGCCGGAGTGATTGCGCCGTTTCTCGGCATGCTTATCCGCCGGATGCGTATCTGGCTTATCATGGTTATCGGCAGCCTCGTTGCCGGACTTGGATTCTTCCTGCTTTCTACCGTGAGCGAGCCGTGGCATCTGTACGTTTACTACGGGCTGATTGTAAGTGTCGGCATACCTGGCATCCAGTTGGTGCCTAATTTCACCATCATCGGGCACTGGTTTTACCGCCGGCGAAGTACGGCGCTGGGCGTCGCCGCCGCGGGTATCGGTGTGGGCGGCGCGGCGATGGCGCCGGTGGCAGGCTGGCTCATTGCTTCGTACGGCTGGCAAAAGGCATTTTTGTTCTCGGCGGCTCTGGTGACGGTCATCGGAACTCTCGTCGCCGCTTTCATCATGCGCACCCCTGCTGAAAAAGGAATAGACACCAGCGAGGAGCAGAAAGGGGCGCGCGCCCAGCAGACGCTGACTGTGACAGCGGTAAGTTTCCGGGAGGCTCTCCGGCGGAGAGCCTTCTGGTTCATCGCGGCGGGCGGCTTTCTCTGGGGCTGGGCTTACACCGCCGGACTGATGCACCAGGTGGCTTTTGCGGTAGACATCGGCATCGAACGTATAGCGGCAGCTACCGCTGTGGGTATGTTGACCGCTTTCAGTATCGCGGGGCGGCTGGGTTTCGGCAGACTCGGCGACATTATCGATAAGCGGTATGTTTTTATGACCGGTTGCTGTCTGCAGGTTGTCGCTTTTATTATCCTTTGCTACACCAAAAACCTGACTATGCTATACATGTATTCCATCCTGCTCGGACTTAACACTGGGGCAATCACGCCGATATTGCCCGGGCTGGTGTCAGACTATTTCGGGGCAAAAGACTTCAGCGTTATCTACGGGACGGTTTTCTTGAGTTTCACGCTGGGGCAAATGGTAGGTCCCGTCTATGCCGCCAGGATATTCGATACGACCCATAGCTATATTAATGCCTTTATTACCAGTATCGTATTATCGGCGCTGGCGGTAGTCGTGATGTATCTGGTCGGCAGACCACCCGGTTCTAAGGCGCTGCCGCTGCCGGCAAATGAATTGAGCGTAAAGTAACCCGAGGCGGATTTTCACGTTATACTACATGGCGCATGATTGTTCAGGATGGTAAAATAGAGCGGTTGTTTACAGGAATATGCATTGAATAAAGATATCTCCATCATTGTTCCGACCTATAACGAAGCAGATGCCGTTACACCGCTGGTTGAGCGCCTCCATAAGGTGTTGTCGTCCCACAGCTACGAGATTGTCTTTGTCGATGATGACAGCAGGGACGGCACAGCCGACAGGATACGAGCCTTAGCCGACCGCTATCCGGTGAAAGTCTTTGTCCGCAAAGACAAGCGCGGGCTGGCGACTGCCGTGGTGGACGGCCTGCCTTATGCCGAGGGCAGGATTATCGGCGTAATGGACGCCGACCTCCAGCACCCGCCGGAAATTATGCCGGACCTGATTAAAGCCATTGAAGACGGCGCCGATTTCGCCGTCGCCAGCCGGTATGTCAAAGGCGGAGGATGGCGGGAAAAAGACTTCCTCCGGGGAGTGATTTCCAAGGGGGCGACCTTTATCTGCCATCTCTTCCTGCCCTCGAGCCGCCGCGTTAACGACCCCATGTCCGGATTTTACGCTTTTCGTAAAGAGGGCATCGCCGGAGTGGAATTGAGACCCCGGGGCTACAAAATTCTGCTGGAAATGCTGGTGATGGGGCACTTCTCGAAAGTGACGGAAGTCCCCTTCATCTTCGAAAGCCGCCGCCTCGGTCAGAGCAAGCTCAATGCCCGCCAGCAGACCGAATACCTCAAGCATATCTTCAGCCTCATGCGGCGCAGCGGCGAGCTGCTGCGGTTCATTAAGTTCTGTCTGGTGGGGGGCAGCGGCGTGGTCGTCAACGAGGGGCTGCTGTGGCTACTAACCGAGTTCGGCGGGCTGTATTATCTCGTGTCCTCCGCCATCAGCATCGAAACTTCCATTATTACCAACTATACTCTGAACGATTTCTTCACCTTCTCCGACCGCCGTAAAGGGGGATTGCTTAACTTCCTGAAACGCCTCGGCAAATTTAACCTCATTAGCATGGTGGGACTGGCGCTGAATTGGGGCGTCCTGGCGTTTCTTACCTCGACCTTTGACATGCATTACCTGGTCGCCAACCTGTTCGGCATCGCCGTTGCCATTCTGTGGAACTACCTGGCGAATTTATGGTGGACATGGAAGTAGCGAAGCGTGGACTCCGCCGGATAGTCCGCTGGGAGTATTTTTGGCTTCTGCTAATCGTTATCGCTACACTGGTAGTGCATTTCGTCATTATCAATAATCCCGCGGAAGCCGTCTTCGATGAGCAGCACTATGTCAAAGATGCCCGGCTGATTCTCGCCGGCGAAGGTTCGGAACGAGTGGAGCACCCGCCTCTGGGCAAGCTGATTGTCGCATTCGGCATGTATCTTTTCGGTGATAAACCGTTCGGCTGGCGTATTTTCCCCATTGCCTTCGGCACGGCGGGCATTATCCTTTTTTATCTCATCTGCCGGGAATTAGAGATGTCGCGCAGGACGTCCACTTTAGCTACTTTTCTGCTGGCAACGGAGAACCTGACCTTCATCCAGGCGAGCATCGGCATGCTGGACGTCTTCAGTGTTACCCTGATGCTGGCGCTCTTTTATAGCTATCTCAAAAAGAACTATCCGATTATGGCGGTATTCATGTGCCTCGCGGTACTTGCCAAAGTGACTGCCGCCTTATCTTTCCCCGCCATCGGTCTGCACTGGCTGCTGTTCCGGCGCGACCGTTCGCTGCACTTTGCATTGTCACTGTTTTTATCCTGGCTGCTCTTCGTGATGCTCTTCCTGTTGCTGGATTCGATAATCTTCCGTAAAATTATAGACCCGTTTTACGAATTAGGGAGATTGTACAGCATGAGCGGCAGTTTGACGTTTGAAAATGCGACTCACCCCTTTGCCAGCAGACCGTGGGTGTGGGTCATCATCCCGTATCTCGTGCCTTACTGGTATATCCCGCATTATACCGGAAGTGTCAGCTTCGGCTTGTGGGGCGCGATAATTCCCACCTTCGCCTATCTGGGCTACTGGGCATGGAAGCGCAGTCCCGCCGAAGTGTTCGGCTTTCTGTGGTTCTTCAGCACCTTCCTGTTGTGGATACCTCTGGACCTCATCACCGATCGGATAACCTATCCATACTATTTTTACCCCTCCATCGGGGCAATCTGTATCGGGCTCGGGATAATCCTGAACAACTTCATCCATTTCTGGCAAGTGAAACGCTCCGGCAAACGGCGCTGGCTGGCGATAACTGCCGTCACACTTTTCCTGTTAGCACACATCGGTATTTTTGTCACGCTCTCTCCCATCACGGACTACTGGAAATTCCCGATTCCCGAAGCCGCGCCTGCCACTACCACACTGGAGATTACCAGCGAAGCTATCCCCGAATCGAATTAGTGCGTGCGACTAAAGTCGCATACTTCCTTTTTCGCCTGCGGCTATAATTACGTAGTTGTACAGATTGCCAGCGGTGCCCCGAAAAAGGTAGAATATAAATATACAGGAGGTGGTAGACATGGGATGAGCACCGTTCAGTTGGAGTCTCGTTCGAGAACTCGAGGAAAAAAAGGCTAAAGAAAGAGCCGAAGCGGCGAAGAAGCTAAAGGAATCCGCCGACAATCAAAAAGAGTCTGAAGAAGAATGCAAACCCGGTGAGGGAAGTTGCGGTTGCGGCGGCAGTTGTTGCGCCTAGGTATCTTTAAATAAGCTTTTTCACGTATTCTGGATTGAATAGCGCTACTTGTCATGAGTGGCGCTATTTCTTTTGGGGCAGTCGCGGGCGGCGCACCAAAGTCATCGCAGTAAGGGCAACGGCATACAACACGAGCAGCAGGATGAACACTCCCTGATAGTTGTGCATCTTGTCATACATGAATCCGCCAATCAGCGGCCCGAAGGCGACTCCCATGTTGACCGCCAGGTTTAAGGCACCGAAAATCGCCCCGTAAGCGGCAAGTCCAAAATTGCTGCTGATTATCATGGACATGTTGGGCAGCCAGCCGCCGATGCCCAGGCTGAAGGGGATGACGAATAACCAGACCATCTCCGGCGGAGAGGTGGGTTTAAGGCTCAGCAGGGCGATAAGTCCGATAACCTGCAGAAAGTATGCTGTGATTGCCATATTTTTAGCGCGGACATGGTCGCAAGCCCAGCCGAAGAGGAACTTGCCGATGGTGCTGCCCAGCCCTACCGTGCCCAGCGCGACGGATGCCGCCGCCACCGGAAAGCCCAGGTCAGTCAGGTGGTTGACCTGGTGCTGGATGACGGTGGTATGGCTCATGTTCCCGGCAGTAAACGCGATGGTAATCAGCCAGAAAGGCAGGCTGTGCAGAGCGGTGCTCAGTGTCCATTCCCGGTCGATTTTTTCAGGTGCCGTCGTTTGGATGATTTTCTCCGGCTGGATAGCGCCGTCCGGCAGCAGTCCCATATCCTCAGGGCGGGCTTTGACAATCAGTATCGCCAGCGGAATGACAAGCACCCAGGTGACCAGTCCCAGGAACACGTAGGTCAGTCGCCAGCCGAAGTTCGGCATGAGATAGCTGCCGATGACAGGCATCAAAACGAAGGCCGCCGCTCCCACCCCGGATGAGGCAATCCCCACGGCGAAGCCGCGCCGTTTCTTGAACCACATTGTGACCAGTTTGGTGGCAGGGATAGTACTGAATGCAGTCATGCCCAGTCCGATAATCCCGTAGCAAACGTAGAATGACCACAGGTGATGGATAAAGTAAAGGGCGATGAATCCCACTCCGGTGATAAACGCGCCGCCGACGATGAGTCTTTTGGGTCCGTAGATATCGACCATCCTGCCGATGTAAGGCGCGGTAAGACCCTGCACGATATAGATAAGAGTGAATCCCGCCGAAACGGGTCCCCGACCCCAACCGAACTCTGCTTCCAGCGGCTTATAAAACAGCGACAGCGCATAATAGCCGACGCCGGAATAGACGAATAGACAGAGAAAAGCGATTGCGATTATCCAGTAGCCGTAGAAAATCCGGGGTTTTGCCAAGATTAATTCTCCGCGAGTAGATTATGACAGACAGCCAATATCATAACACAAGCGGTAAAACGCTTCCAAAAGAGGATGTTACCCGGCTGATTTGATCCGGTTCTTTAGTTCCTTGTGGAATACTTGAGGCGACTTGCCGATGGACATTCTCTCCATGGGACACATATCGCTGCCGTCC
>JAQTVW010000076.1 GCA_028706655.1 Dehalococcoidales bacterium | reverse complement strand
GTACTCTCATCTTCAAAAACTATGTCGGGGCATTTTCCTCATTTCCGTATGGTGATAGTGTGGCGAAAAGCCAGATGGACCGTTTCGGTTTTGCCCACGGAATGGTTGATATTTTCAGTTATAAGCCCACGGATTACGGTATAATAGCCGGTTTCTGGGCTTCAGAGAAGGATTGGCCGTCGTATACCCTTAACCTTCACCACAACATAGTAATCGTTGGTGCCAGCCCGCTTGCAGTGGAAGCTACCGCCCTGAGAGCGATGGGAGTGAATCCGTACGATGTGGTATGGACACATCTTGCAGAGCAAAAAGGGATCGGAAGTTACAACGAAGAGGATATTACCGTGGTGGGGGCGCCGGTTCGCTCAGTCCGGAGGAATTTCATCAAACATTCGATATATACCGGGATCGGATTCCAGAACTATCTCATGAATGGGCCATACAAGGAGACCGACCTTGACAAAGATCTCCTCGGTGGCGAGGCAGCCGTGAAACCGACCGATGGATTACCGCCGACTTCGATGAGAATAACATCCGCTTTCGATTTTTCCGCCAGTCTCTTGAAGCGGTCTTTGATTTCGTTGGTGAGGTGTGGCACAATCTGGATAGTGCCGCCGAGGAAATCGCCGCGCCGCTCCTTAGCAATCACTGCGCTGTAGATTTGCCCGGACGTAACGTTAGAGTCGGCGGTAAGTTCGGCGTCGATGAATCGTTCGTAGTTGCCCAGGTCGAGGTCGGTCTCCGCGCCGTCCTTCGTTACGAACACCTCGCCGTGCTGGTAGGGTGACATCGTCCCGGGGTCGACATTGAGATAGGGGTCGAGCTTCTGGACGGATACGGTGACCTGGCGGTTTTTCAGGATGGTGCCGATAGAGGCGACGGTGATACCTTTACCTACTGAACTGACCACACCGCCGGTAACGAAAATATACTTTGGCATTACAATTTAGACTCTATACAGGAAAATCTCCAATCCCGAAAGGGATTATTTACTCAGGGAACTTGTGAACCGATGAGTGTTTGGGAAATACAGTAGCACTCTTCGCATTAATATAGTAGAAAAAAGACCGAGTGTCAAGTGCTTTGCAGAACCAGATTTCATCATATTATATATACGGTTGACGTTGCGTTGTCAAGTTTGACTAAGAATGGCGGTTACGGTAGGATTATACACAGAAATTCCTTTCTTCATTCCATTTACTGCAATTGCGCTCGTCATTTCTTCGGATTCGATTTCAAACAGAAATAAGAGGAGGAAACCGGAATGCCAATGCACATGGGGATGGATGAAGGCATCCAAGAGCTCTACCGCCGCCGTGAAAAAGCGCTGCTGCATGGCGGTAAAGAGCAGACTGACTTGCAGCACTCAAAAGGCAGACTGAACGCCCGCGAGAGAATCGACAAGCTGCTCGACCGGAACAGCTTCTGGGAATTGGGCATACTGAACCTCTCGGAGAGGGAAGAACTGGCAGACATCACCGCCGCCGACGGACGCGTTGCCGGGTTCGGCAAGATTGACGGGCGGACGGTCCTGGTGACCGCTGACGACCGCACCGTGCTGGGCGGCTCGGATGGGCAGGTGGGCTGCTTCCGCAAGCACCAGCGGCTGCATGAATATGCCACCAAGAAAGGCTACCCCACCATCTTCATCGGCGATAACCTGGGCGGATTGAGGTTGCCGGACGGCATGGGTTCTGCCGGTATGTGCAAATCCCCGGCGCTGCCGGACTTTG
Organism: Dehalococcoidales bacterium; assembly: GCA_028706655.1. Classification (GTDB taxonomy): domain Bacteria; phylum Chloroflexota; class Dehalococcoidia; order Dehalococcoidales; family RBG-16-60-22; genus JAQTQH01. The sequence continues at coordinate 7,719 of JAQTVW010000076.1, read as the reverse complement.
TGCAGGCACCACGCGTTACGCCTCGTATTGCAACTATCCAGGGCGAATGTTTCGGCGAACCGACCTGGATCGCCGTATGCTCCGATTTTGTGGTCATGACCAAGGGCAGCGCCATGGCAGCCGCCGGACCCCGAATCCTTAAAATTGCCATCGGCGAAGAAATCACGCCCTGGGAACTGGGCGCGCTCGACCTGCGTTACCGCAAGACCGGTGAAATCGACCGTATTGCGGAAACCGATGAAGAATGCATGGCGCTGGTGCGGGAATTTCTTAGCTATATGCCTTCCAATAACATGGAAGAGCCGCCGGTCGTGCCGACCAAAGATCCCATTGATCGCCGCATTGAAGATGTCGGCAAGATAGTGCCGGACCAGATGAACCGCGGTTATGATATGCACCGCCTTATCAAGCGCATTGTTGACGATGGCAAGTTCTTTGAGATGAAACCGGAATTCGGCAAATCGGTCATGGTCTGCCTGGGGCGCGTGGGCGGCTATGTGATGGGCTTCATTGCCAATAATCCGATGTTCGATGCCGGCGCGCCGTCTGTCCAGGCGATTGAAAAGGCGACCGCCTTTATCTGCCTCTGCGATTCTTTCAATATCCCCTTCGTCAATATCGCCGATGTTCCCGGCATGTTCCCCGGGAGCATCTCGGAAAAGCAGAAATTACCGACGAAAATTATGAGTTGGGTCTGCGCCGGGCAACTCAGCACCGTGCCCAAGTTCTCCATTACCATCCGCAAGGCTTACGGCATCGGTTGGAATGTCATGCTGGGACCCTACCAGACCGCTGACTTCTGTGTTGCCTGGCCGACAGCATCCATCAGTTTTGTCGACCCTATCATCGGCGTTGACCTGGTGCACGGTAAAAAGATTGCCCAGGCGGCGAATCCCGATGCGGAGCGGGCGCGCCTGCTCGATGAGTGGGGCGATACCAGCCTGCCCTGGAAAGCCGCCGAAGAGCATCACCTCGATGACGTCATAGACCCGCGCGATACCAGAAAGTGGATTTATGATGCGCTGATGATTGCCCGCGGCAGGAAAGGCACTACCGTCGGTCAGCACAGACTTCAGACCTGGCCGCGCACGCTGTAAATCAGTATTCCTCCCATCAAGGGGGAGTTGTATCAAATGTCATTCTGAGGAGTGGAACGACGAAGAATCTGTGCCAGTCACGAATAATACGGATTCTTCGCTTATGCTCAGAATGACAGCAGTAAGATGCTTTGATATAAGGCACATCTAGGGAGAGGGGATATAGGTAACAGAAAGGGAGGGGGTTTTCGCCCCCTCCCTTAATTTTTGCTTCCTGTCGTTGCCGGCGAAGCAATCCCTGCAATCCGTTAGATTGCTTCGGGCTGCGCCCTCGCAATGACATTAAAAATGCTACTTTTTCTTGGCAGCAGTTTTCTTCGCGGTTGCTTTCTTTGCCGGTGCTTTGGCAGCTTTCGCAGAAGCCTTGGCGGGTTTAACAATTTTCCTGCTCAGGGCATCGCGGTCGCCGCCGCTCATACCGGCGATGTACTTGACCAGCTTCTTGCGGGAATCAATATCGTACTGGGTGGTGATGGCAATCTGCTCCATGACCGGAGAACCGCCGCCATGGTAGTTGCCGACGTTCAGGATGCCGCCGGTCGCCGAGCAGAGGAAGTCGCCCAGGTAGCGCCAGAACTGTGCCTGGTCTTCAGTGGACATGTTCGGGCTGCGCCGGGTGTATTTCATCAGCAGGTCGCCGACTGCCGGATTCTTGAAGTCCTTCTCATGCGGGAAGGTGGCGGTGACGCCGCCGGAGATAGCGCAGAGAATTTCCTGCTCGCGGTAAACGGCTTCGCCGGAGAGACAGCGTCCCACGTTGCAGTAAATGGAGTTGGGGATAAAGGAACCGGGGCCATAAGGCACGAAGCCGACGCCGGGCATGTAGACCTCGGCTTTGCCCAGGTCAGAAGCGGTGTAGCCCGCGGCGTAACCAAGTTCGATGGTCATGATAAGCTCCGCCAGCGCCTCGCGGACGTGCGGTGCTTTGTGAACGTTGTTTACTTCAGCGGCAAGGGCAGCGGCGCCGAGAACCAGGTCGCCGATGGCCGGTTTGCAGCCGGAATAGGAATGACGATGGAACAGCGCGAAGAGCAAGGCGAGGGTACCGCCGTGCTGATATTCGCCGGCAAGGAAGACTCTCTCCCACGGCACGAAGCAATCATCGAAAATCATGTAGGAGTCGGTCTGCCCGGGGACGAAACCGCGCTTATAATATTCTCTCTCGCGCAGGTTATGGATGGTGACTACCTGTTTAAGACCTTCCCAGTCCGACGGGATAGCGAAGGCGACGGCATAGTCTTTGTCTTCGGGGCGCAGAGCGCGGGTGGGGATGCAGAGCACCTCATCAGCTACGGAAGCTTCCGAGATGTGCAGTTTGCAGCCGCTGACCACGATACCGTCACTCAGCCGTTCTTTGATGTGAACATAAGCGCCCGGGTTCGGTTGCTCGGCGGGGCGCAGCATGCGGTCGCCCTTGACATCGGTCTGGGCGCAGCAGCCGACGAGGTCTTCTTTCTGGAAGCGGGTGAGCCATTTCTTGAAGTTCTTGTGATATTCAGTGGCGCCCTTGTTGGAGCGGTCGGCTTCGTAGGATACATTATAAACGGCGTTGGTGCCATCGATGCCCATGCAGCGCTCGATACAGCCGCCGGCTTTGCCGCAGAGCAGGCGGGTCATGTCCTGTTTGCGATGCAGGTCTTCAACGCTGTGGTGGATGTGAGTGTAACGGTTGATTTTCTCGCCGGTGAGATGGGAGATGGCAGTGCATAATCCTTCGTTCTCCGGTTTGGCGGCTTCATCAAACGTGATGCCGATAGTGTTGAGCGTGTCCATCTGGCGCTCATCCGTGCGGTCAATTAACTCTCCATCGAAGTAGAGGTTCCGCTTTAGTTTACTTAGTCCCTTGATGTACTGTTGCTTTGTTCTCACCTATCCTCCTTGTTTTCTGTTCAGAGTCGCTATCTCCATGATATTACATTCGCTCAAAAAAGTCATATTTTGTGAATCGGACTAATATCTCGCTCGCCATAAGGGCAGTATGTTATAATTTATTGTGGCGATAAAAGTAATTGCGACCAATCGTAAAGCGTTTCACGAATATTACGTCGGTGAAAACATCGAAGCGGGAATCGCGCTGACTGGCTCGGAGATTAAGTCCATCCGCGATGGCAGGGTGACTCTCGGCGAAGCTTACGTCAGGCCGGAACGCGGCGAGTTGTGGCTGCTCAATGCCCACATCGCACGCTACGGCACAGACGCCCGCGCAGAACACGATCCGATACGCCCGCGCAAACTGCTGTTACACCGACGCCAGATTGCCGGACTGACCAGCGAAGTCGCTGAAAAAGGACTTACCCTGGTGCCGGTAAAAATATATCTTAAAGATGACCTCGCCAAAGTGGCTATCGCAACCGCCAAGGGCAAAAAGCTTTACGATAAACGCGAGTCTCTCTTGCGCCGGGAAGCGGAGCGGGAGATGGGGCGCGCTGCAAAAAAACGAAGCGCTAGCACTTTAAGAACTAAATGGGGACGCGTGGTTTCGACGGGGGAAGCGCGCTACAGGATTGCAAGCTGAGGTGCCACTATCTCAATAAACAGGTGGCAAAAAACAAGTGACGAACCAGTAATGGTTGCCGCCTAACATAGCTTAGGCTGCCATCCAACCTGACCCCACCCTGACGGGTTGGGATTGGGTGCCGAAAAGCCAGGGTGCCATCACCCAGACGCCGATAGGGGTGATGAAAGAAACATCGGATGGTCTGGTTGAACTCGGCCAGTTGAGGTCAACCAGGCGAGAAACAAAGAGCCGGCTAAGCTTGTAGGATATCCTGGGCAGTTTCTTTCGGACGGGGAGTTCGACTCTCCCCCGTCTCCACCAGAAACACGGAAGAGCCTAGATAGGGCTCGTTAATGATACGGATTTTAGATCCCGCCTTAGTTGCCGCCACCTGGAAGATGGGTTTAAACGGCGGCTTCGGTCTTACAGCGACAATCGACTTGGTCTGCCTGGACTCAAAGTAGACCGCGTCCAGCATAGTGAGTAAGAGCTTTCTTCTTTCTTCCAAGTTTGCCTTTTCCCATAGGGAAGGCAGATTAAGGATTAATTTTCCCGCTTCTTCGGCGGCATCTGCCTGAGGCACGACCAGTGATTCCAGTTCCATTTCAATCAGCTTCTTCTGCCGGTGATATTCTTCATCCGGGAAGAGACCGTCAATGTAGGCTTTGGTCATTCTGCGAAGTTTTTCCTGCGCTGCGATTCTCTGTTTTTTAACCCTTTCAACTTCGTCTTTCAAAGAGATTATTGCCAATACTTCCTCTATCCATTGTGGGCCTAATTCGATATTCGAGATCAGCTTGTTAATTTGTTCATCGGCTACTTCACAGGAGATGGAGCCCCCATGAGCGGGGCAGGGTGCCAAGCTTCTGGATGCCTGATGCTCTCTATAATATCGATGACCGTTCTTGTAGGTTTGCGCCCACATTGGCATCCCGCAATACGAGCATCTAATGATACCTTTGAGCAAATAATGCCTTTCTGGCCTATTCTGAAGGGTCTCAGACCGGCCTGAATTCTTCTTCAAAGTAGTCTGGACGATATCGAATAGTTCTTGAGAAACCAGAGCTTGATGCGCTCCGGGGAATAGCTTTCCCCGATGCATTACTTTCCCGGCGTAGAAGGGATTGTGCAGGATTCCCCGGACTGAAGCGGTAGTGAAGATTCGGGGACCGGCGATATAAGACCCCTCGGGACTCTGAAGTCGATGCCTGTTGCGAGTGCGGAAGCCATTCTCATTCAGGTATGAAGCTAACTGGCTCAAAGTGGTACTTCCGTTTGCGTACCTACTGAACAACTCAGATACCGCTTCTCCCTCTTTCGGATGCGGATGCACTCCGCCCGAATGCTCTTTCTCGCAGACCAGGATCTTCTCTCCCTTCTCCCCTTCTTTCCAGCAGGACTCGTAGCCGAAGGGGATGCCTCCGGTGTGCTTGCCCTCGACAGCTCTTTGCTCCAGCCCCTTCCTCACATGATTGCCCAGAGATTCGGAATAGAATTGAGCGAAAGCGCCCAGCATCTGGGTAAAGAGCTTCCCTTGCGGATTGGAATAATCTATATTCTCGGTGATTGAGACTAATGAAACGTTATGCTTCCCCATGATACCGAGCGATTCCAGCATGATTCTCTGGTTTCTTGCCCATCGGTCAAGGCTGTGAACAACAACGATGTCGAATTCACCTTTCGCGGAATCATCCAGAAGTTTTCTAAAGACAGGGCGGCGTGCGATAGCATCGACATGGGCTGACTTGCCTTCTTCGCGGTAGACTCTGACCTGCTCCCAGCCCCTGTTTTTGCAAAGCTCTTTGAATAACCTTTCCTGGGCATCGAGGGAATGACCTTCTACCTGGGAGAGGGAAGAGACTCGGATATAAGCGGCTGCTCTCACTGGTTACCTTCCTTACACCGGGAAGCTATCGCTAAGGCGATTTCAGCTAAGGTATTCAGGAAATGATTGATCATCAACTGGTTAACCTCATCATCCGGTGTGGCAGACACTGTATACGACGGGTGTATACCCGTCAACACGTCCCGGCTGAAATCTCCCTGAAAATCATCAGCCACCAGACTTCATCCTCGCATCCAGTAATCGTTTCAAGGTGGCATAACCAATCCCAGTCTGCTAAAGACAATCTAACTTTGCGACTAGCCTTGGAGGGCATATAGGTGGACGCCCGGGGTGACGCTGCATTTATCATCGCACTCAAGTATTTTTCGCTTGGACGCTGCGTCATCCCTTCTGGCGGCGGTCCGGATGGCAAAGCGGCGCTCATCCCGTGGAAGCAATATCAGACAGCTAGACCTACTGAAGAAGTAATTCAGAAGTGGGAGAGGGAGCTTAAACCGGCTGTGTGGGCGATGCCAACCGGACCCGTTAGCATCTGCTTTGTCATTGATGCTGACACCCGAGAATCCGTCGCTATGATGGAAGCGTCAGGACTTCGCCCGCACGTTAAAACCAGGAAGGGCGCTCATTACTACTGCCATTTACCTTCCTGGATAGTGAGCAACAGCACCAAGATTGTACCCGGCATTGATGTCCGAGGACAGGGCGGCTACGTGAATTTCTGCGGCGGTAACGGCAAGGCTCATTACGAAGTTCTGATGCTGCCGACTAATGACAGCTTCTATAAGATAGAGCAACTGCCGGAAAATCTGCAAAAAGCATTGCGACCCAAGCTCACAACACTGGCTGAGCGGATATTGCAGCAGGCAATTGACCAGGCCCATGAGGGTAATCGTAACGATATTGGTCTATGGCTTGCCTGTCAGCTGCGGGATAACGGTCTTTCGGAGACGGAAGCCGAGCCATTTCTGCAACGCTACGCCGTCCAGGTAAAGAACAACGGGGCAGAGCCTTATGAGGAATCCGAGGCTATCGCTTCACTGCGTCAGGCGTTCTCCAAGCCTGCACGAGAACCCTGGCATCCAGTTCGAACCGAAAAGGACTTCAAACGGTTCAACCTTACCGACCTGGGTAATGCCGAAAGATTAGTCAGCCAGTATGGTGACAGACTCCACTACTGTTATGAGCGCCGGCACTGGCTGGTCTGGAATGGCAAGGTCTGGGAATGGGATAGCGGCAACAAGGTTACCGCCCTGGCAAAGCATACCGTCAGGAACATTTATCGCGAGGCAGGTGATGAGCCGGAGGAAAAGAAGCGGAAGGAAATCGCTGGTCATGCCAGAAACAGTGAAAGCGACCACCGCATCAATGCCATCATAGCACTGGCTGAATCCGAGCCGGGGATACCGGTCAAAATCACCGAGTTGGATACCGATCCCTGGCTCCTCAATTGTCTCAACGGCACGATTAACCTTAAAACCGGACAGCTACAACCTAACCGTAAAGAAGACTTGCAAACCATATTGATTCCGGTCGAATATCACCCCGCCGCGAAGTGTCCCCGATGGCTGACTTTCTTGGGCCAGGTTACCGGCGGTAACAATGAGCTGACGGATTATTTGAAACGGGCGGTAGGCTACAGTCTGACCGGAGATACGAAGAATCAGGTTTTGTTCTTCCTCTATGGCCTGGGCAATAACGGCAAGTCAACCTTTACGATGACGATTCGTAAGCTCCTGGATGGCTACGGTGAAAGGCTGGATGCCGACGACCTGATGCTGAAAGACAGAAACTCGGGTCGGGGGCCCAAAGAGTCAATCGCTAATCTCAAGGGCAAGCGCTACGTGGTCGGCAGTGAAATTCAAGACGGTAGAAAGCTGGACGTAAGTCTGCTTAAAGACATGACCGGCGGTGAGACAATCAAAGCAAGACGCTTATATGAACATGATGTTGAATTCGCACCGACACATAAGTTGTGGCTCTTCGGGAATCATAAGCCGATAATCACCGATACCACCCTCTCCATCTGGCGACGAGTCAAACTGATTCCATTCACCGTCACCATTCCAAACGATAAGGTTGACCCGGACCTGGCAACAAAGTTGGAGGCAGAACTGCCGGGCATACTGACCTGGGCGGTTAACGGCTGCCTTGAGTGGCAGAAGTACGGTCTGAACGAACCGAAGGTCGTAACGGGCGCTACCTCTGATTACCGCCATGAAGAGGAAATTTTAGGAGATTTCATTTATGAGTGCTGTTTACTTAAACTCACCGCCACGGCA
>JAQTVW010000075.1 GCA_028706655.1 Dehalococcoidales bacterium | reverse complement strand
ACCGGCGCGAAGGTCATCTTCCGCGATGAACTGAACGATGCCAATTATCTGCGCAACCCGGAGGAACTCGTAAATCACGGGCTGTACATCGACCTTGAAGGGTATCATTCCCACCTGATGAATATCTCCTTTATGTAAAATCTGCTGTATCGCGATTGGGTACTGGCACTCACATCAATTGCGGCAACATACCCTTGATAGCATCCCGCCGTCAGACTATTCTAATTCCATAGCACTTCCATAATTCACCAGAGATGAAATTTGGCTAAATGATGAATAATCTTTCGATGCAAAAGCTGCCCAAACGAATTGCCGGACTGCATGAGCTTGCCTACAACCTCTGGTGGAGCTGGCACTATGAAGCCCGTGAGCTGTTCAAATCGCTGGACCGCCCGCTGTGGAAAATGACCAGCCACAACCCGGTGAAGCTGCTCCAGCAGATTCCCCCCTATCGATTGGTGGCAGCGGCGGAAGACGCCGCCTTTCTCAAAGAATATGATGCGGTCATGGCAAGTTTCCGTACAGGCATGCTGCCCGCACCCACCTGGTTTCACAGCAAATACGCCCATCTTGACGCCAGCCTGGTTGCCTACTTTTCCTTTGAATTTGCCTTCCACAACTCGCTGCCGCTCTATGCCGGCGGCCTGGGAGTGCTGGCAGGCGACTACTGCAAAGAAGCCAGCGACCTCGGTATTCCGATGGTCGCCGTAGGTTTCATGTACCCGCAGGGCTATTTTTCACAGCATATCTCAGACGACGGCTGGCAGGAAGAACTGTACCGCCAGCTTAATTTCAATGAATCACCGATTATTCCATTGCTCACAATACAAAAGCAGCCGGTCAAAGTAAATGTCGAACTCGATTCCCGGACAGTGGCATTGACCGTCTGGCTGGTGAACATCGGGCGGGTTAAAGTCTATTTACTGGATACCAACCTGGAAGAAAATTCTCCCGCCGACCGCCAGTTGACAGCACGGCTCTACAGCGGCGACCGGGAATTACGCCTCCAGCAGGAGATTATTCTGGGCGTAGGCGGCGTGCGCATGCTGCGGGCGCTGGGCGTCGCACCGTCTATCTGGCATGCCAACGAAGGGCACACCACCTTTATGATGCTGGAGCGTTGCCGCGAACTGGTGGCGCAAGGGATTGATTTCCCCCGGGCGGCGGAACAGGTGCGCAACACATCCATCTTTACTACCCATACTCCCGTCCCCGCCGGCAACGATGCTTTCCATCATAGTCTGATGGAGAAATGTTTCCACAACTACTGGGACAAATTAACTCTGAACCGCGAATCGTTTCTGAAGCTGGGCACGCAGGACTCGGACAATACCTCTTTTAACATGACCGTGCTGGGTCTGCGGATGGCACAGCAGCGCAACGGCGTGAGCCAGTTGCACGGCGCGGTGTGCCGCAGTATGTGGCAATGCATCTGGCCTGAAGTAGCGGAAAAAGATATCCCGATTGCTGCCGTCACTAACGGCATCCACGTACCGTCATGGATTGCGCCGCAGATAGCCCGCCTTTACGAGAAATACCTCGGCGATGACTGGCTGGCGCGGCACGACGACCCGGCACTCTGGGAAAATATCGATAATATTCCCGATGAGGAAATCTGGGCGGCGCACCTGTGGCTCAAGAATAAGCTTATCAGTACCGTGCAGGCGCGGGCACGCGGGCACTGGAGCGAGAACGGCGGCTCGCCATCTTCGGTGCTGGCGATGGGCGCGCTACTGGACGCCGAGGTTTTGACCATCGGGTTCAGCCGCCGTTTTACCGATTACAAACGAGCCTCACTCATCCTGCGCGACCAGAATAGATTGAAGCGACTGGTCAAAGACGGGCTGCGGCCTATCCAGATTGTATTCGCCGGTAAGGCGCACCCCAACGACCATCACGGCAAGCAACTGATACAGGAAGCATACAACATCGCCCGTAATCCGGAGTTCGGCGGCAGAATCGCTTTTGTCGAAGACTACGATATGCACCTGGCGCGCTACCTCGTCCCCGGCGTCGATGTGTGGCTCAACACTCCGCGCCCCACCCAGGAAGCCAGCGGTACCAGCGGCATGAAAGCCGCCGTGAACGGCGTCCCCCACCTCAGCGTGCTGGACGGGTGGTGGTACGAAGCCTACAATGGCACCAACGGTTGGGCAATCCACAATGACGGCAATATGAATGCCGCCGAGCAGGACACTGCTGATGCCAACGAACTCTATCACATACTGGAAGACAAAGTAATTCCACTTTATTACGATCACGACCGCGGCGGCGTACCGCACGGCTGGATTAAAATGGTCAAGCAGACCATCCGCTCCAACATTGCGCTATTCTCCGCGAGGCGCATGCTCAAAGAGTACACCGAGCAACTTTATCTGCCCGCCGCACAGGCAGGCGCGATGATTACTCAACTGCAAGCTCAAATTGATGAGTCAGTCCGCGCGCAGAAGCAAAAATCAGCAACTCTGTTAAAGTCCTGACTCCTCGTGCCGTTCCGCCACTTAATATTCTCATCTTATCGTGGTATAATTGGCACAGTAAGGAGGCATGACACATGTCTGATGACCCCGTTCGCAAATATCTTGATGCTAAAAAAGAATTCGATGCCGCCTATGCCCGAATTCAAGGCTTACAGCAGGTAATCAGTGAAGTCCACTCAGGACTGCACCGCCCTTTCACTTTCACCGTCACCAGCACTGATGTCACCTTCTCCCGCGAAATTGTCGCTGCCAAGACCACCACCCTTGATGGTAACGAGTGGCCAAACGCACAGGACATCGCCCAATCTCTGTCAAATCTGCAGGAGACTTACAAGCTGGTGGAAACGTACTGGAAAGCTATTCCGGAAGCTGACCGGCGCAACATCACCCCGCCCCCCGGCCGCAGATAACCCGGAATGCCATATTCACCTGCCATTTTCACGTGCCCTACAGCGGCTTTACCCTATTGACCTTTGGGGTCGATTGCATTCTATAATATAAGCAGCGAGCCGGAACGAGCCTATCCTAACAAATAAATTCAGGAGGGATGTCCATGGGAATGGAAGACGGACTGAAAGAGCTGCAAGCCCGCCGGGAAAAGGCTCTCCGGATGGGCGGCGCTGAGCAGGTCGCCGCGCAGCACGCCCGGGGCAGGCTCACCGCCCGCGAACGAATCGATAAGCTGCTGGACCCGGGCACCTTCTTCGAACTCGGCATGCTCAACCTCTCGGAACGTCCTGAAATGGCGGAGTTTACCGCCGCCGATGGCCGCGTCTGCGGTTTTGGCAAGATTAACGGCAGAATGTCGCTGGTTATCGCGGAAGACCGCACCGCTCTCGGCGGCAGCGATGGCTTTGTGGGAGTCTGGCGCAAACATACCCGTCTGCATAAACTGGCGACCGAAAAGGGGTACCCCGTCATTCACCTGGGCGATAACCTAGGCGGCGCCCGCATCCCCGACTCGATGGGCTCGGACGGAATGAGCCGCGCCGCTATTTCTCCGGACTGGATTAGACCATCGCGGCAGACGCCGCGTATCGCCACCATCATGGGCACTTGCTTCGGCATGCCGTCGTGGATGGCGCGTATTTCAGATTTCGTAGTGCAAGTCAAGGGCGCCACGATGGCTGCCGCCGGACCGCGCATCCTCAAAATCGCCATCGGAGAAGAGGTCACGCCCGAAGACCTGGGCAACTGGGAACTGCGCTACAAGCAGACCGGAGAAGTCGATGCGGTCGCCGAAAACGAAGAGGAATGTCTTGCTATTGTGCGGGAATTCCTCAGCTACATGCCCTCGCACAACGGCGAGGAGCCGCCGGTTGTCACCACCAGCGACCCGGTGACCCGCCAGATTGAAGACGCCGGCAAAATCGTGCCCGACCAGATGAACCGCGGCTACGATATGCACCGCCTCATCAAACGCATCGCCGATGACGGCAAGTATTTTGAAATCAAGGCGGGCTACGGCAGGTCACTCATCACCTGTCTCTCCCGTATCGGCGGACGGGTAGTCGGTTTTATTGCCAACAACCCCATGATAGACGCGGGCGCGCCCTCGGTGCAGTCCTGCGAAAAAGCAGCCAGCTTCATCTGCCTCTGCGATTCGTTCAACATACCGCTGATTTTCCTTGCCGATGTGCCGGGCATGTTCCCGGGCAGCGTTTCCGAGAAACAGCACCTGCCGACGAAAATCATGAACTGGCATCAGGCGGAAGTGCTGGCGACAGTTCCGAAAATCGCCATCGTCATCCGCAAGGCTTACGGCATGGGCTGGAACGTGATGCTCAGTCCGAACGAATCGGGCGAGCTTGTCGTCGCCTGGCCAACGGCTTCGGTGAGCTTCGTCGACCCGGAAATCGGGATAGAACTGGTGGACGGCAGGCGGATTGCCGAGTCAGCCGACCCGGAAGCCGAGCGCGAGAAGCTGCGCCAGAAGTGGGCGGTTGACAGTTCTCCGTGGAAAGCCGCCGAACTGCACCACTTCGATGACATTATCGACCCGCGCGATACCCGCCGCTGGCTGGCACAGGCGCTGGAAGTATTGAGAGGAAAGCGGGGCAACTTTATTAGCCAGCATGAATTGAAGAACTGGCCTTTAGGATTTTGACAAAATGCCTTCGTCCACGGTGATACCCGCACGCATCGCCAGGCTGGAAGAGCTTGCCTACAACCTCTGGTGGAGCTGGTATGAACCGGCGCGCCAGATGTTCCGCGCCCTGGACTATTCCCAGTGGCGGTTGAGCGGGCACAATCCGGTCAAGCAGCTTTCTTCAATCAGCAAAGAACGCTTCGCTGACGTTGCCGCCGACCCTGCTTTCCTGACGATGTATGACACAGCAATCGCCGCGTTTGACGCCGATATAAAAAAACCCCATACCTGGTTTACTACCAACTGCAGCAGTCTGGGGGCGGGACCGGTCGCTTATTTTTCCATGGAATATGCCATTCACAACTCGCTGCCCATCTACGCCGGCGGGCTGGGTATACTGGCGGGGGATATCTGCAAAGAGGCGAGCGACCTCGGTATACCTATGGTTGCCGTCGGGTTCATGTTCCCGCAGGGCTATTTCCACCAGCAGCTTTGCAATACACCCAACCAGTGCCAGTTGGAAATCTACCGTACCCTCGATTTTAATGAGGCTCCCATTACCCGGCTGCTTGCCCCTAACGGGGGAAAAGCAATTACCCGGGTTAAACTGCGCAACGTTATTCTCGGCATAGGAGTCTGGCTGGTCAAAGCCGGGCGGACAAATGTCTACCTGCTCGATACCACCATCGAAGAAAATCCCGAGCCCTACCGCCAGCTTTCGTCGCGGTTGTATGTCGCCGACCGGGAAATCCGCATCCAGCAGGAAATCATTCTCGGCATCGGCGGGGTGCGCGTACTGCGGGCGCTGGGCGTCAACCCCATCGTATGGCACGGCAACGAAGGTCATACCTCGTTCATGATGCTGGAGCGCACGCGGGAAGAAGTACTCAAGGGAAAAAATTTCCCCGAAGCTGCCGATATTGTCCGCGCCGGCACGGTATTTACCGGGCATACCCCGGTGATGGCGGGGCATGATATCTTCACCGAAAGTATGGTCGATAGCTATTTCAACGGCTACTGGCAATCGCTGGGCATCGACCGCCAGACCTTCATGGGACTGGGGCTATACGGCAACAATCCACAGGACTTCAACATGACCGCCCTGGCGCTCAAAATGGCGGGACAAAGTTCCGCCGTGAGCGAACTCCACGGCAAGGTCGCCCGCAAGATGTGGAACCCGCTCTGGCCGGAAAAACCGGAAGACAAAGTGCCCATCGAATATGTGACTAACGGCGTCCATGTGCCAACCTGGATTGCCGCCGAACTGAACTATACTTTCACTAAATACCTCGGGACAGACTGGCTCGCCCGGCAGGACGACCCCGACCTGTGGAAACGCATAGATGAAATACCCGAAGAGGAGATCTGGACCTGCCACCAGCGCCTGAAGCTCAAACTGCTCGGCGCAGTACTCAACCGCATGCGGGGACGCTGGCTGGATGGTAATGTCAACGGCAACCAGATGATGTCGATGGGCGCCCTGTTCGACCCACAGGCTTTGACGATTGCGTTCGCCCGCCGTTTTACCGAGTACAAGCGCCCCGATCTGCTTTTCCGCGATGCCGAGCGTCTCAAGCGTATCCTCACCGACCCGCTCCATCCCGTTCAGCTTGTCTTCGCCGGCAAATCACATCCGGCGGATTTCGCTTCTAAATATCTTTTACAGAAGGTCTATGACCTCGCCAACGACCCCAAATTCCAGGGGCGGATTATGTTCATCGAAGACTACGACATGCACGCCGCTCACTATCTCGTCCACGGAGCAGACATCTGGCTGAACATGCCACGGCGTCTCCAGGAAGCCAGCGGCACCAGCGGTATGAAAGCCGCCATCAACGGGGTCATCAACCTCAGCGTCCGCGACGGCTGGTGGAACGAAGGATACAACGGCAGCAACGGCTGGGCTATCGGCGATGGTCCGGACAACTTCCGCGCGGATGAAGAAGACGCAAGGGATACCGCCTCCCTTTACGACTTGCTGGAAAAAGTAATCGTACCTCTCTATTATCAGCGGGAAGCGAACGGCGTCCCCCGCGATTGGGTGCGCATGATGAAACGCTCCATCAGTTCCGTGCTGCCGGCTTTCTCCGCCCGGCGCATGGTGAAGGAGTATGCCAGCCGGATGTACGTTGCCGCCGCCCGAAAATAGATGGACGCTAATAAGGATTCGCTCGGCAAGCTTGCCCGCCTTTACGGCATCCAGACCGCCTACTACGATGTCAACCACCGTCGTCAGACCGCCGACCCTGACGCATTGCTGGCAATACTTCATGCGCTGGGTGCGCCAGTAAGAGTTCTGCCCGATACGGCGACCGCCATTCAAGAAAAACAGCAGGCGACGTGGCAGCAAATGCTGGAACCGGTGCAGGTCGCATGGGACGGTGGAATCACAGCCGTTCCCCTCCGTCTCCCTGCCAGCCTTGCACAATCGCCCATACATGCCTCATTACGATTGGAGCACGGAGAGACAAGGCGTTATGACTGGCGCAACCCGCTTATCATGGACGCTGCCGAAATAGCCGGAGACAAGTACATCACCGCGCAACTCTTGCTGCAGGAAGTTTTACCTCCGGGATATCACCGGCTCACGATAGAAGCCGGACAAGGACAGGCAGAGAGCCTGATTATCTCCGCACCCATGAAGGCTTACGACACACAAGCAGCAGAACAAAAATGGGGCGTCTTCCTGCCCCTTTACGCACTGCACACCGGGCGCAGCATCGGCAGCGGCGATTACGTAGACTTAGCAACGCTTGCCGTTTGGGCGGGACAACGCGGCGCGGGCGTTGTGGCGACATTACCGCTGCTACCTATCTTTGCGGAGACCGGCGCCGATCCCAGCCCTTACAACCCGATCAGCCGCCAGCTCTGGAACGAAGCTTATCTCAACATTGAAACCATCCCCGAATTATCCGCATGCCCGCCGGCACAGGAAATCCTGAGTTCCTCTTCGTTTCAGAAAGAAGCTACAAAACTCGAACAGTCGAAGCTCGTGGACTACCCGCGTGTCGCGGCATTGAAGAAGCCTATCCTCAAACAACTGTGCCGCCACTTCTTTACTCATGACACGGTCCGGCGCGAAGAATTCGAGCGGTTTATCGCGGCTAATCCGGTGATTGCCGATTATGCCCGGTTCCGCGCCGCCGGTGAACAGTTCGGTTTAACCTGGCGCAACTGGCCGCAGCGCCTCAGCAGCGGAACAATAAAAGGCGAAGACTGTAACCCGTCCCATGTCCGTTACCACGAATACACCCAGTGGCTGGCGCACCAGCAAATGCAGTGTGCCGCAGAGCGAGCCCGCCGCAGTAACATCAGCCTTTACCTCGACCTGCCACAGGGCGTCCATCCTGACGGCTATGATGTTTGGCGCGAGCGCGACATCTTTCTCCCGGGCGTGACTGCCGGAGCGCCGCCGGATACCGTGTTCACCCGGGGACAGGACTGGGCTTTCTCCCCTCTTCATCCGGACAAACTTCGCGAACATCGCTATGCCTACACCATTGCCTGCCTGCACCACCACCTGAAATACGCCGGCATCCTGCGCATCGACCACATGATGGGCTTCCACCGCCTCTTCTGCATTCCGCACGGCATGCCTGCCCGCCGCGGCGTCTATCTTCATTACCGGGCAGAGGAGCTCTACGCCATTCTCACGCTGGAGTCCTGCCGCCACAATTCGATTATCGTCGGGGAAGACCTGGGTACAGTACCGCCTTATGTCAGACCCGCCATGAAAAAGCACGGGCTTAACCGGATGTACGTATTACATTATGAACTGGCTTCCCGTCCGGAGAAAGGGCCGCCGCCTGTTTCGCGGGACCTGGTCGCCAGTCTCAATACGCATGATATGCCGCCATTTGCTTCCGCATGGGACGGCAGCGAAATCGAGATGCGCCGCAAGCTGGGACTCCTCGATAGCGTGGGCGCTGCCACCGAGCAGCAAAGACTGCGCATCATCAAGAAAGCCCTCGGGGATTATCTGCGGCGCAAAGGGTGGTTGACTGACGCTGCCGAAGACACGGCAACGGTATTGAAGGCTTGCCTGTCGTTCCTGAGCGCCAGTGACGCACGGCTGGTGCTGGTCAACCTGGAAGACCTCTGGGGCGAAACACAGCCCCAGAATGTGCCCGCGGTGAGCGGTCAAGATTACCCCAGCTGGAGACGCAAGACCCGTTATAGCTTCGAGGAGTTTTGCCGGCTGCCCGAAGTCAACAGCATTTTGAAAATGATTAACGATATCAGGAGTGGTAAAGACACCACTAAAGGGATAAGATGAAATCATGACACAACCATTATTTGAAGAGTTTACAACAAGCACTGATACCCTCAGAATTTACGCGGAAAACAAGCTGGTCTTTACCTCGAATAAAGACCGTCTGCTGCCCCTGCTGGAATATCTGGATACTATTGCGCCGCGCTACAAGGATGTAATCATCATGGACAAAATCATGGGCAATGCGGCGGCGTTGCTTGCGGTACTGGCAGACTGCCGCGAGGTGTACAGCCCGCTCGGCAGCGAGTTTGCGATTCAGACATTGAACGCACACCACATCAAACACCACCTCGGCAAAATCGTGCCGCATATCATGAAGCCGGACGGCAGCGATATGTGTCCCATGGAGAGAATGTCCATCGGCAAGTCGCCTCAAGTATTCCACAAGGAACTAAAGAACCGGATCAAATCAGCCGGGTAACATCCTCTTTTGGAAGCGTCTTATCGCTTGTGCTATGATATTGGCTGTCTATCATAATCTACTCGCGGAGAATTAATCTTGGCAAAACCCCGGATTTTCTACGGCTACTGGATAATCGCAATCGCTTTTCTCTGTCTATTCGTCTATTCCGGCGTCGGCTATTATGCGCTTTCGCTGTTTTATAAGCCGCTGGAAGCAGAGTTCGGTTGGGGTCGGGGACCCGTTTCGGCGGGATTCACTCTTATCTATATCGTGCAGGGTCTTACCGCGCCTTACATCGGCAGGATGGTCGATATCT
>JAQTVW010000074.1 GCA_028706655.1 Dehalococcoidales bacterium | reverse complement strand
CGGATTAACGTGCGGCAAAGTAAAATAGAATCTTATGAACTTAACCCACCGTTCGCTGTTTTTTACGATAACGGAAATGGTAACGAACCAGGGGAGAGACTGGTTCGATTTGAGTCCTTAGTGGCTGCCGAGCCAGGATTCGAACCTGGGCAAAAGGATTCAAAGTCCTTCGTGCTACCACTACACAACTCGGCATTACAGAAATTTCAGGGGGCATCGTGAGGAGGAAAGACTGGTGCCGAAGGTCGGAGTCGAACCGACACGGGAGTAGCCCCCCAACGGTTTTTGAGACCGTCGCGTCTGCCATTCCGCCACTTCGGCGGGATGCTCATTGGAGCGGAAGACGAGATTCGAACTCGCGACCTCCTCCTTGGCAAGGAGGCATTCTACCGCTGAACTACTTCCGCCCGCTTTTCTGGTGCCGAGGCCCAGAATCGAACTGGGGACACGCGGATTTTCAGTCCGCTGCTCTACCGGCTGAGCTACCTCGGCGCAGTAACAGCATTATTGTATCTGTTTAATGCCGAATGTGTCAAGAATAGACAACGTCTGCAAATTGGATTAGGATAATAAAGCTATGTCCAATCTTCCGCAAACGCCCCCGTCAGAGCGCAAGAGAATCTGGGGCTTGCATCCCAACGTTTTTTTCCTGGGACTGGTTAGCCTGCTCAACGATATGGGCAGCGAGATGATTTTTACCCTCGTTCCCCTCTTTCTGGCGAACGTACTGGGTGCCAAATCGACTATCGTGGGGCTGGTGGGCGGGCTTTCCGACAGTATGGACTCCATTTTCCGCATCATCAGCGGCAAGCTCAGCGACAGGTTCGGCAAGCGCAAATCGCTGGCAGTATTCGGTTACAGTCTCTCCACGATAATCAAACCCTTAATGTACGTCGCCAACAGCTGGGGCGCTACGCTGGCAATCCGCTTCGGTGACCGGCTGGGCAAAGGCATCCGCACCTCGCCGCGCGATGCTCTTGCCGCCGACTCGATGGAAAAGGATGAAAGAGGGAAAGGTTTCGGCCTGCACCGGGCGATGGACACGATGGGCGCCGTGCTCGGGCTGAGCCTGGCGGCAGTCATCATCTATTTTTTACAGCAGGAGTCGCTCGAACTCAGCCTGCCGACTTACCGCTGGCTGGTGATATTCGGTTCGATTCCGGCGGTCTTATCCGTGCTGGTATTGGTAACGCTGGTCAAGGAGAGAAAAAGGGCAACCGAATCCATAGAAACCAAGGGCGTTTCACTGTCAGCCTCAAACAGTCTGGACAGCCGTTTCAAACTCTTCCTGGCAATCATGGTGATATTCACCCTGGGCAAGTCCAGCGATTTTTTCGCCACGCTGCGGGCGCAGGACCTGGGCGCGCCCGTCCTTCAAATCACGCTCATGCTCATCCTGTTCAACATTACTTATGCTCTTGTCTCGGTGCCATCCGGCATGCTGTCCGATAAACTGGGCAGGCGCAAGGTGATTGCCTTAGGCTGGCTGGTATATGCCCTCGTCTACCTCGGTTTTGCCGCCGCTACAGCCTTGTGGCATATCTGGGTGCTGTTTGCGGGTTACGGCATCTATTTTGGCATTACAGAAGGTGTGGCACGGGCACTGGTGGCAGACATGGTGCCGGCACACCTGCGCGGCACGGCTTACGGGTGGTATCACGGCGTGACCGGACTGGCGCTGTTACCGGCAAGCCTGATTGCCGGCTGGCTGTGGGACAAGGTTAATCCGGCAGCGCCGTTCTACCTGGGCGCGGCGCTGGCTTTTATCGCCATGATGGGTCTGATGACCCTGCTACGGGAACCCCAGCACTCTACTTCAATATAATATTATCCAGCAGCCTCGGCGCACCGATTCTCACTACCATCGACACTAAAGACGGAGGAGCGATTTTCTCCTGTTCGTCCAGCGTATTCACATTTGCGATACTGATATACTCGATATGCGCCAGAGATTCTTTCTGAATAAACTCCGTCATCTGCCGGCGGATTTTTCCGGCATCGCGTTCACCGCTATCATAGAGCTTTTGCGCCAGCTGTAACGATTTGTACAATACTGTCGCGGCTTTACGCTCATCGGGTTTTAGATAGGTGTTGCGGCTGCTCATCGCCAGCCCGTCCGGTTCGCGCACCGTTGGGCAGACCACAATATCCAGATTCATATTCAGCTCGCGCACCATCTTCTGGATGACGAGCACCTGCTGGGCGTCCTTTTGCCCGAAGTAAGCCTTTGCCGGTTCGACAATATTAAAAAGCTTATTGCAGACTGTTGCCACGCCGCGGAAGTGTCCGGGACGCGCCGCTCCTTCCAGCCGTTCGGTAATTTTCTCCAGATCGACCCATGTATTATAGCCGGTCGGATACATATCGCCGTCCGGGGGAATAAAGACCACATCCGTGCCGGCTTTTTCCAGCATCGCCAGGTCTCGGGGAATATCGCGGGGATATTTCTTCAAGTCTTCTTTAGGTCCGAACTGGGTGGGATTGACGTAGATGCTGACGACAGCCGAGGCATTTTCTTTTTTAGCACGCTGCACCAGCGAAATATGCCCTTCGTGGAGATAGCCCATCGTAGGGACAAACCCTACGGGACCATCCATACCCCAGCGGACATTTTTCATTTCGGAAATGGATTCAATTATCTTCATATTGTTCCTCGCTGATTTTTCAAGCAGAAAGAGGGGCTTTCGCCCCTCTTAAATCCCCGAGTAAATATAATTTAAGCGAAAATTATTTCGCTTAGTTGCCGGGCGATTTGGTTTTTTGCATCGACGTGCACGATTCTGGGTTTAAGTTCGCGGGCTTCTTCGTCGGTGACTGAGCAATAGGTCAGGATAATTACCGTATCGCCAATTGCCGCTAACCTAGCCGCCGCGCCGTTAAGGCAAATCTCGCCGCTGCCTTCTTGACCCTCGATAGCATAAGTCTCGAAGCGTGCTCCGTTGTTTATGTTCACGACATGAACCTGTTCGAACGGCAGGATATCCGCCGCGGCTAGCAGTTTCTTATCGATAGTGATGCTGCCTTCATAATCGACATTAGCTCCCGTGACATGTGCCCTGTGTATTTTACTCTTGAGCATGTTCCTCACTGTATTTCCCTCCGCATCAAGATTTGAATATTTCTGCCAGAGCTTTTTCCTGCATTCTGGTGATAGTCCCTTTGGCGACAGAAACAGGCACGGTCTGCCTGCCCAGGTCTTTATAAGTCTCGATAAGCTGCGGCGCAACTCTGTCTAGTGCATCCAGGTGTTTTTCAATCGTGCCGGTATCCCCGCGAACGATGGGGCCGGTGAGGCACTGCGGGATGCCGACGTTTTCAATATTGTTGATGGTGCCGCGGATAAGCGGCGCCAGGGCATGGACTGCCGCTGCCCGTGGTATGTTGAAAGTCTGCCACAGGTCGGTGGACAGTTTGATGAGCGTAACCAGATAATTGCTCGCCATCACGGCGGCGATATGATAGGCGACTTTATCGCTGGCTTTTAATTCGAAGGGCGTGCCGCCCAGCGTTCTTGCCATTTCTCTCAATGTACTCAACAAAGGTTCTTCCGCTTCAATACCGAAAGACGAACCGGGGATATTGGCGATTGCCTGTTTAACATCGGCGATAGTCTGGAGCGGATGCAGGCTGCCTATCATCGCGCCGGCTCGGCGGGCAGGTTCCAGAATATCGGTAGAAGCCGCACCACTGCAATGGACGACACTTTGTCCGGCATGCCATTTCGTCTGAGCGGCAACCCCGGCGATGACATCATCGGGCGTAGTGATAAAAATAAGTTCAGCAGCGTCAGCAACATTCTGGTTGTCTTTCTCAACCGAACAGCCTTTGACCAGCTTCGCCAGATTTTCGGCAGAAGCCGCACTCTTGTCCGCAGCGGCGACTACCGGGTAACCTTTGGCGCTGAGCAACACCGCCAGTGCAGTACCCACTTTGCCTGTCCCGATGACGCCTAATCTAAGTGTGCTATTTTTCGGCACAAAAAAACCCTCTCGGCACAGCCTAGAGGGCAACGGAAATAATCGATATAGTTTGCCGTCTCGGTCGTGTCCGATCCAAGCGACTTTGCTGGTTGTTAACGTCAGGTTTAGAAGCTCACCGCTCCGGTAATCCGGAGTCGATGGCATCCATCCAATCAAATTAATTATAGAATGCCGTAAAAGCGTTGTCAATGCCGGCATCGACTACAGTGAGGAGAATAGAACAACAAGCTCCTCAAAGAAATATAATCCGCTTTCTATTATGGCTACTAAAGTTGTGCTATAATACCAGCTAATAGCATCGTACCCTGGAACCGGAACAAGTGTTGAGCGGGGGATGAAGTTGAAGTTCTTATTCGACGCATTAACAAAATTTCAATCTTTCTTTTTCCTTACCATTTTTTTCGGGATTGCCTTATTCTTCCGGGTGGTTCCACCGTTCGACCAGGTCTTTGTGGGTGACTGGGTTAAGTTCACCGGTGCTGACGCCTATTACTACATGCGAATCGTTGACAGCGTGGTCAGCAACTTTCCGTATTTGAACACTTTCGACCCGTACCTGATTTTCCCCGGCGGCTCTCCCCTGAGCATGATACAATTCTTTCCACTGATGTTATCCGGCATCATCTGGATAATTGGATTAGGGCATCCCAGTGCACATCTCATTGATATGATCGGGGCATATTTCCCGGCGGTTTTGGGCGCCCTTACAGTAATTCCGGTGTTTTTCCTCGGTAGAACACTATTTAACCGTTCGGTAGGATTGCTTGCCGCGGCTGCTATCGCCATCATCCCCGGCGAATTCCTGGGACGTTCGATATTGGGCTTCACCGACCAGCATGTCGCCGAAACTTTCTTGAACACCATAACCATGCTGTTCATCATTCTTGCTTTCAATGAAGCAAAAAAATGCGAGTTGGCTTTCCGCCATATTGTCCATCATGACTGGAAAGTAGCCTGCCGACCGGTTATCTTCAGCCTGCTGGCGGGGCTGTTCCTGGGGCTTTTTTTGCTCACCTGGACAGGAGGCCCCCTGTTTGTCTTCCTGGTTGCTATCTATCTCATCATCCAGTTTATTATCGATCACTGGCAGAGCAAGTCGTCGGAATATTTGTGTGTGTCCGGCGTTATCATCTTCGGCGTCGCTTTGATAATCTACGCACCGTTTGCGCTGGACATCCGATACACCATGGGTATCATCGTCGCGCTGATTATCCCGGTGGTTATGACTGCGGTATCTAAACTGGTGGTTTCCAGGGGGCTCAAAGTGTTCTATTATCCCCTGATTCTGTCAGTGATTGCTGCGATAGGAGCTGTTTTAATCAACCTCATAAACCGGGATTTTTTTGGACTGGTGTTTGATCAGTTACGTACCATACTCGCACCAGGTGGTGCGATGGCAGCTACTACCATGGAAATGCAGCCTCTCCTTCAACCGGACGGCGTACACTGGTCGCTGACTGCTGCCTGGGGTAACTTCGCTACCGGATTTTTCATCACTCCAATGATGTTGATTCTGGTCATCTTCCTGGCAGTGCGCCAGGTGAAATCAGGAAAACCGCAACCCGGCTTGCTGCTATTCCTCGTCTGGAGTATGCTGCTTCTGTCAGCAACACTTACCCAGCGCCGGTTCGCCTATTATTTTGCCGTCAATCTGGCGGTATTCACCGGTTATTTTGCCTGGCTCCTTTTTAATTCTCTGCGGCTGGTAACAGACTGGCTGTTCGGGTATTTGAGGACGATAGACCTTAAAACGAGATGGGCGGGTCTATTTGTAATTCAACAGAATGAAACGCCAGTACCGCATCAGATAAATGCTAAAAATGCCAGCCCGATGAGATATGTTTTTATCGGATTATCCATCCTGGTTGTTTTCTTCGGTGTCTATTTTTTCCATATTCCTCACGCCGTGTCAGTCTCCGCGAGTGCCCGTTTTGCCCCTTCTGATGCCTGGTGCAGCGCCATGGACTGGCTCAGGCTCAATACCCCCGAACCGTTCACTGATGCCGATTTTTATTATCAGAAATATACTTCTCCGCCGAAACCTGCCATACCGGAAGCACTGCCGCAATATGACTATCCGGACTCTGCTTACGGTGTGACATCATGGTGGGATTACCCTCGCGATGAATAAGGCTATCCCGCAGAATCGTCCGCCGTGCTTTCTTGCCAATTATCTCAGGCAGACATTTCGGAGGCAACCCCTCTCCCGGTTTTTTTATGTCAAGCATTTCTTCCCTGATAACCGCGCCCTGTTTTATTTTTACCGACGAGACGATACTTTTCTGAAAGATGCGTTTCATCTCCCCCAATCTTACGATGTCGTCTTTATTCACCGGATTCGCCAGCGCCGTTTCTACTGCGCGAATGCCGTCTACCATGCTGCGAAAATCTTCCGGAGGCAGCGAGAATCTGGCATCAGGACCGTAAAGGTCACGGCTCAGTGTAAAATGCTTTTCGATGACGCAGGCGCCCAGCGATACGGCGGCTATCGGCATATAAATAGTCAGGGTATGGTCGGAGAGACCTACCGGCAGACCGAACTTTTGCCGGAACTCGCCAAGCAGATTCAGCCCGACTCTCTCGTAACCACAGGGATACTCCGAGGTGCATTGCAACAAGATAATATCCCGGTTATACAGCCGCATCAAGGAAATCGCTTCTTCCAGTTCGGCGATGGTGCTCATACCTGAAGAGATAATGACCGGTTTGCCCTTTTTCGCAATATATTCCAGCATGGGCAGATTGGTGTTTTCCCCGGAAGGGATTTTGTAAGCCGGGACATCGATGCTTTCCAACAGGTCTACCGCTGCCACCGAAAACGGCGAACAGAGGAAGACGACTTTTCTATCTTCCGCGTAACTTTTTAGTTCCGCCAGTTGTATCCTGTCGAAGGCGGTGCGTTTGAAGTAGCTGAACCGCGGCTCCGAGCTGAAGTATGGCGGCGGCGGGGCGTTTTGCAATGTCTCTGCTTCGGCGATATGCGCCTGGAACTTGACCGCGTCCGCTCCAGAGTCAGCTGCCGCTTCTATGAATCGCTTCGCTTTTTCAAGGTTGCCGTCGTGGCTCATACCGATTTCAGCGATAATGAAAGTCGGCTTGCCTTCTCCGATTACTCTGTTCTGGATTATAATTTCTTTCATATTGATACTAGTTGTTTTTCTGACTCAGCATCCGGTGTATCAAGTCTACCACCCTGTCGGTCGCTTTTCCATCAAAATAAGGAAAACACAGTCTGATGTATTCGCGTCGTTTTTCTTTTAGCTCCCGCTGCAACGATTCATCATGAAGCACCCTGCGCAAGGCTTCGCCAAGGTCAGCCTCCGGCGTAACCTTTAAGCTAGCACCAAATTCGGCATAGTCTACCGAAGCCAGTTTGATAAGGTTCAGGGTAATGATATCTTTATCACACAACACTGCGTCTATGCCCACCGTCGAGTTCTGGTTTAAAACCACTCGCGAAGCGTCAATCAGGCTATGTAAATCAATATCCTTATCCGCAACTACCCGGCATTTACCACGGAATTGCCCCCCAGTGATATAAGAATATTCATCGGCTGTTTCCCT
This sequence comes from Dehalococcoidales bacterium, assembly GCA_028706655.1. Classification (GTDB taxonomy): domain Bacteria; phylum Chloroflexota; class Dehalococcoidia; order Dehalococcoidales; family RBG-16-60-22; genus JAQTQH01. Next base: position 2,063 of record JAQTVW010000074.1, on the reverse strand, counting down.
GGGGTGCAGCTTAATCACCAGATGGCTGCCCGGGGACCCGGCGCATGTCTCGACAACTAATTCCGTCAAACGCCTTTGCTCGGCGGCGCTACAAATTCCGTGCTTTGCCAGAGGCTGTGATACGAACATAATGATACTATCCTGAAGCGGGATACCGAGTTTTTTAAATATCTGTTCACGGCTTTCGCCGAACCTGGTGAATTGCTTTTTGAATATTAAATCATACAACGGCGAACCCACAATGGATATACTTTCGAGATTGGCTCCTTTTTCTGTCAGAATGTCGCGGTGATCCTCGTTCCACACCAGTATTCGATCAGCGCGAAACCCAACAGGAGTATCATTTATCGGCAGGCCTGATGCGACCAGTATTCGCTTCACAGGAGAAAGTAATAGACTGATGCCCGCCGCTGAAAGCATTTTTATATTAAATAACTTACCAAGACGACTCTTATTCTGGATTGGTGTGATTTTTTTATCAGGTACTACTGAAAACAGACAAATTGAAGGGATGTGGCGCCGCTTGGCTTCTTCCAGAATGAACCTTTCGGCGAAGTAAGCCTCTGTCATCGTGACGACGAGGGAGGGATTCAACCTGTCAAACAGTAATTTTACCTGCTTTTTTGCGTTGATAAGCGCGCGCAGGTTGCGGAAAGGATGGCGGAAAGGTTCTACCAGGGCAGCGTTATCAATATCTTTCGTGTGGAAAGAAGAAACCGGCAGTGATTCACGGACAAAGGGAATCTTGTGTTTCTTGAGAGACTCCAACAAGGCGGATGAATGTATTCCATCCAGATAAAGAACCAGTGGCTCCAGATTTTCGTCGCTCTTCAGACGCTCTGCTATCGGCGCCAGCACCTTAATATGGCTATCGTAAAAAGGAAGTAAAAGCACGCTTTTCATTTCCACCCACCACTTTGCCCGCACCAATCAACAGCTTTCACCTTATTCACATTATAGCTGCGGACAATATAATCCGCAATCTCCCCGACGATTGTTCAATCGCCTTCTTTGAATTGAACAGGTATAATGAATTAAACTAAATTAAATCGTATGATAAAAGTGACCAAACGCAACGCACTGTCCGCCGCCCTGCTGGTAGTAATTGCAGTCGCCTTAATCCTCCTCGGGTTTATCGCAAAAGACTGGACAAGGGCGTCATTTACCGATTTTTATCTTCTAACTCAATCCGGACAGGCACAGGATTACCCTCAGCAACTCACGGTGGGCAAAACCTCCACGCTGATTATTGGCATCGTCAATCACGAAGGGAAGGAAGCAACTTACAGAGTTGAGGCATCAATTGACGGCGTCATGTTAGGAAAATCTGAACAGATAAACCTGCCGGACAATGAAAAATATCAGCAACCTTTTACTATCACTCCAATTAGCCTAGGTGCCGACCGGCAGTTGGATTTCCTGCTGTACAAAGATGGACACGAGGGAGTTTACCGTTCGCTTTTCCTCCGCATTGATGTCTTACCCTAGATACGGCAAAAGTTCTTGTTGAAAACAACCCTGAGTGTTACAATACTACCAAAGCTAAATGTCGTATCTCAGAAGAATAGACTGTGAAGATTGCGATTGTACTGGGGACCAGACCTGAGTTCATCAAGATGGCGCCTGTCATCAGGGAGCTGGAAAGTAAAAACGCCGATTTCTTTCTGCTCCACACCGGGCAGCACTACTCTGACAATCTCGACCGGATTTTCTTTGAGCAACTCAATCTGCCCAAACCGCGCTATTCGCTCGGTGCCGGTTCGGGCACCCATGCGGAACAAACAGCTAAAATCCTCGCCGGGACCGAACCGGTATTACAGCAGGAAAAACCGGATGTCGTCCTGGTGCTGGGAGACACTAATACCGTACTCGCCGGCGCGCTGGCGGCGGTCAAACTTCATATTAAAGTAGGACATATTGAAGCCGGCTTGCGCAGCTACGACCGCTCCATGCCGGAGGAAATCAACCGGATTGTCGCTGACCATTGCGCCGATTATCTGTTCGCCCCCACCAAACAGGCAAAATCAATTCTCCTCGGCGAGGGCATCCCCGCCGAAAAGATT
>JAQTVW010000151.1 GCA_028706655.1 Dehalococcoidales bacterium | reverse complement strand
GAACCCAACCAGTACAACCTGTGCTACCTCAAGACGAAGAAGGAAAAGATGGGGCACATACTGGATATCCCGGATACCGCCGGAAAGCCGAATACGGATAAGGAGTGAGCGATGAGTAAGCAATTTGAAGGCATGCTGCAGGGAAAGGGACTTAAGTTTGGCGTGGTCGTTTCCCGTTTTAACGAGTTCTTCACTACCAAGCTGCTGGAAGGTGCGAAAGACGCCCTGCTCCGGCACGGCGTGATGGAAGCGGACATCGATGTGGCATGGACGCCCGGCTCCTTTGAAATCCCGCTGGTTGCCCAGAAGATGGCGCAGACCAAGCGTTACGATGCAGTCATCTGCCTCGCGGCAATCATCCGGGGCGGGACGCCGCACTTTGAATATATCTCCGCTGAAGTGACCAAGGGTATCGCCAAGGTGGGGCTGGACGAGGGGCTGCCGGTGATTTACGGCGTCATCACGACCGAGACGCTGGAACAAGCGGTGGAACGCTCCGGCACCAAGGCGGGCAACAAAGGCTTTGACGCCGCGGTCAGCGCCATCGAGATGGCGAACTTGGTCAAGTCAATCGGGTAGAAAGTATGAAAGTCCTCGCCTCTTGCGGGAGAGGACTCAGGTGAGGGGTTCACCCTCATCCTTGCCTTCCCCCATCGAGGGGGAAGGTCCGTCTGGATTGTCATCCTGAGCGCAGCGAAGGATCCGTACCAGTAAGAAAAAACGGATTCTTCAGTCGCTACGCTCCTTCAAGAATGACATCAGGTAACGCGGTAGACGGTATCGCCTTTGCGCACACGGTCGGGCACCTTGATGCCGACTTCATCACCGGGCTTCGCTTCATCAATGTTCACGTTGTTAATCTGCATTGATCCGGCAACGAACTCGAGGTCGGTGGTGTGTCCCTTGATATGGAGCTTGTCGCCTTTCTTGAGGGTCTGGGTCAGGCTGATGCCGGCGACCACGGGACGGGCAAAAAATTCGCTGATAGTACCGATAGCTTCCTCAGGCATGGGATGCCTCCTTTCCGTATTTATCCCGCTTTGTACAGGATTATACCCCCGCTATGAGCAGTTAAGCAAGAGTCGGCTTTGACATGTTTTCACCTTAATCATATAATGAATCTAATCATATCCGGTATGAAGGTGACGCTTGGCAGATAAAAACAAGGAAGCCGAAAGCCTGGAACGGGTTATCGAGCGGCTGGACATGCTCGACCAGCGCCTGGACAATATCGATTCTATCGTTTCGGCGGTCGTGGAACGCGTCATGAAACAGTCTGTCATCCTCAACGTGACCTGCTCACGGTGCGGGCACAGCACGGAAGTCGCCATCGTCGGCGTCGCCAAGCCTTCAAAGTAATGCCCCCGCCCCGTCGTGCGCACTAGCCCCTGTTACTTATTCCCCATTCTGAACCATAAGGAGTCTTATGTTTGAATTGATTGTTATCGCTATTTATTTCGTTGTTATGCTTACCATCGGGCTGCTCAGCAAGCGGGACATCAAGAAGCCGGACGATTTCTTCGTCACCAACCGCCAGACCCCGACGGTTCTGGTCGCCGGTTCGCTGCTCGCTACTATTATCGGCGGCTCGGCGACGGTGGGCATGGCGGGGCTGGGCTTTACCCGCGGCTTGACCGGCTCCTGGTGGCTGCTCTCCGGCACCATCGGGCTGCTGGTACTGGGGATATTCTTTGCGAAGAAAGTGCGACGCTTCGCACTCTACACTCTGCCGCAACTGGTGGAAAAACAGTACGGCAGGAACATGGCGCTGGCGGCATCCATTCTCATCGTGATTTCCTGGATGGGCATTATCGCCGCCCAGATTATTGCCGCCGGTAAAATCCTGGGCATTCTGCAAATCGGCAGTCCCGTGCTCTGGATGGTGCTGTTCACTGTTGTTTTTGTCACCTATACCGCTATCGGCGGGCAGTATTCCGTCATCCGGACGGATATCATTCAATCCGCAGTCATTTTCATCGGCGTTCTCGCCGGTCTGGGGGTGCTGCTATCGCGACTGGGGGGGTGGAGCGGTCTGCAGGCGGCTCTGCCGGCAGGTCAATTCGGTTTTCCGGTCAGTCCGAAATTCGGCGCTGCCGACCTGATTTCGATGCTGTTGATTGTCGGATTGACGTATGTGGTGGGACCCGATATGTATTCGCGACTTTTCTGCACCCGCGATGAGAAGGGCGCGCGCACGGCGGTTCTCTGGGCGGCAGTCCTGATGGTCCCTCTCGCTTTCGCCATCACGCTGATGGGTATGGGAGCAGCCGCGCTTTTCCCCAAAATCGGCGCCGAGGCAGCTTTCCCAACCATTATTAAAGAGGTCTTTTCACCGATTGTGGGCAGCATCGTCATCGCCGCGCTTATCAGCGCCGTAATGTCTTCGGCGGATACCACGCTGCTGAGCGCCAGCACCATCTTCATCGTGGACATCGTCGGCTGGTTCCGCCCGCAGCAGAAAAACATCCTGCCCCACTCCCGCTGGCTCATCGTACTGCTGGGCGCCGGCTCGCTG
>JAQTVW010000150.1 GCA_028706655.1 Dehalococcoidales bacterium | reverse complement strand
CCAGCATGTTTGTGGGGTGGCCGAGTCGGTGGATACAATCTTAATCAACGGATTTTTATGTACTAATAACCCAGCATCTGCCTGGCTGCGATTGCGATGTCGCTGAGGTAGAATGCTTCGTAGTAGATGTCGCTGGCATCGAAACCTGAGGCGAACGCGACAACTGCCACATCCTTTTGAGGGTCGTAACGCATCAACGTCAGGTATCCGAGATGACCGCCGTTATGGCCGGGGCCGAGCCCAGATGTATATTCAGTGCCCAAGCCATATACAATGTGTGATTCCCTGGTGGGTTTAAGGTCGGTCATCAGATCAACGTACTTCTGTTCCAGGCCGGCCTTTCCGCTATAGAGCAATTGACACCAGCGCGCCAGGTCCCGGGGAGTGGTAATGACATTACCCTCCGCGACATGTGCGGACATGTTGTCTTGGGTTGTGGCGATCGCCTCGCCGTTGTACCAGAGGTAACCTTCAGCGAAAGGAGCAGGAATGAGCTGCTCGTTACCCCTTGACGGTAATGAGGTGTTAGCCAGACCGTTGGGCGACAGGAAATACTCCTGGACGAAGGAGGCATAATCCTTGCCGGAGACTCTCTCGATTATCTTCCCTAGAATGGAGTAGCCCGTGTCGCTGTAGTGAAAACCAGTATCTGGCGCAAAGTATGACAGACGATTGGTGGAAACGACGCCGACCAATTCATCAAACGTGAAAGTATGGTCGTCCTGCTTGAGATCCTGGCGGATATAATTCAAGTAGGACTTGCCTGCATATGGAGCATTTGAGTCGCCAGGGATATCGGTGTTGGATAAATCAAAAACACCCGCCCGGTGTCCTAAAAGCTGCCGAATAGTAATCTTGTCTTTATAGGGGATGTCGTAGGACGGAATATCTGGCAGGTAGGGAGTAGACGTTCCGGGAATGCGAGCGACCAGCGTATCGTCGATATTCAGCTTGCCCTGTTGCTGGAGCAGAAGAATGGACGCGGCAGTGAAGGTCTTGGTAGTGCTGGCTCCCCGGAAGTGGATACCTTCTTTGGCTTGTGGCCCCAGATTCGCAGAAGCGAAGTAACTTCCCTTTGGCGAGATGATATGAAGGGCCATACCCCCCTTCATAACGGTTTTATCAGCGAGATATTTGGCCCACCTGGTCTCGACGAGGTCGGACAGTCTTGCTGGATAAGCGCTGGCACATCCTGACCCCGCAATAATGGATATCGGCAGAAAGATAGCCATCAGAATGCCAGTAACTGTGACGACTGTTTTGCGCATTGGAACTCCTTGTATGCCGGAGAGATATGCGAAAGTAATCTCGGATACAGTGATTATATCGCACATAGGACGCCTGTCTCGAATGATAAATGCAAAGCGTTTTTAAAGAATCAACGTAAGGATGACTGAGTAATAAATTAGGATTGCATGAAAACTCGAATAACAACCAGGTCGTGCATATAGGAGTGATTTCATCGGTTTATAGCATGTACCTGGCTTTATTCAGAGGGTAAGGACAATTTGCCAGGAAAAATGACGGGTAGATTACTGACCTCAACTTTACGGCTGGTATTACGTTATATGTTTTGCATAAGGTGAAAAATACTCCTGCTGGAGAGTTCGCTATGCTGCGGTTTGCATCCGTTATTGATTTGGCCGGATTGTATCTTCGATTCTTCCTCAAAACCATCCTGCCTCTATGTTTGTTTCTAACATCGGTAACGATCTTCTACGCCCCCCCGGTTGCTGCTGCAGACCTGAGGCTATCCGAAGACCGCGGCAGTCCGGGTGCCCAAGTCTCATTCAGTGGCATGACCAGCAACACCGCCGCAAAATGGACGCTTTACTGGGGTTCGTCCGGGGGTGTCGCCCTTGCCATGGGTATATCTTCGGATGGTGTAGCAAGCGGGTCATTTACTGTCCCGGAAACCGCATCAGGCCCCTATACGGTCGTCCTGAAGGATGGTAACTCAGGCAGTAACAGCCTTGCCGCATTCACCGTGATTCCCTGCATCATGGTCGACCCGACCACAGCCACACCGGGCACATCCATCAAAGCGGAGGGTCATGGTTTCTATTCCAATGAACAAGGTATTTTCCTTACCCTAGATGAAACCAAGATTAATACATACGGCTTTACCTCCGATTCCAACGGTCGTTGGTCTACCTCCTTTACTCTGCCCGAATTTGCCGGCGGTACAGGGCATTTGATAAAAGCCTTCGGGAGCTCCACCCTTATCGCGAGCGTTTCACCGGTAGCTTTTACGGTCACGCCGATGATGACGGTCACTCCCCTCGCCGGAGCGGTAGGTAGTCTTGTCAGTGTAAGCGGTAAAGGTTTCGCAGCTAATGAGACCGGAGTGACTGTCACCTGGGACGGAGCCGCCGTGGCCGGTACCTCGGCCAGCATCAATGGCATCTGGGCTACTACATTTCTCGTCCCGCGCAGTACGCGTGGCCCGCACGTGCTGGATGCCTATGGCATCACCACCCCTGCGACCAGTATCCCCGATCTGTCATTCTCCGCTACTTCAGGGATTAG
>JAQTVW010000149.1 GCA_028706655.1 Dehalococcoidales bacterium | reverse complement strand
TATTTTATATTAACTTCTTTTGTGGATTTTTTTCTTTATAAATCAACTCGTCTACTTTTTCAAAAGTTGATTTAATCCATCCTACGTATTCTTTGGAATCTTTTTCAGAAATCAAAACTCCACCATCATATAAATCCCAATTTCTTTTAGACCTCATTTCGTTACCTATAATTTCTATTTCTTTATCCCCGAGAAGCTCTGATAACTTATAGATCAATTCAATATGATGCCCTTGTTTTGATTTAACCCTTAAACTATGCGCGGCACACATTGTAATAGCTAATTTCAATAAAGAATCGTAACTAAAACGAAAAGATATTTCCGGGACATCCGACTTCTTGGCAATATTAAAATCTCTCAATGCCGATTGATAATATTTATCAATTTGTTTTTGTGAAAAGACAAATTTCTCAAACATTTTAAATTAATTTAATTACCTCATTAGAAAAAATATTATTTACAAACTCATCTTTTTGTTTTTTTCTCTTTTTCAACTCCTGTTCTGATAAATCAATGATGTTTATCTCTCTGCCAATATCTTTTTGTAAAGGAATCAATAATTTCTTTGCCTCCAAAGAAGAATGATCACCTACTAATAAAACGTCTATATCACTCCCCTGTTGAAGAGAATCAGAAGCATAAGAACCAAAAATATAAGCCTCTTTTAATCCTTTAATCTTTGAAGCTTTTTCTTTTAATAAATTTGCTAAACCGTATTTAGCTTGATATGTTTTCTTAAATTCCTTAAAAAGAGGGTATTTTTTATTTAAACTATAATATTTTTGGCTACCTCTATTTTCTGAACTTAAAATCCCCTCAATTTCTAATTCCTTAAGTTTTCTAAAAAGATTACCGGGATCTAATTCCAATATACCAGCCAATTCATTAATATAATGGGAATTATCAGGGTTTATAAAGAAGTAATCTAATAATTTTAAAGCTATTTTTGAACGAAATTGTATCATAATTCTATTGTATTGTTTTACAATAACTATTGCAATATTTTACAATAAGAAAATCAAGTCGTAATTGTATGCTCTCTGCATACAATTGTATGCAGAGAGCATACAGTCGTCAATCTTTCTATTATATTTTACGCCTATGAAACTTAATTGTCAAAATGAACGGCTCACTCCGACAATACTGTCGGAGTGAGCCGTTGAAAACCACGAAGTAGATCCGCCTCATCGGCGGAACACTTCGTGGCAAGTCCCCCAACAAAAAAGACCGTTATGAATGTTATTCATAACGGTCTTATATTAATTCCTTTTATTCCCTGCCAAATCTCTTTTCAGACTCCCCTTCTTTGAGTTCTTTGCCAGTCCATCTTCCAAATCGAGTATGACAATCATTGCATTGAATTTCACTAATACCATCATAATGCTCAGGATGGGAATAAGCATATTCAATCATGATAATATTTTCACTACCACATTTTTTACATTTTTCCTTTTCCATGTTTTTTAATGTTTTTAGACCTTTTTAATAGATTTTAGATAATCTTTAATCCTTTCTCTATTTTCATTTTCCTTATCCCCTTTAAAATATAACTCTAAAAATTCTATTAAATTTTCCTGTTTTTTATATGAATAAATAATTCTTAACGATGACTTGCTTAAATATTCACAAAATAATCTTGCTTTTATTATTTTTATGTCATTATAGATTGTGATAATAGTAAAATGCTTTCCATTACCTGACGGCACCTCAGAAACAACCCTCTTAAACATATCTAAATCTCGCGAAAGAGATAAATATTTCTTTGCTTTATCTTTAAATTCTTTGGAAAATTCTGGGATTTCATTAAAGTTCATCGTCATAACTTCTTACAGAATATTTATCATCGCGATAAAAAACACTTTCATAATCTAATTTTTCTCCATCCTTATGTACTAAAAATGGAATATCCCCATGAGAATAATCCCTTATCTCTCGCGCATTTTTATCCGATAATCTATTCAAAACATCGTCAATATGTTCAATTTCTCTGGCGCTTAATATCTCTAAATTAGGCTTTCTTAATGGAAAGTATTTTTTTTGATCAAATTTATAAAATTTACTTTTTACCTCTTCAATTTCTCCATTCTTTTTCATACCTTCAACCACCATTTTTAATTCACAGGGGGTTGGACCAAAATGATTTTTTATATAGGTAGCACCTATCAACTGCTCCTCATACTTCTCATAATAATCAAAATCAATAAAATATAATAATTTATTAATAACACTTTCGCCTATATTATGTTTACTACCAACTTTAGATAAAATATATAATAAAACTTCTCTAAATTTTTTTAGATTCTTTTGAGGCACACTGATTCTAATATTCAATCCTTTTTTTTCTTTCTTTGTTTCTTTCTCTATATCAATATTAATGGAAACATCGCCTCCTTTCATTAATGTTTCGGGAGAAATACCAAAAATATCCGCGCATTTTTTAATCTCGGAAGTATTCAAGTCTTTCACTCCTTTTTCTATTTGAATATATGTCGGGCGAGAAATACCTAACTCCTTCGCCATATAAGATTGAGAAA
>JAQTVW010000073.1 GCA_028706655.1 Dehalococcoidales bacterium | reverse complement strand
CCGGCAGTGACGTGCCGGTGATATTGCTCACCCCGCAGGGGCGGCTCTTCGACCAGAAGGTGGCGCACGAGCTATCGCAATGCCCGCACCTGATTATCATCTGCGGTCACTATGAAGGCGTTGACGAGCGGGTTGCCGAACATCTGGCGACCGACCGGCTCAGCATCGGTGATTATGTGCTGACCGGCGGCGAGTTCCCCGCGATGGTGGTCATCGATGCGGTGGTGCGCCTGATGCCGGGAGTGCTCGGCTCGGCGGAATCTCCCGTGAGCGAATCGCACGTGGGCGGACTGCTGGAGTACCCGCAGTACACCCGTCCCGCTGATTTCCGCGGCTGGAGCGTGCCGGAAACGCTGCTCTCCGGCGACCATGCCCGCATCGCCCGCTGGCGTCGGGAAGAATCGCTGCGCCGGACGCTGGAGCGCCGCCCGGACCTGATTAAAAAAGCTGAACTCAGCCCGGAGGATAAGAAGACGCTGGCAGAGATAGCGGACTCCGGAGCGAATGAAATAGAACATAATTCAGATGGGAGTGTCGACAATGGAAGTATCATCTCTGGCTGCCGGTAAAGTAAACCCCAATATCGAGAAAATCGCCCCGGGCGACACGGTCAAGGTCAGTGTCAAAATCGTCGAAGGCGATAAAGAGCGCACGCAGGTGTTCCAGGGCGTGGTCATCAGGATGCAGGGAGGCGGCAACGGAGCCAGCTTCACTGTACGCCACGTGGCACAGGGCATCGGCGTGGAGCGCACCTTCCCGGTATTCTCGCCGTTCGTGGAAAAGGTGGAGATCGTCCGCCACGGCAAAGTCCGCCGCGCCAAGCTCTACTACCTGCGCGGTCTGAGCGGCAAGGAAGCCCGCCGCAAGATCAAGCGCGTCACGCTGGTTAAAAAGCAGCTATTGACTCCGGAAGAAGCCGCCGCGATGGAACAGCAGGAAAAAGAAGCTGCCGCCGCGGAAGCGCCGGTAGCCGCTACTGCTGCGGAAGTTAAAGCCGAAGCGCCCGCCGCAACTCCGGCGGCTGCGGTTGCTCCGGTTGAAACCAAAGCCGAACAGGCACCGCCCGCGGCTCCCGCACCGGAACAGAAGCCTGAAAAGACTGCTTAACAACAATCCACTTTACCCGTCCTCCCCCATCGCGGGGGAGGATTAAGGTGAGGGGGCTTTACGGAATTCACCCTCACCATGCCCTCTCCCATCGAGGGAGAGGGGAATTCTTTTACCGGGGGCAAAAGATGACCTACGCCGAGGTAAGCGTCAATTCGCCGTTCGCCCGGGACCGTACCTTCAGTTATTCCATCCCCGTCGGGATGAACCCCATAGCCGGACAAGCAGTCTGGGTGCCTTTCGGTGAAAGAGTCCTCCAGGGCGTAGTAATGGCGCTGAACTCGCAGCCCTCCGTTACCGAGACGAAAGACATCTCCGGAATTATCGACCCGGAGCCGGTCCTTTCTCCGCAGCAGATTATACTGGCGCGCTGGCTCAGCGAATATTATCTCGCCGACCTCTTTGACGCCGTGGCGCTGATGCTGCCGCCGGGCTTCGAGCGCAAGGTCCGCCATTTTCTTTCCGCAACACCCCGCGCCGCATCTTTCGATGCAGCTACCCTTCCCGAGACCCAGCAGCAGGTATTACAGTCCGTCCTCGCACAAGACCATTTTCCGTTGAGAGACCTGGAATACCGGATGGGCAAAAAACGGGCGGTGACGGCGGTAAACTCGCTGTTAAAGCAGGGGCTGCTCAACCGTACCTACGAAATGGAACCCATCAGGGTGAAGGCAAAGCATGAGTCTTACCTGCGACTCTTATTAAATAAGGAAGAAGCGCTCAAAGAAGCATCTACGCTTAAAGAAAGTAAAAGGACGCTCAAACAGGGAGTGCTTCTTGAATCCTTATGTCAACTTTCTCTCCCGGCTTCACTTGCCCGAGTACGAAAAACCACCGGCACTACTCTGCCCGCGCTCAAGTCGCTGGCAGCAAAGGGTTTCATCACAATCGAACAGCGGGAAGTCCGGCGGGAACCAATCTCCTATGAAAACATCACCTCCTCCCCACCCTTCCGTCTTACTGCCGACCAGCAGGCTGCCTTCGCGCAAATTCAAGCCAGCCTGCAACAAGGTAAGACTGCTGTTTTTTTACTGCACGGCGTCACCGGCAGCGGCAAGACTGAAATCTATTTGCAGGCGCTTGCCGAGGCGGTGCGCCTGGGCAAATGCGGCATCGTGCTGGTGCCGGAAATTGCCCTCACGCCGCAGACCATCGAACGGTTTGCGGCGCGCTTTCCCCACCGGGTTGCCGTGCTGCACAGCAGGCTCTCGCTAGGCGAGCAGTTCGATGAGTGGCACCGCATCAAGCACGGCGAATTCGATGTCGTAATCGGTTCGCGCGGCGCTGTCTTCGCCCCCCAGCCAAACCTGGGACTTATCGTCATCGATGAAGAGCATGAGTGGACCTACAAACAGACCGAACCCGCGCCGCGCTACCACGCCCGCGATGCCGCGCTCAAACTCGCGGAACTCACCGGCGCCACCGTCATCATGGGCAGCGCCACGCCGGACATCACCAGCTTCTACCGGGCGCAGCGCGGCGAATACCACTTACTGCAACTGCCGGAGCGCATCGTCAACGGCGAAACCGCACCCATGCCCGAAGTGCAGGTCATCGATATGAAAACGGAACTGACCGCGGGCAACCGCAGCATCTTCAGCCGCGCTCTGACCGGAGCCACGACCAGGGCGCTGGCATCCCGCGAGCAGGTCATCTTCTTTCTCAACCGGCGCGGCACCGCGACGTTCATCCGATGCCGTAAGTGCGGACTGGTGCTGCGCTGCAAGCGCTGTGAAGCCACCCTCACCTATCATGCCCGCGAGACGAGCCTCATCTGCCACCAGTGCAATTACCGCACGCCGGTGCCGCGGACCTGCCCGCGCTGCTTCAGCCGCGAGCTGCAATACCTGGGCATCGGCACGCAGAAACTGGAAGACGAAACCGCCGCCGCTTTTCCGCAGAGCCGCCGGCTGCGCTGGGACAGCGATGTGACCACCGGGAAAGATGCCCATGAGAAAATCCTGCGCCAGTTCCGTGACGGGAAAGCCGATATCCTTATCGGTACGCAGATGATAGCCAAGGGACTCGACCTGCCCACGGTCACACTGGTCGGCGTCATCAGCGCGGATACCAGCCTTTACTTACCGGATTTCCGCGCCGGAGAGCGCACCTTCCAACTGCTCAGCCAGGTGGCAGGCAGAGCCGGGCGGGGACCGGCGGGGGGCAGGGTGATTATCCAGACTTTCTTCCCGGAGCACTACGCCGTCCAGGCTGCGGCGGCACATGATTACACCGCTTTTTATGACAAAGAACTGGCATACCGCCGAGAGCTTAATAATCCTCCGTTCCGGCAACTCGCTCTGCTCGTCTACAGCCATACCAATAACATCCTCTGCCAGCGTGAGGCGGAGCGAATGGTGAAGTTCCTCACCGAGGAAAGAGACGCCCGCGGCATTGCAGGGCTGGACTTGCTCGGCCCCGCGCCTGCCTTTTTCCCACGCCGGCGCGGCAGGTACCGCTGGCAAATCGTCCTCCGCGGCAGCGAGCTCTCGCCCTTCCTGTCACAGGTCGATTTCCCCCAGGGCTGGGCGGTGGACGTTGACCCCGTCAGCACTATCCAGTAGTATATAAATAGGAAGAGATATGGTAGTCCTGAATATTCGCACCGTGCCCGACCCGGTACTACGCCGCAAGGCGAAACGGGTGCGGACGATAGATAAATCAATACAGAAGCTCATTAGCGATATGCGGGAAACGCTGCACGCCGCTCCGGGCAGAGCCGGACTGGCGGCGCCCCAGGTGGGTGTTTCCCTGCGCGTGGCGGTCATCGGCATACCGGATGAAGAAGACATTATCCTCGTCAATCCCGAGATTGTCCGCCGCCGCGGCGAGCGTGTGATTGAAGAAGGCTGTCTGAGCATCCCCGGCTACTTTGCTTTGGTGAAGCGTGCTGAAGCTGTCACCGCCAAAGCCCTCGATGAAAACGGCAGGGAAATCCGCATCCGCGGCACGGAACTGCTGGCGCAGGCGCTGGAACATGAAATCGACCACCTGAACGGAGTCCTTTACGTAGACCATCTGGAAGACCCCAACACCCTGACCAGAATTGTCCCCGAAGATTCCGAGGCTGAAGAAGATATGAATTCCCTTACGTCTTCTCTTGGCGAACGCAGGGACAAGTTACACTAGCAATCTAAGCCCGTCTTACTGTACTGCTTCACGATATGCAGGTAGCGGCTGGTGACAACAGGCTTCAACTCCAGCGGACAATCTCCGTTTTCAAGATAAAACAGCTCATCAAGACTGTATTCAGGAAAAGCCTGTTTAGCGACGATGATGAATTTCTGATTAATACTGCGCTTGCCGTCCCGCACCCGGTAGACCTGACTCACCGAGAGTCCCATCGCCGAGGCTAATTCGGACAGGTTTGCGTATCGGATTCCGTACAGTTCGAAGATTCGGGTCTTGATTATCATATCGGGATATTGCGGCTTATGGTCCATATTGTAGCTATTGTTGTGACATTTGTCAACAAGGATGTATTTGACATCCAATATGAACAAAGATAAAATACTACAGCATCAAACCGAAATGAATACTATCTGGCACCCCAAGCCCGGGGACAACATCTTCCGCCCCCAGCGTACCAGACATTTCCACCTGAGACGAGTCCTCGGCGTAGCGGCAGTTTTCAGTGCCGGATACGGGAATGTCGGGTCGTCAATTTACTATGCGCTGGGCATCGTCGCCCTCTTTGCGCTGGGCGCGACACCTATCGCCCTCGGTGCTGCCGGCGTCCTCTTCATCTTTACAGCACTCACCTACGCTGAAGGCACCGCCACCTTGCCGGAAGCGGGCGGCTCCGCCAGTTTTGCCCGTCACGCGTTTAACGATCCCGCCGGTTTCGCCGCCGGCTGGGCATTGATGCTGAGCTACATTGTAACGATTTCCATCTCGGCATTCACGATCCCGCCCTACCTGTCTTATTTCTGGGAACCCTTCAAGAACTCTCCGATTGTCAGCACCGTTGCTTCGATGGTCATCGTCGGCCTTCTCATGCTAGTCAACGTGATAGGTGTTAAAGAGACCTCTTTCGTCAATGTTGGTGCGGCAGTGCTGGATATCGCCACGCAGGTATCTTTGATTATCATCGGCTTCATTCTGATTTTCGACCCGCCGGTACTGATAAGCCGCATCTTCGATAACTGGCCTTCGACGGAAAACCTGGTACTGGGTATTGCGCTCGCCAGCCTCGCCTATACCGGCGTGGAGACCGTGTCGCAGATGTCCGAAGAGACCAAACAACCGGAGAAAAAAGTACCGCGCGCCCTGTTTATGATGATCATTACCGTGCTGGTGCTCTTTGCCGGCATTTCTTTGGTATCACTGTCCGCCATGCCGCCGCAGGAACTGGCTTCGGAATGGTCCCGCGATCCGGTCGCCGGCATCGCTGCTCACCTGCCTGTAGAATCTATCCGAAATCTGCTCGAACCGATGATTGCCATTCTCGCCGGCACTATCCTGCTTATTGCTACTAACGCCGGGCTAATCGGCATATCACGGCTGGCTTTCTCACTGGGCACATACAAGCTGGTCCCGCCGGCTTTCAGCCGCGTTCATCCCCGTTTCAAGACTCCCCATGTTGCCATTATCCTGTTCAGCACCATAGCAATCGTCTTGCTCATCCCGGGTTTCTTTGCCCCGGATGTCTTTAAGAATATGGGTGCATTATATACTTTCGGTTCGCTATTGTCTTTCATGTTCGCCCATGCTTCCATTATTATGTTAAGAATCAAAAAACCGGATTTGCCTCGTCCTTTCAAACTCAAAGGCAATATTAAAATCAGAGGGCGGGAACTGCCCGTTACCACGATTATCGGTTTTGTGGCTACCGCCGCCATCTGGACAGTGATTCTAATCACCCAGGCTTATAGCCGCTGGGTGGGGCTAGGCTGGATGGTGCTGGGGCTGGCGGTATACTATCTGTACCAGAAACATCTCCGCGCAGAATCGTCCCGGAAGGGAAATGTCCGCTTGGTAAACCGGAGAGTACGAAAATAATCCTCCTATTGTAGATTCCGGCAAACAAGGTTATAATATCCTAAGCTATCCAAAACACTATAATAGGGGAAGTATGGAATTCAAACGAATCCTGGTACCCGCTGGAGGCGGCGGCGCCGATGAAGGCGCCATGGAGCTGGCGTGCCGCCTGGCGAAGAAAGACAAGGGTGACATCTGGGCGGTCTATGTCATCACCGTGAAGCGCGCCCTGCCCATTGATGCGGAAATCGAATCGGAAATCGGCGTCGCCGAAAAAATACTGGACCACATCGAAGAGATCGCCGAGAACCAGGATTGTGAAATCGAGACGGATGTCCTGCAAGCCCGCGAGACGGGACCGGCTATCATTGATGAGGCGGTGGAAAGACAGGTTGACGTCATCATCCTGGGCGTTTCCCAGAAGAAGCGCTACGGGCAATTCAGCATGGGCAACATCGTGCCCTACCTGCTGAAAAACGCGCCTTGCCCGGTCATCGTATTCCAGACTTAAAAACCGCCGAGGAAGAAATATGAATATTTTGATTATGGGTTGCGGGCGCGTGGGCGCTCAGCTCGCCAGTCTGCTGGACGCGGACGGTCACAAAGTCACCGTACTCGATAACGATTCTTACAGCTTCCGCAGGCTGCCCTCTGATTTCGGCGGGACGGCGCTGCTGGGCAACGGCTTGCAGCAGGATGTTATGCAAAAAGCAGGCATCGAAGGTACCGAGATATTCGTAGCGACCACCCAGGGCGATAACCGCAACATCATGGCGTGCCAGATTGCCAAGCATATCTTCAATGTCCCCAGAGTACTGTGCCGCATCTACGACCCGCTGCGGCAGGAACTTTTTGAAAACCTCGGCATCGAAGCAATCAGTCCTACTAAAATTTTTGCCCAGTTACTGAGAGAGAAAATATCTAGTTAAGGTAAAAACATGTACATTATCGTAGTTGGCGGCGGCAGATTAGGCTATTATCTCACCAAGGGTTTATTAGCCGAAGGGCATGAAGTGCTCCTCCTGGAAAAAGATTCTGTGGTCTGTGATACCATCACCGAAGAACTGGGCAGCGTTTGCTTCCGCGGCGATGGCTGCGAGACGACCGTCCTGAACGAGGTCGGCACCAGCCGCGCCGATATGTTCATCGCAGTCACCGGAGATGATGAAGACAACCTGGTTTCCTGCCAGGTCGCCAAGCACAAGTTCAACGTGCCTACTACCATTGCCAGGCTGCGCAACCCGGATAATGAGCTTTTATTCAAGAAACTGGGCATCGATATTACTATCAGCGCGACCAACCTCATCCTCGAGGCTATCGAGCGCGAAGTGACCACTCACCCGCTGACCCACGTCCTGACGATGCAGGACAAGGGCTGGGAAATGGTGGACATCAGGATACTCCCCGAAGCCGCCACCGTGGGCAAATCCATCAAAGACCTGGTGATACCCCCGGAAAGCAAGCTGACGCTGGTTATCCCGCACACCGATAAGCCCTATGTACCGACTGCGAACTCGGTGCTCCGCGAGGGCGATCGGGTCATCGCGCTTACTACCCCGCAGACCGAAGAGGCTTTGCGCGCTGCCCTCAGCGGCACATAGAAATCAGCCCGGCTCAGCGGCAATATCCAGCCTTTTCGCGGTATTCATTGGAAAGCGATACCCGTTATCATGAATCAAGATACGTTCAAATACATCCGTGCGCTGGTTGTCATTCTCCTGCTGGCAGTTATCGTTACCGGCGGTCTGGCAGCTTGGTCGAAATATGACCCGGAACAGCCGCTGGAGATTACTCTGAAACCTGCCGCGGAAATCGCCGGAGAAATCTACGCGGGCGGAGGCGTCAACAACCCGGGGTTCTACCCTTTCACCGCGAGCGATACCTTGCCGGATATTATCCGTGCAGCGGGAGGACTGGCGGCAGACGCCGCACCCGGGCAACTTCGCCTTGATGTGCCGCGCAACGCCGCAGACCCGCCGCAGAAAATCGATCTCAACCGTGCCGAAGCCTGGTTATTGGAAGCTTTGCCGGGCATCGGAGAGACGCGGGCGCGGGCAATCATCGATTACCGCACCCAGCACGGCAGATTCCGCAATGTCGCGGAGCTCCAGCAGGTCGAAGGTATCGGCGCAGCGACTTACGAAACTATCAAAGACCTGGTGACGGTCGCAGAATAGCTAAGAAGGAGACCTGTGCCGCTCATTTACCTCAGTTGTGCCTGGCTTACCGGCATCTTCCTGGGTTCGACCTTCAATCTACCGGCGGCAGCAATCCTGACCGGTCTCCTCCCTTTGACCTGGCTGCTTTTCGCAAGGAAACACCGCGGGACAATTATCCTCGCCAGCGCCGCGCTGTTCGCTCTCTCCGGGGCGGCAGTCTATTCTTATGGAACCCAGCACAACATCGATGCAAATGACCTGCGCTTCTACAATAATTCCGGAACAATTGGAATCAAAGGTGTCATCGCTGCGGACCCGGAAATCCGGGACAAGGTGACGCACCTGCGCTTATCCGCCCGCGAGATTAACCTTAACACCAACTGGCAGCCTATTGAGGGTACGGCGCTGGTATTCGTCCCCAACTATCCTGCGTACCGTTACGGCGACCTGCTGGAAATTACCGGAAAGCCGGAAACGCCGCCGCAACTGAACGACTTTGATTACCGCGGCTACCTGTCGCACCAGGGCATCTACACCACGGTCACCTATCCCGGCATCCGACTGCTGTCGCAAAGCAACGGCTCGCCCGTCATGACTTGGCTCTATTCGCTGCGCCGCCAGATGGCGCTGACACTGGCGCAAGCCCTGCCGGAACCGCAGGCATCGCTGGCGCAGGCGATTGTCCTCGGCATCCGGGAAACGATGCCCCAGGCACTTAAAGATGACTTCGCCCGCACGGGCACCACCCATCTGCTGGCAATATCCGGCTTAAACCTGACCATCATCGCCGGGATGCTGGTCGCCATCGGCATGCGGCTCTTCGGGAAAAGGCATTATCTCTACGTATGGCTGGCGCTGGCGGTCATCTGGCTGTACGCCCTGCTCACGGCGTTGAACCCGCCTGTCGTGCGCGGCGCTGTCATGGCGAGCCTGTTTCTTATCGCCGAACTGCTGGGACGCCAGCGTAATGCTTTACCCGCCCTGTGTTTGGCAGCCGCAGCGATGACTGCCTTCACACCCCATATTCTCGGCGATGCCTCGTTCCAGCTCAGCTTTCTCGCGATGGCAGGCCTTATCCTGATTGCGCCCGCCCTGCAAAGTATGGGACGCAGGGTGGTTACCGCCACTTCGGGTGAAGAAGGGGCGCTGACCGCTGTTGCCAATATTACCAACGATAGTCTCAGCGTGAGCCTTGCCGCTATCATCGCGGTATGGCCGGTGGTGGCTTACTATTTCGGCATCTTCTCACCGGCGGGACCGCTGGCGACACTGCTCACCCTGCCGGTAATGCCTGCCATTATCACCGTCGGTGCGCTGGCGGCACTATTCGGTCTGCCGTTTCTGCCGCTGGCGCAGGCGCTGGGCTGGCTCCTGTGGCTTTTCCTGTCTTACATGCTGCTGGTCGTCAGTCTGCTGGCAAAGCTGCCTCTTGCCGCCGTGGAGGTGAATATCAGTCCCGCTTTTATCTGGACTTATTACGCTCTTCTGACTGTCCTGCTCTGGCTCAAGAGCCGTCGCAAGCCGGACGAGGGCATC
>JAQTVW010000148.1 GCA_028706655.1 Dehalococcoidales bacterium | reverse complement strand
GGTCGTTTGTTGAGCATCTGAACAAGGCCAAGGCGTCGCTGCACAATAAGGTCGTTTATTTTACAACACAAAAGGATGGCGTGGAATTAGAAGTGGCGCTGCAGTATACCGACAGCTATACCGAGAATGTTTATACATTTGCGAATAATATCAACACGCATGAAGGGGGAACGCATTTGAGCGGTTTTCGTTCGGCGTTGACCCGTGCAATTAATAATTATGCCAAAGCGAAAAAGGTCTTGAAGGACACCGTCATTATTTCTGGAGACGATACGCGCGAGGGATTGACGGCGGTGATTAGTATTAAGATTTCTCAACCGCAATTTGAAGGGCAGACAAAAACAAAATTGGGCAATTCTGAGGTGGAAGGCATTGTGGCATCAGCGACGCTGGAGGCGTTGAATATTTTCTTTGAAGAAAATCCGACCGTGGCGAACAAGATCATTTCTAAGGTTGTCATGGCCTCCCGCGCCCGAGAAGCGGCACGTAAGGCGCGCGAGCTGACACGACGCAAAGGGGCGCTGGAAAGCGGGGGCTTGCCCGGCAAGCTGGCAGACTGTTCACAGAAAGATGCGGCCCTCTGTGAATTATATTTGGTTGAGGGGGATTCGGCTGGCGGGTCAGCCAAACAGGGGCGGGATCGGAATTTTCAGGCCATTCTTCCATTGAAAGGAAAAATTTTAAATGTCGAGAAATCCCGGCTGGATAAAATTTTAAGCAACGAGGAAATCCGTACCATTATTACCGCGCTGGGCACTGGCGTGGGAACAGATTTTTCCGTAGACAAGCTTCGGTATAACAAAATTATTATTATGTGCGATGCTGATGTTGACGGGTCGCATATTCGGACGCTGATTTTGACGCTGTTTTATCGCCAGATGAAGCCGCTGATTGAGTTGGGGCATGTGTATATCGCCCAGCCGCCGTTGTATAAAGTGAAACGCGGCAAGCGAGAGGAGTATATTGAAACCGAAGAGGAGATGGTTGATTTGTTGCTGGATTTGGGGATCGAAGGATTGAAGTTGTCGCGGATCAAGGACAAACAAGGCTACAGCGCTGCGCAGTTCAAAGACATTATGGGCTCATTAACTGAGACCGCGCATTTGATTGACTTATTGAAAAAGCGAGGCATTGACTTTAATGAGTACATTAAAGAGATGAATGTGAAAACAAAAAAGCTTCCTAAATATCAGGTTAATGGCAAAGACGGCAGTCGTTTGGTTGCAGACGACAAGGCCTTGGCCCTGGTGACCAAAGACGAGGAAGACGCCCAGTATGTGGAGATTTACGAGGCCGAGGAGCTAGAAACGATCGAAGAAAAATTCGATAAACTCGGGCTGTCCCTGCGAGACTATGTTAAACCGGCGGCGCGAAAAGAATATGATACGGGCTCTCCGGAAAAGGGCCCAGCGCTGAAGCCGTTGTTTTTGATTGAAGAGGACGGCAATCAACACGAGTTTCTCTCCTTGAAAGAGGTTTTGGATTTTGTCAAAGGCCAGGCGCAGGAAGGCATTCATTTGCAGCGCTATAAAGGTCTTGGGGAAATGAATCCGGGGCAGCTGTGGGAAACGACCATGGATCCTGCCCGTCGGACCATTCTTCAGGTGTGTTTGGAGGATGCGGTGGAGGCGGACTCGATGTTTGAAATTTTAATGGGAGACGAGGTTCAGCCACGGAGAGAATTTATTGAGTCTCATGCCCACGACGTAAAAAATTTGGACATATAATCCTGTGCGGCCGCTCTCCATGGGCGCGTAACAGAGGAAAGGTTCTGGAGCAATGAACAGTCAGGCGATTAAAGAAAAAATTATTCCGGTCTTCATCGAAGATGAGATGAAGAGTTCTTATCTTGCGTATTCCATGAGCGTCATTGTCGGCAGGGCGCTGCCGGACGTCCGTGATGGATTGAAGCCGGCCCACCGGCGCGTTCTTTTTGCCATGAAGGACCTGAGCCTGGATCACAGCAAGGCCTACAAAAAAAGCGCGCGTATCGTCGGCGAGGTTCTGGGTAAATATCATCCTCATGGAGACACGGCAGTTTATGACACGATGGTGCGCATGGCGCAGACATTTTCTTTGCGCTATCCGCTGGTCGATGGGCAGGGGAACTTCGGCTCTATTGACGGCGATTGCGCTGCAGCCATGCGGTATACCGAAGCACGGCTGGCCGCGATTGCGGCGCAGCTGTTGGCAGATTTGGATAAAAACACGGTTGATTTTCTTCCGAACTTTGATGCCACTCTTCAGGAACCGAGCGTTTTGCCGGCGGTATTGCCGAATTTGTTGATCAACGGGTCCAGCGGCATTGCCGTCGGGATGGCGACCAACATGCCGCCGCACAATTTGGGCGAGGTGGTTGACGGCATCTGTCACTTAATTGACAATCCTCACGCGACCATTAAGGATCTGCGTAAATATGTCAAGGGCCCGGACTTTCCGACCGGAGGCATTATTTGCGGCAAGGAAGGCATTAAAAACGCCTATGAGACTGGGCGGGGAAAAATTATTTTACGCGCGAAGGCCGTGATTGAACGGC
>JAQTVW010000072.1 GCA_028706655.1 Dehalococcoidales bacterium | reverse complement strand
TAATGTCGAGATACGCACCGGTCTTAAAGTCATTGCCATTACCGATAGCGGAGTGACCGCCGTTGACAGTAATGGAAAACAGGTGGAACTGGCGGGGGATAAGGTGGTGTTGGCGCTGGGGCTGACCGCGCAGGCAGGACTATATGACGAACTGCGGGACAAAGTCCGCGAGACATATTTAATCGGCGATGCGGCGTCCCCGCGGCGATTGGAGCAGGCCATTCGCGAAGGCTACCGGGCGGGCGCTGCTCTGTAACTTAATAAAGCTCGAATTAAATCACCGAACCGAATGCAGGATTAACGCTTGCCCCACAAATCGGCAACGACAAAATCCAGTCCGAGCTTCTTCAATGTCTCCGGCAACGGTTTACTGGTCTGTCTGTCCCACCCCATACGCTCGTAATAATCGCGGCGCATCTTGTCCCAGTGGAGCATGATATCGCGCCCTTTGGCGGGACCGTCTACCGGCACCGAACCGTACCGCGGCGATGGCATATCAAGTTCCTGACCCATCCCGCCGCGGAGGTTGAAAGCCTTCATCAGGTTGACTGCCCTCCGTCCGACGAGCATAGATTCCTCAGTAGTGAAGTCCCAGCCGGTGGCTGCGCTGAGCGCTTGGCATAGCTGGGGCACATTGTTTCTCACGTTGAAGCGGCAGACGCCTGCCGAGTCCTCGAACTGGGCGGTTCCCTTGATTTTCGTGCCCACATCAACGACGTCATCCGGATTAGATGAAAACGCGGAAAAGTCCGGCTTCACGCCTAAAAATCCCAGGTTGGGCGGAGTGATGCTGAAACTGGACTCGATGGTGCCCGCGCTCGAAACCACGGTGTCCAGGAACTCGAACCACAGCGCGCGGTGGTCGTGGCTGCGCGGCGTGTTGCCCTTCAGGGTATAGACTGCCATGTTGGGGGCGTCTCCTCCGATAGCCTGCGCCGCTTGCCTGACGCCATCGGCTAAAGCATTCCCGAAGCCTTCGCGCCGGGCGATTTTGCCCAGCATCGCTTCGATTGCCGGGGCGTTACCCCAGGTCATCTCCAGACCCTCGGTCTGTTTTTTCGTCAGGATGCCCTTTTCGTAGCACTCCTGCACCAGTCCGATGACCCAACCAGCCTCATTACAATCCATGCCAAGGCGGTCATTCAGCCAGCTGATATGGATGGCGTCTGCCACCTCGTTAGGGCCGGTTACCGCGCCCCAGGCGGCGAGACATTCATATTCCGGTTCCTCGCCGATTTGCCCGGCGTAGGGACCTTCGCGGAATTTAAACACATCGCAGTGGTGCTGTTGGCAAGCCCAGCACGGTCCCCGCTTCTCGGAGAAACTGTCGCGGATGTACTTGCCGGCAAACCGGGCGAACTTGTCCTGATCGGCGAAGACGCTCGTGGTGTAGTTACGCAGCGGAAGGATGCCGACCGGAGTCAGGGTTTCAAAACCCAGCAGAGTGCCCCATTCGAAGGCAGCTTTGCCGCCTGCGGTCGCCTTGATGCGGTCCATGATGTCTTTAGCCGCGGCGGAAACGCCGTCTTTGTCATGGACGGCGAAAGTACCATCGCCGCGCCCGGCGACGATGGCTTTAATTTTCTTGGAGCCCAGCACCGCGCCTATCCCATTGTGCGCCGCCACATGACCGCGGTCGCCGGCGAGGCAGGCGAATCTAACGAGGTTTTCCCCTGCGGGACCGATGCTGAAGACACTGATTTCGCGCTCGCTTTTGCCCAGTTCTTTCTGTATCGCTTCGGCGGTCTCCCAGGTGTCTTTGCCTTTCAGGGCGGATGCATCTTTGAGTTCGGCAACGCCGTCATGTAAATACAGATATACCCACTTGGGAGAGGCATTCTCCAGGATAACGCCATCGAAACCGGCGAACTTCATATAAGCGCCCATGTAACCATTGGCTTGAGTGGAAGTAGCGCCGTTGGTCATAGCGCCTTTGGTGACCAGCGCAAACGTGCCCGAGCCGTTCATCCGGGTGCCGGAAAGCGGCCCGGTTGCGATGATTACTTTGTTTGCCGGGTCAGACCACTTGATGCCCGGTGATACTTCTTCATAGAGGTATTTGGTACCGAGGCACGTCCCGCCGACGTACTTGCGGAGCGTCGCCTCATCCGGCTGCTCTTCTTTGAACGAACCCCGATTCAGGTCGACCCTGAGCATCTTACCGGCGTAGCCGGGCATGCGGTTATTGTTCATTGTTATTACCTCTTCATTACGTCAGGATCAAGAACATCTCGGGGTAATCAGCCTTCGATTTTTGTCAGGTCTTTGGGGACCAGTTTTTCACAGCCGTTGCCCATGGCGACGGACTTGGCATCTTTGATGAGCCAGTGCCCGTTGACCCGCTGGAATGCCCATGACCGGATAGCGCAGCGGAAGATATCGTAACCGCCGACCCATTTGTCGGTCAGCAGGATATAACCCACGGCGGTGGCTTTATTGCCGTTCACTGTTATGACATTGTCCAGCAGGAGGTGCTGTGATTTGAAGACGAGTTCCTGGTGCAGCGGCAGGTTGAAGTATTTCATGATAGCCGGTCTGCCCTTGTGCGATGACCAGACGCCTTCCGTATCCGTCGCGAAGACGCCGTCTTCTGTGAATAAATTCACCAGGTCTTCGTTGCGGTTGAGGTCGCAACAGAAGGAATAACGAGCCAGCAGATCGCGGATTTCTTCTTTGTCCGCAAGCTCCTGGACTTTCTCTTCCAGAGCTGCCAGTTTGGATGCCGCATTGGTTACCATGCGTCTCTCCTATAACGAACTCTGTTCTGGTCAGGTTAGCAAATCTTGGTCAGATCTTCAGGGACGAGCTTTTCACAGCCATCACCCATGCCGATAGACCGGGCTTCTTTAATGAGCCAGTGACCGTTGACCCGTTGGAGTTTCCAGGCGCGGATAGCGCAGCGGAAAATACCATAACCGCCGACCCACCGGTCGGTGAGCAGCAGATAGCCGACGGCAGTAGCTTTGTTGCCGTTCACCTCGATGATGTGGTCCAGCATGAGGTGTTGTGATTTGAAGATGAGCGATTGATGCAGCGGATGTTCGAAATGGTCTTTGATGGCGGCTCTGCCCCGGGCGGCAGACCATTTGCCTTCGGCGTCAGTGGCGAAGACGCCGTCTTCTGTGAACAATTCAACCAGGTCGTCGTTGCGGTTAAGGTCACAGCAGAAAGAATAGCGCGCCAGCAGGTCGCGGATTTCCTCTTTATCCGCAAGCTCCTGGATTTTCTTCTCCAGAGCTGCCAGTTTTGATGCCTCGGTATTTGCCACAATTTCCTCCTAATATCTGCTTGATTTTGTATTTTTTATTATCCCAGAAAAACTCTGGGCAGCCACAGGATAATCTGGGGGAATATCATGCATAAAGCCAGTCCCACAGCCTGTAACGCAACGAACGGCCAGACGGAGCGGTAAATATCTCCCATGGTGATATCCCCCGGGGCGACGCTCTTGAGATAGAACAAGTTGAAACCGAAAGGCGGTGTCAGATAGCTCATTTCCATATTGACGATGAACAGCACCGCAAACCATACGCTGTCGAATCCCAGTGCCCTGATGATTGGAACATATACGGGGACGGTAATCATGATAATGCCGGTTGGATCGAGGAGACACCCCAGCAGGAAAAGAGAGAGCTGCATCATGATGAGGACGCCGTATTTACCGATGGGAAGATCCAGGATGAACGATTTGACGATATCCGGAGCGCCCAGTGCAATATAGACGTTGGTAAAGATGTTCGCTCCAACCAGGATAATCATCACCATACAGGTGGCGTTTATCGTCCGGTAGCCGGCTTCTTTAAAGTCTTTAAATTTAAGGTTGCGATAGAACAGGGCGATGATGATAGCACCCAAAGCGCCTACCGCCGCAGCTTCAGAAGGAGTGGCTATCCCGGTAAAAATTGTTCCCAGTACCAGTCCGATTAAGACCACGGCAGGTATCATGTTCCGCAGGGAGATAAATTTTTCCTTCCAGGTAGCCCGTTCCTCTATGGGCAACGGAGGTCCCATATGGGGTTGAATACGGCATCTTATCCCGATATAAAGCATGAATAGACCAGAAAGCAACACGCCGGGAAAAACTCCGCCGGCAAACATTTTTCCCACCGAGTCACCGGTCATGTAAGCATAAATAACCATGGTAATGCTTGGCGGAATAAGGGTCCCCAGAGCTGACCCGGCTCCCACCGAACCCAGAGCGATATCCTTGTTATATCCGAACTTTAACATTGAGGGAAGCGCTATCAATCCCATGGTAACGCAGGCGGCGCCGGTAATGCCGGACATTGCGGCGAAAATCGTGCAGACTACAATAGTACCAATCGCCAGCCCGCCTCCCATCGCCCCGGTCCACTTGTACAACGTCGCATAAAGTTGTTCGGCAAGACCGGAACGTTCCAGTACGTTTGCCATGAGGATGAAAAGGGGGAGAGCGACCAGGATGAAGTTGTTTAAACCGGCAAACATTATACTCGGGAAGGTGTACAGAGACTGGATTCCCCATAACCAGATAGCGAAGCCTACGGCAATCGAACCGAGGGTGAAAGCTAACGGTAGTCCTGTAAGAAGCAGGACGATAAGGGAAACGAACATCAGTAATGTGATAAGTTCAATGCTCATTCTTTGCCCGTCCGAATCTTTTTAATGTCATGTATCACGTTGGAAATTCCCTGCAAAATCAGCATGGAGAATCCTATCGGCATTAGGAGTTTGAAAGGATATAATGGCGGCGCCCATGTTGTATCAGAATGCTGTAAACGGGAGAGGGAGAGCGTGGCGAAATCCCATGTCTTCAACAGCATTACCACACAGAAAAAAAAGAAGAGAGGTACGGTCACCAGTCCGATGATAGTGGCTGTCCTGGGGGAGAAACGACTCAGGAGGACATCTACGTTAATATGCCCGCGGAGTCGATGAGTGTTAGCCATCCCCATGAGTACTGCAATCGTAAGTAAAAAGCCGGAGGACTCGTGCGCCCATCTGGTGGGAGCATTGAAAACATACCTCATTACCACTTCGTATGATACGATTAACATCAGCGCGTAGATAGACACACTGAAAAATTTGCCCATCCATTCACTGATGCGGTCAATAATCCACGCGAAACGCGAAAATATATCCATCAGTCTCCTACCAAGCGCCTTTCTGTTTCAGATTAAGTAAGGGACGAGTATTGATTCTTTTACTTTATAATCTATCAATGATGTAAACAATAAGAGAAGTTCCAGATTCTTAATCGGTTCCCCTCCCCGTCGATTAAGGCGGGGAGGGGATTTCGTACCCTTTGGTTACTCTACGGATGATGTTACTGGATATTCTTGACGTCGTAAGTAGTATAGCCTTTGTCTCTCAGGTAGTCGGTAACGATGCCCACGGCTTCCTTGGCGCGCGGGCTCTTCTTGGCGATATCAGTCCAGACGGTTTCGGCGGCAGTGGTCATCTTGGTGATGTCCTCTGGACCCATGTAGTTGTACTTACAACCCGCCGGGACCATGACGGTGGACCAGATTCTGGCATCTTCCGCCAGACCCTTGGTGACCAGGGTAATCGAATCATTTCTGACTACGGAGGTCACGATTTTCTGTAGTTTCGGGGAAAGCGATTTCCACAAGTCGAGGTTCATGGAAATGGCGTTCTGATGGGTTACCACCGGTTTCGGGACGAGGAAGTACTTGGCAACCTCATGTAACCCTCTGGCGGCCATGCCGTTCTCAGCACCCCAGGTAGCTGCCTGGAAGGTACCGAGCTGAAGTCCGGTATAAATTTCGTTACCCGGTACATATACCGGGGTGGCGCCCATTGTCTCAAACCATTTCGCCAGTGAACCGAAGGTACGAATCTTCAAGCCCTTGAAATCAGCGTAGGAATTGATGGGTTTACTGAAGATTGCTCCGAGGCCGGAAACAGCCACCAGTCCAATCAGGTGGTTGTTGTATTTCTCGGCATAGGTCTTGCGGATTAAGTCCTCGAATCCGCGCTCATAGAGGATGACCAGCATATCATCGAGACCTTTCCAGGTCATCGGCATACCGGTCTCGGTATCGAGCTCGGGGCTTGTGCCCGCGTTGTAGGAGCCGGTGGAGTACTGCATCTGGATGGCGTTCTTGCCGACAGCATCCATCTGCTCGGTCGCCGGGACGATGGCGGCTGCCGGGTAGATCGTGATTTCGATTTGCCCGTCCGTCATCAGGTTGACGTCATCGCAGATTATGCTCAGGACTTTGTAGTCCATCTCGGTGGGCTGCAGGTGAGTGTGGAACTTCCACTTCATGACGTTGGCGGCGGGGGTGGTTGCCGGCTTCGTGGTTGCCGGGGTGGTGACTGCCGGTGTCGTCGGTTTCGGGGTGGTGGCTCCCGGCGTGGTGACGCCAGGAGTCGTCGGTGCTGTGGTGGTCGGTGCCGGGGTGCTGCAACCAACAAGACCGGCGACCAGCACGATTACCATGATAAGACAGGACAATACGATTATGCTTTTCTTCATTTTACTCCTTGTTCCATTTTCCTCGGATAAGTCTGACAAGTGTGCTATTGGATATTAATAGCACATGATTATTCGGAAGAGTATGTGCCTAAATCCCTATACACCTCACCTCCTTATGTAATTAATTAGATATAAACGAAATATTGTCGGAAAACTGCATAAAATGTGGTCTCTAAAGTTTGCTTTGTGTCACTGCAACAATATTTCTCTGACTAGCATCCCCCTTTATTCAGGGGAGGGGATAATTGAACATTATATATTATATCTAAGTGGTATACCATATCCCTCAATTCATGTCAACCCGTTTGCAGTAATTCCACGTCCGTTTCGCAAACCGTAAAAGTGTTGAAAAATGTTCAGGTTATCCCTTATACTTAGCACATGATAAAAAGTACTGAGATATTAGCCGAAAGAATACACGAAATCAAGTATCAAAAGATACCCCGGAAGAGTATCGCGAAAGCCAAGCTGTGCCTGCTGGATTGGGTGGCAGTGACGGTAGGCGCATCTGCCAGCCGTGCCGCCGAATTGAGCATCCTGACGGATGCATTGGCGCCTTATCTGGGCAAACCGCAGGCGACCGTACTTTTTAGCGGTAAAAGAGTTGACCTGCTCAACGCGCTTTTATTCAACGGGCACGCCTCCCACATATTAGACTATGACGATGTCCACCCGACGGGCATGCTCGGCCATCCTTCGGTGCCGGTGCTGCCTGTTGTGGTCGGTCTTGGCGAGTATTTTGGGGGCAATGGCAAGAAACTAATCGAGGCGATTGTCGCCGGGATAGAAACCGAAGTCCGTATCGGCGAGGCAATCAACCCGGCGCACTATCGCGCGGGCTGGCACTCTACTGCTACGCTCGGCGGTTTTGCGGGCGCGGCGGCTGCCGCCAAAATTCTCGGGCTTGATGTCAACAAGATTATCAATGCTTTCGGCATCGCCGGGACGCAGGCGTTCGGTGTACAGCAATCTTTCGGCACGATGTGCAAACCGCTCCATGCCGGCAAAGGCGCTCAGAACGGGGCGCTGGCGGCTATCCTTGCCAACGGCGGCTTTACCGCGCCGCGGGAAATCCTGGAAGGTCCGTTCGGTTTCGGCAAAGTCTATGCTCCCCAGAAATTCGATGAAACCCAGATTACGCTGCGGGACAAGTTCAAGATTGATGAAGTTTTGTACAAGCGCTATGCTTCCTGTTATTATACCCATTCCACCATCAGCTGCGTGATAGAATTATGCCAGAAATACCATCCCGCGCTGGCTGATATTGAATCGATTGAAGTAAAAGTCTTTCCGATGGCAATCCAGATTGCCGGCAAACTAGCTCCGAAAACCGGGCTGGAAGGGAAGTTCAGCGTCCGCTGCTGCGCGGCAATGGCATTTATCGAAAACAATGCCATGGAGTCTCAATTTACTGACGCAAAGGTAAATAGCCCTGATATTCAGGGATTGATGACCAAAATCAGCGTTGTGCCTGATGACAAGTTAAACGAGTTTGCCGCGAGCGTAACCATAAATCTGAAAAACAAGAAGAAATTCCAAACGTCCGTAGATATGATAGCCCGGGAATTTGTGGTGACTCCTGAGGAGTGGCAGCCGGTGCTGGTCACCAAAGCCATGGACTTGCTGGAAACCAGGTACTCGCCCCAGAAATCGGCAAAACTGATTGATATGATGCTCAATCTGGAAACCCTCGATAGCATCAACGACATCACGAAAATGATTCGCGGGCGGGCAAGAGCGCGTTGAATTTCCCCCGCAGCAGGTGTAACAGGGTATCCATTAGTGAACGATGAATTCGCCTTTCGTTATAAACTGGACTTGCCGCAAAACAAGACCGGGGAGTATGCGCACCGTCCCGCCGAGCTTATCAGAGCTATACTAGAAGCCGTTTTCAACGTGGCAGTCCCGCTGGAAAAAGGGCAGGATTTGGCGCCGGATTCGTTCCGCTGGCTGATGGACCGCGCCAACCAGTACCGGATATTTCCCAACAAAGAAACGCCGAAGCTGTTGGCTCAACCTGAAACGAATCCCGGCTATCAGAGCAATATCCAGACGGCGTTTTCTGAGCCGCGGATCGACCTGGTAAAGAAAACCATGGAATCATTGCTCGAAGTGGTTGAATTTGAAAGGGACGGTCAGAAGGTCACAGTAGACGGATTCCGGCTGAAAAACCTCGCGGACTGGACAGTTGCCGGCGCCGGCGATCCTCGGGACGTGTTTGAATACCTCGGCAGCCGGTGTAATTGCGATTGCGTCTTTTGCTGTAATAAGGGGAATCTCCCTGAAACGCCCGCCGGTGCAAGAATGCCTGATGCCGGCATTGAAGAGTTAAAAACCAGGTTAGCTTACTATTCGCCGGATTCGGGCAGAAGTCTGTTGCCTGCAGCAAACTCCGTTTACGAAGTTACGATTCACCCGCAGTTTATCGAAACGCTCCGCCTGCTGCGTAAAAAGACCGCTAAGCCATTCCGGATTACCACCAATGGCTGCAGCCTGACGCCGGAAATGATTTCCTCTCTGGCTGAGGTCAAGCCGGTCTATCTCTATCTGTCGCTGAACTCATGCCGGCCGGAGCGGCGGGAAGCACTGATGGCGGATAAAATACCGGAGAGGGTGATAAAAGCATTGCCGCTATTGAAAAAAGCGGGCATACCCTTTGCCGCCGTCATCGTCCCCTGGCCAGCGAACGGTATCCCGGCGGCGGTTGCTGATTTGAAAGCAACGATTGACTATGTTGCCCGCTTCGACCCGCATATCGTCCAGGTGAATTTACCCGGGTACACCAGTTATTTTTCGGATAAAGAAATATTCAATCTCGATGATCTGTGGTCACAGGTAGTTACTGCGGTGCGAGACCTTAGGAATAATTATGATTTTCCCATCGTGAATATCCCGGCGATGTACGAGGAAAACCGCTACTACGAACGCAAGAATGTGGCTACCGTCATTGGCATAATGAAGAACTCCCCTGCATATTTCAGCGGCATCAAGCCGGGCGATGTGATTACCCGTGTTAACGGTATTCCAGTGTCCAGCCGCCCGCAAGCCCGCGATTTGCTTACTTTGGCAAAAGGTGAACGGGAACAAGCAGTTGTCCAGGTTAACCGGGAAGGCGCACGTTTGAAAATGACGATAAATACAAGTAAGCATGAATACCCCTACCAACCGGAAATTGATGGCTGCTTCGGGCTGGTTTTCCTGGGCAACGGTTTCCGTATTAGCTATCTGGAAGAACTGGCTCGCATCATCCAAGCGCACAACGCTCGACAGGTTCTGTTCTTTTCCTCGGAGCTGGTCAAACCGGTTTTC
>JAQTVW010000147.1 GCA_028706655.1 Dehalococcoidales bacterium | reverse complement strand
GATATGGCGATATCCCAGTCGATCGCGCCCTTCACGCCTTTGGCGATGTCGGCAACATGCGCCGCTATCTTCGAGGCTATGACGCCTTCCCTCACGTCCTCCACCGACGGAAGCCGCAGGTGCTCTGCCGGAGTGACGTAACACAGAAAATCCGCGCCTTTACTTGCGGCGATGGCGCCGCCGATGGCCGCGGTAATGTGGTCGTATCCCGGAGCTACATCTGTGACGAGCGGCCCCAGGACATAGAACGGTGCGCCGTTACAGACGGACTTTTCGAGCAGCACATTGGCCTCGATCTGGTCGATCGGGACGTGGCCCGGCCCTTCTATCATCACCTGCGCGCCTTTGGCGAGCGCCCTCTTCTGCAGTTCGCCCAGCGTCAGGAGCTCCATGATCTGAGGTGAGTCGGTAGCGTCCGCCACCGCCCCCGGCCTCAGGCCGTCGCCCAGGCTCAGCGTAACGTCGTAGCGCTTGGCTATGTCGATGACTTTGTCAAAATGTTCGTAAAATGGGTTCTCGCGGTCGTTCTCTATCATCCATTCGGCCAGGAACGCGCCGCCGCGGCTCACTATATCGAGTATGCGCGGGTTATTTTTCAGGACTTTTACGACCTGCGAGGTAACACCGGCGTGGATGGTGAAGAAGTCCACGCCCTCTTTTGCCTGGCTCTCGAGCACCCCAAGCATGTAATCCGCGGGTATCTTTTTAACGAAATCGAATCGCTTCAGGCCCGACACGACTATTTCGTACATGGGGACGGTCCCGACCGGCACCGTCGACTCCTCGAGGATCTTCCTGCGCGTTTCGTTTATCGCCTCGCCCGTCGAAAGGTCCATGATAGCATCAGCGCCGGCCTCTATCGCGGCCTTCATCTTTTTGATCTCGCCCGCTATGCTCGACGAGTCTTTGGATGTCCCTATATTTGCGTTTATCTTGGTTTTAAGCCCTTTACCGATGGCGCAAGGCTTTGCAAGCGGGCGGTTTTTATTTTTAGGCAGGACTATCGTGCCGTCAGAAAGGCCTTTTCTTATTATATCGGCAGACAGGCGTTCTTCTTTTGCCGCTTTATTCACTTCCGGCGAAACCCGCCCGCTCCTCGCAATATTTACCTGTGTCACTTCAACCTCTTTAACGCCTTCTTTTCTATCGCGTAAACCTTGAACCTAAGGCCGCAAAATCGAGAAGAGCTTTTATTGTCGATCAATTTGAATAATTCTTCCAGGACGCGCAGGGATTCTTTCACGCGCTCTATATTTGCCGCGAAAATGTCGCCCAATGACGATCTTTTCATTTCGCTCGCGGAAGCGGAGCGCCTCAAAACGTCATCGTCGGAATTCCTTGCCGCCGACAGCCGTTCCAGATGCCCGGAATGTTTTTTCACTATATCAGATATCCCGTGCCTGGCCGCTTTCAATTCCTCTGTGAGAGTTTTCGAATTTAACGCGAAACGCGCTATGTCCTCGCAGACCCTCAAACCTTCGCGCGAACGGTTCAGGTTCGCGTCTATTATCCGGTATAATTTGTTTTTCATAGCCTAGTCCCGCGCGATCCTTTTCAGGATGGACGTTGTCGAGTAACCGCTCACGAACGGTATGAATATCACCTTTCCGCCGCGGGATCTTATGAAATCTACGCCGGATACGGTCTTGTTTTTCCAGTCCGCGCCTTTAACGAGAACGTCGGGGACAAGTTTGCGTATCAATTTCTCGGGTGTATCTTCATTGAATATGACTATGTGATCGACAAAGCCGAGCGCCGATAAAACTTTAGCCCGGTCCTTCTCGTTATTTACAGGCCTGCCTTTGCCCTTCAGGCTGCGCACCGATATGTCGCCGTTAAGCCCTATGACGAGCGCGTTTCCCATTTTCCTAGCGCGCGAGAGGTATTCGACGTGCCCGACGTGCAGTATATCGAAGCACCCGTTGGTAAAGACCACCCGCTTGCCCTGCTTTTTAAGGCGGGCTATTATCTTTGCGGCCTCCGCGGCACTTTTTAATTTACTCTTCATTTGAATAAAGCACCTTCGACGAGTTCGCATATTATATGATATATGAGCATATGCGATTCCTGGACGCGCGGTGTATTTTTCGACCCTACCGCTATAAGGACGTCGCAATGGGCTTTCATATCGCCTCCGGACGCTCCCGTCAGGCCTATCGTCTTCATCCCGAGAGACTTCGCTTTTTCCAGGGCGCCCGTGACGTTCTTAGAATTGCCGCTCGTCGAGAGTCCGATCGCTATGTCGCCTTCCTTGCCCAGAGCTTCCACCTGCCGCAAAAAGACGGCATCGTAATCGTAATCGTTCGCTATCGCCGTGAGGGTGGACGTGTTGGTGGTGAGCGCTATGGCCGGCAGGGCTTTTCTCTCTTTTTTGAACCTTCCGACGAACTCGGCCGCTATATGCTGGCTGTCCGCGGCGCTGCCGCCGTTGCCGAATACGAGTATCTTGCCGTCCGTATTGAGGGCGGCGATGATGAGCTTTGCGGCCTTCACGATATTCTCGACCTGCTTTACGTGCAGGTCTTGATTGACCTCGATA
>JAQTVW010000146.1 GCA_028706655.1 Dehalococcoidales bacterium | reverse complement strand
GGCCGCGTTTGCGTCGATAAAGGAGAGGATCTCTTCGTCGGCGGTGTTGATGGAGTTGCCGATAGGCTCGGGCACCGGTTTCAAGGGGGTGGTCGACATACTCAA
The DNA here is from genome assembly GCA_028706655.1 of Dehalococcoidales bacterium. GTDB lineage: Bacteria > Chloroflexota > Dehalococcoidia > Dehalococcoidales > RBG-16-60-22 > JAQTQH01. The sequence continues at coordinate 2,437 of JAQTVW010000146.1, read as the reverse complement.
GATGAAGGCCTACGAGGGCGGAAAGGTCTCCGACGTTCCGGCGGATATGGCGGAGAAGGCCAAGGAGAAACGAACCGCTCTCATCGAGGCGGTCGCCGAGACCAGCGAAGTTCTCCTCAACAAATACCTGGAATCCGGCGAGTTGTCGGAGGAGGAGATTAAGTCCGGTCTCACAAAGGGCATCGCCTCGGGCGCGTTCTCGCCCGTATTCATGGGCAGCGCCCACAGCGGCGCTGCGCTCGACGCCTTTCTCGACATGATTGTGGAAAACTTCCCTTCGCCTGCGGATATGCCTTTGGTGAAGGCAAAAAAGAAGGACGGTTCCGTCGTGGAGCTCAAGGCGGATGCGCGCGGTCCTCTGCTCGCCCGCGTCTTCAAGACCACGTCGTATCCCGGCATCGGGGATGTGTTTTACTTCCGCGTCTATTCAGGGACGGTGAAATCAGGCGATGACGTCTACAATGGAACGCAGAGTACTTCCGAGAGAATGGGCCATCTTTTCCAGATGCGCGGCAAGGAGCGGATGGAGACGGAGGAGGCGCTCGCGGGCGACATCGCGGCGATCGCGAAACTCAAGAGCACCAGGATCAACGACATATTCACGGTCAAGAACGATGCGCTGACGCTCGATCCGATCGCCTTTCCCGCGCCGGTCGTCCCCATGGCGGTGATGCCGAAATCCAAGAAGGATCAGGACAAGCTGGGCATCGGCCTCTCGAAACTCACCGAGATCGATCCGACCTTCACCTATCATATCGACAAGGAGTTCTCTGAAACGATCGTCACGGCTATGGGGGAGGTCCAGATCGACGTAATGGTCAAGAGGCTTCACGATCGCTTCGGCGTCGAGGTCGATCTAGGCAAACCGCACATACCGTACAGGGAGCACATCACCAAGAAGTCCGAGAAGCAGGGCAAGCACAAGAAACAGTCGGGTGGCCACGGACAGTACGGCGACTGCTGGCTCAGACTCGAGCCGTTGCCGTCGGGCGGAGGCTTTGAGTTCGTCGATGAAATCGTCGGCGGCGCGATCCCTGCCAAGTACGTCCTTGCCGTGGAGAAGGGCGTGCGCGAATCAGTGCAGAAGGGGACGCTCGCGGGTTATCCTGTAGTCGATATGCGCGTCACCGTCTATGACGGCTCCTATCACGACGTTGATTCCAGCGACATGTCGTTCCAGATAGCGGGTTCGCTTGCCTTCAAGAACGCGATGGCGGAGGCTGCGCCGCAGCTCCTTGAACCTTATGTCGATCTCGAGGTTTACGCTCCCCAGGAGTATATGGGCGATCTCTCCAGCGACATCAGCCAGCGCCGCGGTCGCGTCAGCGGCATGGACTCCGGAATGATCAAAGCGAAGATCCCGCTCGCGGAACTTTATCAGTATTCCGCCGCGCTGAAGTCTATCACCAGCGGGGCGGGAAGCTACTCCATGAAGTTCAGCCACTATGAGCCGATACCAGCGCATATCTCACAGAAGGTGATCGACGAGACGAAGAAGGAACGCGAGCTGAGGGAGAAGAAGTGACGCGCGCTGCGCGTATGGAACGCACCGAGATCATCTACGGCGTGAACCCGGTCATCGAGGCTCTGAGGGCAGGTCGCAGGAATTGCCACGAGGTGATGATCTCACTCGGTCGCAGGGAATTGACGGTCGCGAAGATCTGCGAAGAGGCGGCTCGCCGCAAGGCGAAGGTGGGCTTCGTATCAAAACAGGAAATAGCGGCGCTCTCCCGCACCGACAAGCACCAGGGCGTTGCCGCTCGAGTCGATTCTTACCCTTATGCCGAGCTCGAACAGGTGCTGAAGAGCTCGGTTGAGGATGCGAAGAAGGCCTTCATCCTTGTCCTCGATAATGTCTCCGATCCGCACAACTTGGGTTCACTTATAAGGACCGCCCATCTTATGGGCGTCCATGGGGTGATCATGCCCCGCGACAAATCGGTCGGTGTAACCCCGGCTGTGGTGAAATCATCAGCAGGCGCCACCGAATACCTTCCTATAGTTCAGGTCACAAATCTGGCCAGGACGCTCGAATATCTCAAGGAGTCGGGGGTCTGGGTCACGGGGGTAGAGGGTAGTGGTGACAAATCTATTTATGATAGTAATTTCAAGGGGTTAAATTGTGCACTGGTCCTGGGCTCCGAAGGTGCGGGGTTGAGGCGACTTATCAAGCAACTATGTGATTTTATTGCATTTATTCCAATGGAAGGGCTTATATCTTCCTATAATGTATCTGTGGCAGGAGCGCTTGCCATGGGAGAGGTTGCAAGGCAAAGACGTTGAAACGCTTTGCAAAAATCATACCGAAAGTCCTCATAATACCTTGACAAGGATGGCATACTCTCTATAGAAATCCCAATCTTTTGGGGATTGTACCTGTTTGCGGATAGGGTATGGCGGACCGCGATTAAGACGGGGTCGAAAAATTGTCTCCAAA
>JAQTVW010000071.1 GCA_028706655.1 Dehalococcoidales bacterium | reverse complement strand
CAACTTGCCGCCTCTGCCTCAAGGCGGGTATAATGGTTTAAAAATCTGGTAAAGTGGGTGACGAGATGGCGCAATATGGACTGGCTAACATTCGCAACACGGTATTACTTTCGCATGCTAACGCCGGAAAGACCTCGATAGCCGAGGCAGTGCTGTTTACTGCCGGGGTGATTAACCGGCTGGGCAAAGTCGAAGATGGTTCCACCACCTCTGATTACGACCCGGATGAACAGAAACGCCGTATCAGCATCAACCTCTCCGTCCTGCCGCTGACCTGGAAAGACACCAAGATAAACCTGCTGGACAGCCCCGGCTACTTCGATTTCGTGGGCGAAGTCAAAGCGGGCATCCGCGTCTGCGAATCGGCGATTATCATCGTCGATGCCGCTTCTGGCGCCGAGTTCGGCACCGAGCAGGTCTGGGGTTTCGCCGGAGATGCGAAACTTGCCCGGCTCATTTTCGTCAATAAGATGGACCGCGAGAACGCCGATTTCCTCCGCACTGTAGAGGGCATCCAGGCTAAATTCGGCAGCAAGTGCCTGCCGGTGCAAATACCCATCGGCGCGCACACCGATTTCAAGGGCGTTATCGACCTTCTGACGAAGAAGGCTTATACCGGCACCCCGGCGAAAGAATCGCCGGTCCCCGCCGAACTGGAAAAGCAGGTCGGCGCACAGAGAGAAAAGCTCGTCGAAGCCATCGCTGAAAATGATGATAAGCTTCTGGAGAAATACCTCGGCGGCGAAGAGTTGACTCTCGAGGAACTCAAGGCAAACCTGCGCAAGGCAATCCTGACAGGCAAAATCACTCCCGTTCTGGCGGGGTCCGGACTGCAAAACATCGGCATCAGCCAGTTGATGGATACCGTTTGTGAATTCCTACCCGCGCCCAAAGAGGTCAAAGTCCAGGTCGGCAACGACCTGGTTGAGCCGAAAGAGGATGCTCCCCTTGCCGCGCTGGTCTTCAAGACTTCCGCCGACCCGTACGTCGGCAAGCTTACCTATTTTCGTGTTTATAACGGCGTGTTCGAGAGCAACTCCCAGGTGTGGAACTCCCATCACAACTCATCAGAGCGCATCGGGCAGCTTTTCCTGATGCGGGGCAAGACCCAGGAAGCGGTGCCGCAGGTGCGGGCGGGCGATATCGGCGTGGTCGCCAAGCTCACCCAGACCAGCACCAATGATACCCTGTGCAAGCAGGACAAGCCGGTCAAGCTGGCGCCCATCGTCTTCCCCAAGCCGGTCTTCAGCCTTGCCGTCCATCCCAAGACCAAGGCGGATATCGATAAGATGGGTTCATCTCTCGCCAGGCTGGTGGAAGAAGACCCCACCCTGCACATGCGCCGCGAAATGGACACCGCCGAGACCATCATCTCCGGCATCGGCGAAACGCAGATTGCCGTGGCTGGCGAAAAGCTCCAGCGGAAATTCGGCGTCGGCGTCGAGCTTTCCACGCCCAAAGTGCCTTTTAAAGAGACGATTACCCAGAAGACCGAAGCGGAGTACAAGCATAAGAAACAGTCCGGCGGACACGGTCAGTACGGTCACGTCTTTCTGGAACTGGAACCGAAGCCCCGCGGTACCGGCAACGAGTTTGCCGAGCGGGTAGTAGGCGGCACCGTGCCGCGCAACTTCATTCCGGCGGTCGAAAAGGGCGTCAATGAAGCCTTCGCGGAAGGCACGCTGGCGCGTTTCCCTGTGGTGGACGTCAGAGCGACCCTCTTCGACGGCAGCTTCCATCCGGTCGATTCATCCGAAATCTGCTTCAAGATTGCCGGCGCGGGCGCGTTCAAGAAGGGCTTCGCCAATGCGCACCCCATCCTCATCGAGCCGATTATGGACCTCAAGGTGACCGCTCCGGGCGACCTTACCGGCGATATTATCTCCGACCTGAATACCAAGCGGGCGCGCGTGCTGGGCATGAATCCGGAAGGCGGCAACAACGTGATTGAAGCCGAGGTGCCGCTGGCAGAAGCGCAGCACTACGCCATCGACCTGAAGTCCAAGACGCAGGGGCGCGGCACTTTCACCATGGAATTCAAGCGCTACGAAGAAATGCCGGCGCACATCTCGCAGAAGATAATCGCCGAGAAACAGAAGGAACAGGAAGTCGCCAAAGAAGAGAAGTAAAGATGTAACCTATCCCCCTTCGCCCCCTTCCCTGCGGATTCAGGGAAGGGGGTTTTTGTTTGTGATTAAATGTTTTTCTCCGCTCGCCCTGAGCCTGTCGAAGGGTACAAAAGCAAGCATAAAGGACTTCCATAAACAGCTTGCTAATCATGGAATTATTTGCTATGCTGATTGCAAAGGGAGTGTGTGATATGAGCACGAAGACCAAAAAGGCAACCTTCAATCTACATACAAATGTTCTTAACGAATTGGATAAAATGATGGCTCAGGGTATTGCGTCCAGCAAGAATGCCCTTGTCGAACAGGCGCTCGTAAAAGAGTTGAAAGAGCTAAAGCGGCAGGCGCGCAAATCGCTCTGGCAGCAAGCGGCAAAAGACCCGCTATTTCTGAAAGATGTAGCGCAGGTCGAAGCAGATTTCAAATCTGCTGACGCGGAAACGGCAAGAGGCATCAACTGATGATATTCCAGTGGGCAGTCGTGGAAGCCGTCCTTGACCCGGTGACAGGCGCAGAACAAAAAGGCGTACGCCCGGTGTTGATAGTCAGTAATGAGGAATACAATCAGACTATTGGAAATGTAACCGTCCTGCCCCTGACTTCAACGAAACGCCACCTGTACCCTTCGGAAGTACTGCTGGCTAAAGGGAAAGCAGGGCAGCCTTTAGAATCTATTATCATGGCGCACCAGATACGGACAATATCTACCAGGCGGCTGGGCAAACCGCTGGGACATCTGGACGACAAAGAACTTCGGAACCAGGTGCAAAAAGCCATCAAAGAGCATTTGGATTTGGAATAAACAACCCCACGCCCCTTCCCTGTGAGTTTCAGGGAAGGGGGTTTTTATTTTGTGACATACATCGAGTGATTTCTCAAAATGGAAGCTGAAACATCTTTAAAGACCTAAAAGACTTTTGAGTGATAGGAACACTAAAAAAGACTATAGCATGTATAAGCATAAGATGATATAGTATTGTAATTGAGTTTTCCGAATTGATAATGCAAATATTATTAACGTAAAAGATAACAAATTATGCCTGATATAGATAATAAATATATAACTGACGCTATTGATGAGTTAATCAACTATTTGGGAATTAAAAGAGATATTCCATCTGAGGTAGTATATAAACCATTGCTCGGTGGAAACATAAAGAAAAGCATAGAAAAGATTGTGAGCTATCTTGGATTGCCCGTAGCAGTCAATCTATTGTTTACAGACACGTTTGAAAGTCATGATCTAGTGAAAACAAGTCATAGTGGTCGAGGTGTTGGCGGTATTACTGCCCAAGTTTCTATTCCAGGTTACCTACCTTTTTATGGGACATCGGGTTTACAGGATTTCCCCATCACTGTAAAAGTGAGCCGTAATTGTAAGAAGTACCCCAAAGTATTTGCAGCTATTATGGCTCACGAATTTTCACATGTAGTATTGCACTGTTTATGTCATAAGGAAAAGGAAAATGAATTTTATACAGACCTTGCTGCTATGATTTTGGGGTTTTCGGAAATTATGAGACTTGGCCGCAAAGTTATAGAAAATAAACAAAGTTATTCTTCGGTCGAAACCACCACGACTACTTATGGATATTTATCGGATGAGCAATTTGACTTCGCTTTTCTCAAGATAAAAAGTACTCTGAAAAAGAGTATTGACTCATACATAGATTGGAACGGGAAGGTTTTTCAAAAATTGACAATTTACAAGAAACAGCTGCTTTCCTACAAACGGAAACTTTTTCAGTTTAACAGATTTCTTGTATATCTTGATGAACACCAGAGTAAAAGAATTATTAAAGAAGATTTAACTAAAATAATACTGTTCCATCAGCTTGATTATGCAGAAAAGTTCACCGCGGTGGCGAGTACTCATTCGGAGAGATTAAAAGAGGTTAGTAGTGTTCACTACGGATTCCCACAGGTTACTCGGCACTATACTCGACAAAGATTAGATTCATTACAAACACTTCATGAGCAAATTGGTACTTTGGTTTCAGACATTGAAGAGAAGTATGCATTACTAAATGATGATGTAAGCATTTTAAGAAAATACGTAAATACTTTGTATCAACTCAAGATTCATCGACAGACTGTTCAATAAATCAGCGTATCAAGTAGGGACAATTATTTAAAGCGATTAGAGTGAAGCCGTCCTCCCCCCAAACAAAAAAACCGCCCGGTCAGTTTTTCACCAACCGGACGGTCTTGTTTTAAGTTAAATCAGCAGGTTTAGCCGCTGACCATCTCTTTCACCTTGGCGGTGAGCGCGGGCACAACCTTCTTCCAATCGCCGACCACGCCGAAGCGGGCTTCGCGGAAGATGTTGGCTTCCGGGTCCTTGTTGATGGCGATGATGTTCTTGGAGCCGGAACAGCCGCTCATGTGCTGGCTGGAACCAGAAATGGCGATGGCAAAGTAGACTTCCGGCGCGATAATCTTGCCGGTCAGTCCTACCTGCATCGTGGACGGCACCCAGCCGTTATCGCAGGGTGGGCGGGAAGCGCCGGTGGCTGCCTTGAGCGGTTTCGCCAGTTCGGCGAGGATTTTGAAGCCATCAGGTCCGCCGATGCCGCGTCCGCCGCTGACCACGATGAGGGCTTCTTCCAGCTTGATACCCGCGACTTCTTCCTTCACCTTCTGCAGCATCTTGGCTTTGATGGCGGCGGCTTGCAGCCCGGCGTCAACCTTGATGACCTCTCCCGTGCGGGCGGTATCGGGGGCGAGGGGAGTCATTGCCTTGATACGGGTAGTAGCAACCTGCGGGTTAGTTGCCATCGTGAAGATGCCGCGGGCGTTGCCGCCGTAGACCGGCTTGGTCATGAGCAGGCGCTTCGTGCCGGCATCGATCGCCAGCTCGATGCAGTCCAGCGTCGCCGAGGTCTGCATCCGGAACGCCAGCCGGGGCGCCATATCGCGCCCGATGGAAGTCTGCCCCATCAGGATAATCTGGGGGTTGACCTGTTTAGCGACCTTCTCCATCGCGGCGATGAATACATCGTTGTGATATTCGTTAAGCAGCGCGTCGTCGACGACATAGACCTTGTTCGCGCCGTATTTGATTGCGTCTGCGGCAACTGCGCTGACGCCGCTGCCGATCAGTACCGCGGAAAGCTCTTCCCCGAGGGTATCCGCCAGCTTACGCCCGGCGCCGAGTCCCTCGGTAGCGATGCCCGCCAGCTTGCCGTTAGCTACTTCACAAAAGACCATTACGCCTTTATTATCTGCCATGAGTAATTTTCCTCCTTAAGTCCTCAAACCTGTCGTTAGATCAACTTGGCTTCGCGGAGTCTCAGCGCGAGCTTGACGGCGGCTTCTTCCGGGGTATCGCCGGTCATCATTTCGCACTTGCCTTCCTTGACGGGCTGGAACAGTTTTGCCATCTTGGCGCGCTGTCCGGCGGCGCCGATTTTCCCGGCTTCGACCGCGATATCGGCAGGCTTCCAGACGATAGGCTCTTTGCGCTTGGCAGCCATGATGCCCTTGATGGTGGGATAGCGCGGCTCGCCGATTTCGTTGCTGATGGTGAGCAGGCAGGGCAGGGTAACTTCGACGACATCGTAGCCGTCGGCGGTCATGCGCTCGACCTTGACTTTGCCATCGAGGACTTCTACTTTCTTGACCAGCGTGACGCAGGGCAAGCCCAGGATTTCCGCGAGGGCGGGACCTACTTCGCCGGCGTTGGTATCAGACGCTTCGCGTCCGCAGAACAGGATATCGAACTTGCCGATTTTCTTGACCGCGGCGGCCAGGGCATAGGCGGTCGACCAGGCGTCGCCATCGGTGAAGGCGGGGTCTTCCAGCAGTATCAGATCGTCCGCTCCCATGGAAAGCGGCTTCTTGACGACTTCGCGCAGCAGGGCGTTGCCCAGGCAGAGCGCGGTGAGCTTGCCGCCCTTGGCGTCCTTGATCTTGAGCGCCGCCTCGGTGGCGAACTCTCCGTAGGGGTCGATGACCGGCGGCACGCCTGCCATGACGGCTTTATTGCTGGCGGCATCAATCTTGAAGCTCGCCGGGGGCGCTTCCGGGTCAATTACCTGCTTGACGCAGACAATCATGTCCATTTGCGGTGCTTCCTCCTTAATTTATAGCTTAAAACAACCAAGATTAATTCTAACAATCAGGCATGCCCTGTGTCAAACATAACTCCGCCATTACGGAGAAAGATTGCTTTGCTTTCGGTTCACATAATAACGAATTGTTTAATCGTAACCCATCCCCTGCCCCTTCCCTTCACAAGGGGGGTAAGTGAAAAAAGAGAGGGGGCAAAACCCCCTCTCTTAAAATCTCTCCCCCGCTCCAATTTTCGCATAAAGGCTTTAGTAATACTATCAAAATTGGAGCGGGGGATACAGGGGGTGAGGTTAGCGATAATCATGAACAACCAAGAATGAAAAGAACGTTAAATCTTACTATATGGCGGCTTCTTTTGAGTGGTATAATTAGAAAAATCAGGAGAGCGGATGAGCCATGCGTGAAGCCTTGCTCTACGAGAAGCTGCCGGACTCCCGGGTGCGCTGCGGTATCTGCCAGTGGCACTGCCGGATTGCCCCCGATAAGTACGGCGTGTGCGGCATGTACCAGAACCTCGCCGGCACCGAATATAATCTCAACTACGGTAAAGTCTCCTCCCTTGCGGCGGACCCCATCGAAAAGAAGCCCCTTTTCCACTTTTTCCCCGGCACTACGGTCTTTTCCCTGGGCACGCTGGGCTGCAATTTCCACTGCGTCCACTGCCAGAACTGGGAAATATCTTTCGCGGACAGCGGAACATTGGAACAGGGCTGCCGGGAAATCCCGCCGGAAACCGCCATCGAACTGACGCAGAGCCACGGCTGCCGGGGCATCGCCTGGACGTATAACGAGCCGGTCGTCTGGCTGGAGTACACGCTGGACTGCGCCAGACTGGCGAAAGAAAAAGGACTGTATACCGTTTATGTCACCAACGGCTATGCCAGCCCCGAAGCGCTGGATGCCATCGGACCTTATCTGGACGCCTGGCGGGTGGACCTCAAGGGCTTTTCGGACAAATTTTATAAGGAAATCGCGAAAGTGCCGCACTGGCGGGAAATCCTGGAAGTGACCAAACGCGCTAAAGATAAGTGGCACATGCACGTCGAAATCGTGACCAATATTATCCCCACGATGAACGACGATAATGAACAGCTGGAAGGCATCGCCCGCTGGATACATGACGAACTGGGCGAACTCACACCGTGGCATGTCACGCGGTTTTATCCCCAGCACCGGCTCAAGCACCTGCCCCCCACCCCCCTCGCCACCATCGAACGCGCCTGCGACATCGGCAAGAAGGCGGGGCTGAAGTTTATCTACGCGGGTAACGTGCCGGGACACCGCAGCGAGAGCACCATCTGTTACTCCTGCGGCAAGACTAGTGTGCAGCGCAACGGCTACGAGACCAGCGTGGTCGGATTGAATGGTTCGAAGTGCAAATATTGTGGAGCCGAGCTTAATTTCCGGACAGGGGAGGTGCGCCATGATTAGAAAACCCGCCGTCGCCGGGCAGTTCTATCCGGCGGAGGCTGCCCAATTGAAAAGTCTGATTGCCGGGCTGGTTGATGAAACAGAGGAAAAACAGACCGTCATCGGGCTTATGTCGCCGCATGCCGGCTATCCTTATTCCGGTCCCGTCGCCGGGGCGACCATCTCCCGCGTCAAGCTGCGCGCCACCTGCATTATTCTGGGTCCCAGCCATACCGGCATGGGCAAGCATTTCGCCATCATGACCTCGGGAAGCTGGCAGACGCCCCTCGGCGAGGTCGCTATCGATGGGGAACTTGCGGGGAAGATTCTCGCCGCATCGAGCCATCTTGAAGAAGACGCCGTCGCCCACCAGTACGAACACTCTCTGGAAGTGCAGCTCCCCTTTTTACAGTATTTCCGCCCCGATATCCGCATCGTTCCCATCGTATTATCTCAAGGCGATGGAGAAATCTACAAGGAAATCGGCAGGGAACTGGCGGAAGTCATCAAAAATTCAGGCAAAGAAGTGATTATTCTCGCCAGCAGCGATATGACCCATTACGAATCGCAGGAGTCGGCGGAAAAGAAAGACCGGCAGGCGATTGACGCCGTTCTGAACCTCGATGAGGACAGCCTGCTGAAGCGCGTCGCCAGACTGGATATTTCGATGTGCGGCTATGCGCCGGTGGTCGCCATGCTCGCGGCGGCGAAGGCGCTCGGCGCGGATAAAGCGGAGCTGGTGAAATACCAGACCAGCGGCGATACTACCGGCGATTATTCCAGCGTGGTGGGCTATGCCGGCATCCTGGTTAAAAAAGAGAGTTTGCCGCCCATCGTGCAGCTTGCCAGGAAGACTGTTGAGACGTATGTGCGCGAGGGCAAGGTCGTCCCGCCGCCGGCGGAACTGACGCCGGAAATGAAGGAAAAGGCGGGTGTCTTTGTCTCCATCCACAAGCTGGGCGACCTGCGCGGCTGCATCGGCACATTTGCCCCCACGCAGAAGAACGTGGCGAAAGAGGTAATTACCAATGCCGTGAGCGCGGCGACGCAGGACCCCCGCTTCCTGCCCATCACCGCCGATGAGCTTGCCGACCTCGATTATTCGGTGGATGTGCTGACGGCGCCGGTGCCGGTAGAGGATGCCGCCGGGCTTGACCCCAAGAAGCAGGGCGTGATTGTAGAGTGCGGCTGGCGGCGCGGGCTGCTCCTGCCCGACCTGGAAGGCGTGGACACGGTAGAAGACCAGATCAGCATCTGCCGCCAGAAAGCGGGCATCGAGCCGGATGAGCCGGTGAATTTATATTGTTTTGAAGTGAAAAGGTATAAGTAGGGATGGGTAAAATATTTGTTCCCGCGCACGAGGCTGGCGACTGGAAGATGCTGTTAGCTAAACCTGAGAGGCACTGGAGAACAGGCTATTCAGCCAAGACTTTAGCTTATTGCTGGCAAGAAGCAGATGATTTTCCTGAGAGCATAAAAAGAGTATTCAAAAATTCTGGAATAGAACTGTTCCAGAATGTCGAGTTGTTATTAGCTTTCCCTGAATACAAAGTGCCGCTACCAGGTGGTAGGCGCGCTTCCCAAAATGATATTTTTGCCTTAGCAAAGGGAAGAAATCAGTTGATTTCAATAGCAATAGAGGGGAAAGTGTCCGAGCCGTTTGACACGTGTATCGCCGAATGGAAATTAGAAGCTAGTAAAGGAAAGAAAACGAGACTCCAGTTTTTGTGCCATAAATTACAGCTATATAAGAACAAAATAGACCACGTTCGCTACCAACTCCTGCATAGAACCGCATCGGCAATAATTGAGGCAGAAAAATTCAATGCACAAAATGCCTTGATGCTGGTTCATTCTTTTAGCCAATCCGATGAATGGTTCGATGATTACAGACAATTTTTGGCCTTGTTTGGTCTAAAGGAAATAAGGACAGATTCTTTGGTATATGCTAAGACCATTAATGGTATAGATTTGTATTTTAGCTGGGTAAAAGGAGAGAAGGAATATTTGAGTAGGTAGCCCGGGTTACTCAAGCTGACTTCTTTGAGGGTAAGGTTGAAAGAAAATCACAAACCAAACACTTAATTACATACTACGGCGATTACCCCAACCATATAATCGGGAGTTGACGATTTCCTCGCTGGTAAGCGATACTGGTAACAATATATGTCATTGCGAGCGCAGCGAAGCAATCTCTATTATTTCTCCTTCTCC
>JAQTVW010000070.1 GCA_028706655.1 Dehalococcoidales bacterium | reverse complement strand
ACCAAGCATAATTACCTGGTCAGGGAAGCCTCGGCACTGGCGGAAATAATCAAAGAAGCGTTTTACATCGCCAAGACGGGTCGCCCCGGACCGGTGCTTATCGATATTCCGCAGGATGTCTTCGTTGAGACGGCGGAGTTCCACTATCCCAGCCGGGCGAACCTGCCCGGTTATAAACCAACCACTGAAGGTCATCCCAGCCAGATAAAGAAGGCTGCCAAGCTCATAAGCGAAGCCGAAAAGCCGGTGATTGTAGCGGGACGCGGTATTAATATTTCGGCCGCTTACGATGAACTAAAAACTCTGGCAGAAACGGCGCAAATACCGGTCGTCACGACATTACTGGGCGTGAGCACTTTCCCGGAATCTCACATCCTCAGCTACGGGATGGGCGGCATGCACGGCATGGGCTACGCCAATAAAGCAGTGGACAATTGTGACGTCATCATTGCCATCGGCATGAGGTTTGATGACAGGTTTACCGGCAAAGTGAGCAGTTTCGCGCCTCATGCCAAGGTCATCCATATTGATATTGACCCCGCGGAAATCGGCAAGAACATCCGCGTTGATGTCCCCATCGTGGGTGATGTAAAAAAAGTGCTCAAGGCTTTGAACAAACACATCGAAGCGAAACAGCATATCCATTGGCTGCAGCAGCTTGACGAGTGGCGGAATACCTATCCCTGCGATATCAGGGAGTCCGCCAATGTCCTGCCCCAGTATGTGATGTGCCAGCTCTATGAGGTCACTAAGGGCGATGCCCTTATCGTTACCGGCGTGGGACAGCACCAGATGTGGGCGGCGCAGCACTATATCTATAACAAACCTAATACCTTTATCTCATCCGGCGGTCTGGGCACGATGGGTTTCGGTCTGCCGGCGGCAATGGGCGTCAAAGCCGGGCGTCCTGATGATGTCGTGTGGTGCATCGATGGCGACGGCAGCTTCCAGATGACCCTGCATGAACTGGCGACTATTGTCCAGGAAAAGCTGGATGTCAAGATCGCGATTATGAACAACGGTTACCTGGGGATGGTGCGGCAATGGCAGGACCTTTTCTTCGGTAAGCGCTATGTGGCTACGCCGCTGACCGGTCCCGACTTCGTTAAAATAGCCGAAGCGTATGGACTGCCCGGTATCAGAGTGACGCGACCGGAAGATGTCGCTCCGGCAATCAAAAAGGCTATGGCGCATGATGGCCCGTTCCTGGTTGATTTCCTCGTCGAGCCTGAGGAAAATGTCTATCCGATGGTGCCCCCGGGAGCTTCCATTGCGGAATTCCTGGTTGCGCCCAAGAAGGAGGCGTTAACGTGGTCGCGACGCAGCACACCCTAGTGGCGCTGGTACAGGACAAACCCGGCGTCCTGAACAGGGTCGCCAGCATTTTCCGCCGGCGCGGTTTTAACATTGACAGCATTGCGGTGGGACATAGCGAACTTCCTAATATGTCCCGCATGACCATCGTGGTCAACGGCACGACGACCACCGTAGAACAGGCGCGCAAGCAGCTCGCCAAGGCAATCGACGTGGTTAAAGTAGTCGATATTACTGAAGAGAACATGACGATGCGCGAGCTGGCGTTGATAAAAGTGAAAGCCACTTCAGGGACCCGGAGTGAAATCCTGGAGATTGCGGACATCTTCCGCGCCAATATCGTCGACGTCTCAACTGAATCTTTAACTATCGAAATCACCGGAGATGAGGACAAGGTCGAATCCCTGATGAAACTGCTGCAGGGGTTCGGCGTGATGGAAATCGCCCGCGCCGGTAAAGTAGCGATGGTGCGCGGACCGCTTGGCCCGCTGCCCGTCGATAAACCGAAAACCAGAAAGGTTACTCACAAAGCTAAAGCAAATGCTGACTAGCCGGAAAGTTAGCCAGCCTGTAAAAAATATTTAAGGAGGCGGCAATCAATGGCTAAAATCTATTACGACAAAGATGCGGACCTGAAATTACTTAAAGGTAAGGTAATCGGCATCGTGGGGTACGGCAGTCAGGGACACGCCCATGCCCAGAACCTGCGGGACAGCGGCTGCGAAGTTATTATCGCCGAAGTAAAAGGCACCCAGGGCTGGAAGAATGCCAAAGCGGCAGGCTTCAAAGTCGTCACCGCCGATGATGCGGCGGTACAGGCGGATATCATCGTGATGCTCGCGCCGGATACCGTCCAGTCTTCTATCTACCGCAACTCGATTGAAAAATCAATGAAAAAGGGCAAGATGCTGATGTTTGCCCACGGGTTCAACATCCATTACGGGCAGATTGTCGCGCCTGCGGATGTCGATGTGACTATGATTGCACCCAAGTGCCCCGGCGCTATGTTGCGGCAGCTTTACACCGAAAAAGCGGGACCTCCGGCGCTGGTTGCCGTGGAACAGGATGCTTCCGGTAAAGCAAGACAGATCGCTCTCGCTTATGCCCGCGGCATCGGCTGCACCCGCGCCGGTGTGCTGGAGACCTCCTTCGCGGAAGAGACTGAAACCGACCTTTTCGGCGAACAGACCGTGCTTTGCGGCGGCGTGACTTCCCTGATTAAATCCGGCTTTGAGACTCTCATCGAGGCAGGCTACCAGCCGGAAATCGCCTACTTCGAGGTCTGCCATGAACTGAAACTGATTGTCGATTTGATTTACAACGGCGGCATCGCTTACATGCGCGATGTGGTCAGTGACACCGCAGAATACGGCGACTATACCCGCGGGCCCCGCGTCGTCGATGAGATGGCAAAAGAGGAAATGGGACAAATCCTTTCCGAGATTCAGGACGGCAGCTTCGCCCGGGAATGGATTCTGGAGAATATGGCAGGGCGTCCTACTTTCAATGCCATGAAGCGCCTGGAAAAGGAGCATCCGATTGAAATCGTGGGTGCCGAGCTGCGCAAGATGATGCCCTGGCTCAAGCAGCCGGGAAAATAGAAATAACAGACCATAACTTGCTATAATAAAAACAAGTGGTACTCTCATGAAATTTGACAATAGTTTCTATACCGGGAGAATGAAACTCATCCTTATCTGCCCCTCTCCTTAAATCGGAGAGGGGTTCCCCACGTTTTGTCCAAATTATTAGAAAAGGAGAGTTTTCGCGGGAAGCGACCTGGAAAGTCGGTTCTCCCGGAGAGAATACCATGAATAAAGTAATCATTTTTGATACCACGCTGCGTGACGGCGAGCAAGCTGCCGGCGGCACGCTAAACCTGCAGGAAAAACTGGACATCGCCCGGCAACTCGAAAAGCTGAATGTAGATGTTATCGAAGCAGGCTTTCCTGCCAGTTCCCCCGGTGATTTCGAGGCGGTCAGCTTCATTGCCAAGGAAGTACGCAAGCCCATCATCTGCGCGTTGACACGTGCTCATCCCCAGGACATCGAACGCGCCTGGCAAGCGGTAAAAGGTGCGGCACGTCCGCGCATCCATATCTTTCTTTCCACTTCGGATATACATCTGATTCATCAACTGAAAAAAAACAGGGATGAAATTCTGGCGACGGCTCGCGATATGGTGACGAAGGCGAAAAAATATACCTCGGATATCGAATTTTCGCCGATGGATGCCAGCCGCACCAAACCGGAGTATCTCTACCAGATTCTGGCAGCCGTCATCGATGCCGGGGCAACGACAGTAAATATCCCGGATACCGTAGGGTACGCTATCCCGTCGGAGTTCGGCAAGCTGATTGATGGCATCTTCCAGAACGTGCCCAATATTGGCAAAGCTGTGGTCAGTGTGCACTGCCATAACGACCTCGGTCTGGCGGTAGCCAACAGCCTGGAAGCACTCAAGCGCGGTGCCCGCCAAGCGGAATGCACCATTAACGGCATCGGCGAAAGAGCAGGGAACGCCTCGATGGAAGAAATCGTCATGGCGATTACCACCCGGAAAGATTTCTTCGACCTGACCACCGGCGTCGATACCAGACAGATTTATAAGACCAGCCGAATGGTCAGCGAAATGACTGGCTTCCCGGTGCAGCCGAATAAGGCAATTGTGGGCGCGAATGCCTTCCGTCATGAATCAGGTATCCACCAGGATGGCGTTATCAAGATGCCCATCACTTATGAAATCATGGACCCGCGAGTGGTTGGCATACCGTCCAGCAGCCTGGTGCTGGGCAAGCTGAGCGGCAGGCACGCATTCAAAGAGCATCTCGCCGAACTGGGCTACAGCATGGGCGAAGAGGATTTGAACCGCGCCTTTACCGCTTTCAAAGAGCTCGCCGATAAGAAAAAAGACGTTACCGACCGTGATATCGAATCGCTGGTTGCTGAAGAGCGGCGCACAGTCACCGAGGTCTATCATCTGGAGCGAATCCAGGTAACCTGTGGCGATTGCGGCATGGCGACTGCTTCTGTCCGTCTGGGCGGACCGGACAGTAAAATACATGAGGATGCCGCCCTGGGCACCGGCCCGGTGGACGCCGTCTATAAAGCAATCAACCGCATTGTCGGTGTCACTAATTCGCTGACCGAGTTCACCGTGAAATCAGTGACCGAAGGCATCGATGCCATCGGTGAAGTACTGATTCGTCTCGAAAGCAAAGGCGTAACCTACACGGGTCGCGGTGCGGATACGGATATCATTGTCTCCAGCGCTAAGGCTTATATGAATGCCCTGAACCGGTTGCTTTCTTCAAAGAAGAAGACCGGTTAGGCGGTAGATATGCCAATTGAATTGGAGATAGTATTACGCCTGTTACTGGCGGCGGTGCTGGGCGCGGTCATCGGTTTCCAGAGAGAAAAAGTAGGCAAGCCGGCGGGCTTGCGGACTCATGCGCTCATCGCTCTCGGGGCAGCGCTTTTTACCGCGGTGTCGATTTATGGCTTCGGGGGCAATGCTGATATTTCCCGCGTTGCCGCCGGTGTTGTCGTCGGCGTCGGTTTTATCGGCGGCGGTGTCATCCTGCACCGTACCGGCGGCGCTGTCGAAGGTCTGACCACGGCAGCTACGGTGTGGACAGCGGCAGGCATCGGGATGGCAGTCGGCACCGGATTATATCTGGCGGCTGCCGTCACCACCGTGATAATACTGGCTATCCTGTTCATTCCTCATAAAACTAGCTAATTT
Source organism: Dehalococcoidales bacterium (assembly GCA_028706655.1). GTDB lineage: Bacteria > Chloroflexota > Dehalococcoidia > Dehalococcoidales > RBG-16-60-22 > JAQTQH01. Next base: position 4,767 of record JAQTVW010000070.1, on the reverse strand, counting down.
TAGTGGCATACCTTATAATTTCCCTTAAGAAAGGGGGCTGACGTGACTTTAGTTGAAAAGATACTGGCGGCACATTCCGGCAAAGACAGGGTAAGCGCGGGGGAGTTTATCAACGCCCGCGTTGATGTGGTACTGGCGAATGATATTACTGCGCCGATTGCCATCAAAGAGTTCCGTAAACTCGGCGTCAGTAAAGTCTTCGACCCCAAGAAAATTGTGATGGTGCCGGACCACTTTGCGCCCAATAAGGATATCGCATCCGCGGAGCAGGTAAAGTTCATGCGGGAATTCTGTGAAGAACAGGGGATAAACTACTTTGAAATCGGACAGATGGGCATCGAACACGTGCTCTTACCGGAAAAGGGACTGGTTCTCCCCGGCGATGTGGTTATAGGGGCGGATTCCCATACCTGTACCTATGGCGCGCTGGGCGCATTTGCGACGGGCATGGGCTCGACGGATATTGCCGCCGCTATGGCGACCGGGGACATCTGGATGAAGGTGCCGCCCACTATCAAATTTGTGTATCACGGCACACTGCGCAAGTGGGTGAGCGGCAAAGACCTCATCCTGCACACCATTGGCGATATCGGCGTGGACGGTGCCCTCTATTCGGCGATGGAATTTACCGGAGAAGCTATCGATGCTCTCTGCATGGACAGCCGCTTTACGATTGCAAATATGGCGATAGAAGCAGGTGCGAAAGCCGGCGTTTTCCGCGTAGATAATAAGACTCAGCTATATATCAAGTCGAGGGCGAAACGCCCGTATCTGGTGTATGAATCGGATAACGGCGGCAGCTACGCTAAAATTGTTGAATATGATGTCTCAAACATGGAGCCGCAGGTATCGCTGCCCAGTTCACCGGCGAACGCAAAGCCGGTCAGTGAAGTGGCGAACAAAAACATCAAGATAGACCAGGTTATCATCGGCAGCTGTACCAACGGCAGGCTGGATGACCTCAAGGTAGCCGCCGCCATCATGAAGGGGCATAAGGTGCACCCCGGCGTACGCTGCATCATACTCCCCGGGTCGCAGCAGGTTTACCTGGATGCACTGCTCGGCGGGCTTATCGAAATATTTATCCGTGCGGGAGCGGCAGTCAGCACCCCAACGTGCGGACCATGCCTCGGCGGGCACATGGGCGTGCTGGCATCGGACGAAGTCTGCGTTTCTACTACTAACCGCAACTTTGTGGGCAGGATGGGCAGTCCCAAGTCACAGCTTTACCTGGCAAGCCCGGCAACTGCGGCGGCGACTGCCGTCATCGGGCGGATTGCCAGTCCGGACGAGATTGCCGCAGAGGGCGGCGTTTGCCGTTGAAGCGAATGTAATAATGAAGAATCAATATTTCGGCGATAATCGAGACCTGTTCAAATTCGACCTGGCGGAGCAGATTCTGAAGGCAGGATTAGTGAAAGGGTTTACCTATATCCCTATGCTGACGGCTGACAGTGCCGCAGCAAACCGGGTATACGACCGTTCAAAGGCCAAGGCAGGGACTAAAAATAAAAAACTGGTCAGCTTTCTGGATAAGTGCGCCGGCAGCGGTAAGAAAAATATCGTTCAGCTGGAAAAATACTTTGGGAGCAAGATAAATATTTATGGGAAAAGCACTCAATTTTCCCGGGTAAACCGAAGCGAATACTTTACGGGAATCGGCAGGGAACTTCTTAGCAAGTCGTTAATACTTGTCGACCCTGATATCGGCATGGAGGTCAAGCGTTCCGGGGAACAGCACCTGCTGTTCGATGAAATCTGCTGGTTGTACGAGCAAATGGATGATTCTATCCTGATGATTTATCAGCAGTTCCCGCGGGCTGATCACCTGGAATACCTGCACGAAAGGGGCGAAGAACTCAGCGATAAAGTAACAGGAGAAGGACCAATCTGCGTCGATAACGATGAAATTGTCTTCTACTTCCTGACTGCGGAATCGGCTCTGGAAGAAGCTTTGACGAACCAGATTTCCGAATATACTGAAGATTATTCCGGACAAGGAGACTGAATTGAAACTGAAAGGAAAAGTCCATAAATACGGTGCGAACGTAGACACAGACGCGATAATACCGGCGCGCTACCTGTATATGTCTGAAGCCGCCGACCTTGCCAAGCACTGCATGGAAGATATCGACCAGGATTTTGTAAAGAAGGTCAAGCCGGGCGATATCATCATGGCGACGACCAACTTCGGCTGCGGTTCGTCCCGTGAGCATGCCCCGCTGGCAATCAAAGCGGCAGGTGTTTCCTGTGTCATCGCCAAGAGCTTTGCCCGTATCTTTTTCCGCAATGCCATTAACATCGGACTGCCGCTGCTGGAAAGTGAAGAAGCGGTGGACAACACCGAACCCGGCGACATCCTTGAAGTTAACTTAGATACCGGAGAAATCCGCAACGTGACCCGTAAAAAAGTCTTTCATGCGAAACCTTACCCGGACTTCATGGCGGGACTGATTAGCGCCGGCGGACTGGTGGAGTATACCAAAACAAAATTAGCTGGCAGGAGGGCTTAGTTGAAATTCAAGATAATGGTTCTTCCCGGCGATGGCGTCGGTTCGGAAGTAGTGGCAGAAGGCGTCAAAGCACTTAACGCTGTCGGCAAGAAATACGGCCATAGTTTTGATTATACCTACGGACTGGTTGGTGGAGCGGCTATCGATGTGCAGGGCACCGCGCTGGCCCCTGAAACGCTGGCGCTCTGCAAGAAATCGGAGGGAGTGCTGTTCGGGGCAGTCGGCGGACCAAAATGGGACGACCCCAAGGCGCAAGTCCGCCCGGAAGATGGTATCCTCGCCTTGCGCAAAGGCCTGGGGCTATTCGCCAACCTGCGCCCGGTGAAGCTTTACCCGATGCTCATCGATTCCAGTCCGATCAAACCTGATATTGTCAGAGGCACCGATTTTATCTTCATACGCGAACTTACCGGCGGTCTCTATTTCGGGAAACCTAAAAAGCAATGGCAGACCGCGAGAGGAGAACGGGCGGTAGATACGATGGCGTATTCTGAAAAGGAGATTACGCGCATCGTCCACGTGGGTTTTGAACTGGCGCGCAGCCGGCGGAAAAAACTCGTCTCCGTCGACAAAGCAAACGTGTTACAGACCTCGCGCCTTTGGCGGCAGGTCGCTACAGGACTCGCGAAGGAATATCCCGATGTCGAACTGGAACATATGCTGGTTGATTCCTGTTCCATGCGGCTTATTCAGCAGCCGACTTACTTTGACATTGTCGTCACTGAAAATACCTTCGGCGATATCCTGACCGATGAAGCCTCCATGCTGGCAGGCTCGATGGGCATGATGCCCTCGGCGAGTCTTGCCGCCATCCCTAAAGAAGGCGAAAAGAGCTTCGGGCTTTACGAGCCGATTCACGGCAGCGCCCCCAAACGCGCCGGTCAGAACCTGGTCAACCCGATTGCTACTATCCTCAGTGCCGCTATGCTGCTGCGTTACTCGCTGGCACTCCCCAAGGAAGCGCAGGCGGTGGAAGCGGCGGTGGAAGCCGTGCTCAAGGATGGCTATCGCACCTACGATATTATGGGTGACGACACGAAAAAAGTAGGCACCCGTGAGATGGGCGACCTGGTAGCAGGTAAGATTGGCTAAAGCGAATCAAGTTAAACTCTACGATACCACGTTACGGGACGGCGCCCAGAGCGAAGGCATCTCTTTTTCCGTGATCGATAAACTGAACATCGCCCGGAAGCTGGATGAGCTAGGCATTCACTATATCGAGGGCGGTTATCCCGGCTCAAATCCCAAAGATATAGAATTCTTCGAGAAAACGAAGAGCCTTAAACTAAAACACTCGCTGCTGGCGGCTTTCGGAAGTACCCGCCGGCCGCACAGCAAGACGGAAACGGATGTCAATATCCTGCCTCTGGTCAGTTGCGGTGCAAAAGTCGTGACTATTGTCGGGAAGAGTTCGGAACGGCAGGTCACCCAGGTGCTGGAGACTACACCCGAAGAAAATCTCAATATGATTGCCGATTCCGTACGTTACCTAAAAGCGCAGGGATTTACCGTGTTCTTCGACGCCGAGCACTTTTTTGACGGTTTTAAGGCGAACCGAACCTATGCCCTGAGTACGTTGAGTTCGGCAGCGGAAGCCGGCGCAGAATGTCTTATTCTCTGTGATACCAATGGCGGTACTTTGCCCGATGAGGTGACCGAAGCAGTAAAAGCGGCGAGAAAGGCGACAGGTGCTGTACCGCTAGGCATCCATGCCCATAATGACGCAGAACTGGCGGTCGCCAACAGCCTGGCGGCGGTACGCGCCGGCGCAACACATGTGCAGGGCACCATCAACGGCTATGGCGAGCGCTGTGGCAACGCCAATTTGTGCTCCATTATCCCTTCGCTGCAACTCAAGATGGGAATATCTTCCCTCACAGACGAGCGTCTGTCTCGATTGGCGGAAGTATCGCGGGCGATCAGTGAGATCGCTAATCTGGCGCCCAATCCCTACCAGCCGTATGTCGGGGCGAGCGCCTTCAGCCATAAAGGCGGATTGCACGTAGCGGCAATCAGCAAATGGGAAGAGAGCTACCAGCATATCAATCCGGAACTGGTGGGCAATCGCAAGCGGATAGTGGTTTCCGAGTTATCCGGCAGGCGGAACATTATCTTCAAAGCGAAAGAAATGGGAGTAGAATTGCCGGCACAGGGCAAAGAAGCCCAGCAACTGCTGGAACAGGTCAAACTGCTGGAAAGCCGCGGTTTTCAGTATGACAACGCCGAAGCATCGTTCGAATTGCTTGTCCGGAGG
>JAQTVW010000069.1 GCA_028706655.1 Dehalococcoidales bacterium | reverse complement strand
CGGAAACCGCGATTAACTTTTATACATCGGTGTTCCACAATGCGAAGGTTGGTGACATTGACCGTTATGGCAAAGGTGAAGAGCCTGATAGAGAGGGAACTGTAAAACACGCATCTTTCACATTGGAGAACCAGGATTTCGCGGCGATGGACAGCGCCTACAAGCATGAGTTCTCTTTCAACGAAGCGATTTCGTTAATGGTTGCCTGCAAAACTCAGAAAGAAATCGATTATTACTGGGAGAAACTGACCGAAGGCGGGCAGGAAAGCGTCTGTGGCTGGCTCAAGGATAGATTCGGCGTTTCCTGGCAAGTGGCGCCGATTGTATTGGACGAAATGTTGCGCGACCCGGACAAGGAGAGAGTAGCGCGCGTGACCGAAACATTCTTGAAAATGAAAAAACTAGATATAGCGGAATTAAAGAAAGCATACAAGGGATAAAAATGAACGGTTAGAGGAGTAATTAAAAATGCCAGAAATGAATTCGGTTGTCCATTTCGAAATGCCGTATGAAAACCGCGACCGGCTCATCGAGTTTTACACGCAGACCTTCGGCTGGCAGATGCAGAAATTCGGCCCGGAAATGGGGGATTACGTTACCGCAACCACCGCCGAAACCGATGAGAATCGGATGATAAAAAAAGCGGGCGCCATCAACGGCGGTTTCTTCCCCAAAAACCCAGATTGGCCTGCCCAGTATCCTTCCGTCGTTATCGCAGTAGATGATATCAAAAAAGCGATGAAGAAGGTCGCCGATGCGGGCGGGAAAATCCTCGGGGAACCGGTGGAGATTCCCGGCATCGGCCAGTATGTTTCATTTACCGATACGGAAGGTAATCGCGTTAGTATTCTCCAGCCGGTGATGGACAAGAAATAGGAGAATCGTGGGAGGAGAAAGTACAATGAATAAACTTAATGTGTATCTCAATTTTGCGGGCAACGCGGAAAAAGCATTCGAGTTCTACAAATCTGTTTTCGGCGGCGAGTTTAATTCCGTCGTCCGGTTCAAGGACATGCCGATGCCGGGGGTAAAAATCCCGAAAAGTGACGAAAACAAAATCATGCACATCGGTTTGCCAATCGGCAAAGATATGCTGATGGCAAGTGATACAATTGAATCGATGGGGCAGAAGCTGGTCCAGGGCAACAACGTTTATGTTTCAGTCCACCCGGATAGCAAAGCCGAAGCAGACCGGATATTCAAAGGGCTTTCCGCCGGCGGCACGATAGAGATGCCCATCGCCGACCAGCCGTGGGGCGATTACTACGGCAGTTTTACCGATAAATTCGGCGTTTTATGGATGGTGGATTACGGGGAACCCTCAAGCTGATTGTAGCAATTCAGCTAACCAGAACCGTGTCTTCGTGAGTATACGCGGGCGCGCAGCAGCAAAGAAAAACGAGGTCTCCCGAGCCGGTGTTTTCAATCCGGTGTTTTTTTCCGGGCAGGATGGCGATGCCGTCTCCCGCTGTTACCTCGCGGGACTCGCCGTCTAGCCACATCTTGCCGCTGCCGCGCAGGATATAATAAATCTCCTCTACTTTAATGTGGTAGTGTTCCTCAGTGATTTTACCTGCCCCGAGTTTGGCTTCGGCGAGACTCTGCTTCTTGATTGATGAATTCCGCGGCGCCAGAATCTCTCTGATTTCTGATGTGTCTTTGGTAATAAACGGCTTGACTTTATTGCGGTTGACTATTTCCATGTTTGACCTTCTCTGCTTGTTTGAATTTCAACGGGATGCAGAGTAATTCTACCACAAACGAATCAAGAAGCGGCTTAAGGTGCATGCTAACAACTTCTCCGAGTGTTATAATTACCAGTGAAGGTTTGAGATAGCAGGGATGAAGAAATATATTCCGTGTCCAAATTGCGGGCATCCGCTTTTAGGCACCAGATGCAAATGGTGTAATTACAGCGCGGCGGCTGCGCCGCCTATTGCCAGGGAAGAGGAGACAGCCCCCGCCGCCGAAAAAGCGGAACAGTCTCCCGTTCAGCCTGCACCGGGATCCAGCACTGAAGCGGCAGGAAAAGCGACTCCGCTGGTCGTGGTTGATGCCCAGCATAAAGCAAGCCGGATTATCGGCACCGCAGAACAAACGGCTCAGGCGCTGTTGGCTAAAACCAAAGCCGATGCCGATGCCAAGTCCAATCAGATTATTTCAGACGCGAAGCAGAGAGCCTCGGAGATACTGGTTAAGGCGGAAAAAGCCGCCGCCGAACTGACCGGGAAAGCAAAGGACAGGGCGGAGGCACAATCGGCGGCGGTCACGGGCAATGCCTCGCAGAAGGCATCCGAAGTCTTGCGCCAGGCGCAGCAGGCTGCCGAGGCGTTGTCTAAAAATTCCGAGACCCAGGCTGCCCGGGAATCGGTAGCGATGATAGCCGATGCCAGGCAAAATGTCGCCGCCATTATTAAGCAGGCGCAACAGACCGCCGCCGAGCTGACATCAAAAGATGAGATAACCCGAAACGCCAGCGCCGAAGCGGCGAGGATGATTATCGAAGCGAAGCAAAAGGCGGCGGAAATCACGAGAGAAGCCGAGCAAACCGCCGCCGAACTGGTTAAGAACGCTGAAGAAAAATCGGCGGAGATTATGATCAATGTAGGGCAAAGAGCTTCTGCAATAGCAAACGAAGCGCAGCGCGCATCGGCGGAATTGAGGGAAAGGACTAAGACGGATGCTAATAAAAAAGCCAGGCTCATTATCGGCGATGCCGGGGTAGAAGCGAACGCGATTATCAGCAAGGCGCAGGAGTCAGCCAGGGAGCTGGTATCCCGGGAAAAGGTAGTGCTGGACGCGAAGGCGGAGTCCTCCCGGATAGAAATGGGCGCCCGCCAGAAAGAGAATAAAATCCTGGAAGAAGCGCAGCGGACTGCCGCCGAACTGGCGGAAAACGCGGCATTTGATGCGGGCGCGCAAAGTGCGGCGATTATCGACCGGGCTCAGGCTGAGGCGGCGGACATCAGGCGTGAAGCCGAACGCACCGGCGTGGAACTGACGGAGAAGGCGAAAGGTGAAGCTGATGCCCGGGCGGCAAGTATCATCACCAACGCTAAAGAACGAGCGGAACTGATTATCCTGCAAGCTGAAAAAGCCGCCGCGGACGCTGACGTGAAATCAGCGCTGATTATAACCAAAGCGCGGGAAGAAGCGGAGCGGATTGTCAGTCTTCAGGAGCAGTCAGCCGCGGAATCAGACGCCAGGGCAGCTGCCATCATCACGGATGCCGAGAAAAAAGCTACCGAAATGTTGTATAAGGCTCAACAGATGGGTGAAGACCTGGCGGAGAGGTCCAAGACCAGAGCGGACGTGGAATCCGGGGTGATTGTCGCCGAAGCCAATAAGAAAGCTGCGGAAATTCTCAATGATGCGAAACAAGCCGCGGCGAAATTCGCGGATAAGTCCAGAGAAAAGGCTGACAAAAAATCAGCGGCAATTATCTCTGAAGCGCGCAAACAAGCCGCCGATATCTTGAATGAAGCGAAGCAGGCGGCTGAGGCGATGAGCGTCAAAGCGGAAGACAAGGCTGAAAAGAAATCGGTAGCGATAGTAAGCGGCGCCGGGCATAAGGCAGTGGGCATCCTGCGTAAAGCGGAGCGCGCCGCGGTTAAGATAACGAACAAAGCTATGACCAAGACCGAAAAGAAAACCCCGAAGCCGGCAGACAACAGCCTAAAATCCGCTGCTGCCTTTACTGAGGCAGAACGTACTTCCGGCGAAGCTACTCATAAAGAGAAGAACAATAATAAAGCGAAAAGCTGAGTGGCTGACTTTACCTGGCATCATATTCTATTGCGGTACATGCTTAAAATAGATAAGGAGGAGAACTAAATGGCTAAATCGATTAAAGGTACCCAGACAGAAAAGAACCTGCTGACCGCTTTTGCCGGCGAATCCCAGGCAAGGAACCGATATACCTTCTTTGCCAGCCAGGCTCGCAAAGAAGGCTACGAGCAGATTGCCAACATTTTCACGGAAACCGCCGGAAATGAAAAAGAACACGCCAAGATTTTCTTCAAGTATCTCGAAGGCGGAGATGTGGCTATCACGGCTGCCTATCCGGCAGGTATGATAAAGGACACGAAAGCTAACCTGGAAGCAGCGGCAGACGGCGAAAAGATGGAATGGAGCAAGATTTACGCCGATTTTGAAAAAATCGCCCGGAAAGAAGGCTTTAACGAAATAGCCGTTTCTTTCAAAGAAATCGCGGAAGTGGAAGAGTTCCATGAGGGTCGCTACCGCAAGCTGGCAAAGAATATCGGGGCGGGCGAAGTTTTCAAGAAGAAAGCGACGGTTAAGTGGCACTGCACCAACTGCGGCTACATCCACGAAGGCGCCGAAGCTCCTAAAGAGTGTCCGGCTTGCAAGCACCCGCAGTCCTATTATGAGCTGCTGGCAGAAAACTACTAGCGAACAGTAATCTGGTAGCGGATTAAATATCGATAAAAAGGGAGAGGAAAAATGGAACATAAACTGCCGGAACTGCCATTTGCTAAAGACGCACTGGCTCCCATTATCTCCGCCGAAACTCTGGAATACCATTACGGCAAGCATCATAAGACATATGTGGATAATCTGAATAAACTAATCGTCGGCACAGAATTTGAAACAGCTTCCCTGGAAGACATTATGAAGAAGGCATCGGGTGGAATCTACAATAATGCGGCACAGGTCTGGAATCACACTTTTTACTGGAATTGCCTCTCGCCGAAAGGCGGCGGCGAGCCTTCCGGCGCTCTCGCAAACGCATTATCCAGGGACTTTGGTTCACTTGACCAGTTCAAAGAAAAATTCTCCGCCGCTGCGGTCACTCTCTTCGGCTCGGGGTGGGCATGGCTGGTGAAGAATCCGGACGGTAAACTGGCGATAGAGGCTGCCGGTAATGCCGGTAACCCGCTGAAAGACAGCAAGAAGCCGCTGCTTACCTGCGATGTCTGGGAACATGCCTATTATATCGACTACCGGAATGCCCGCGCCAAATATGTCGAAGGCTTCTGGAAGCTGGTCAACTGGGACTATGTCAGCCGGAACCTCGCATAGCTTCAGCCGAGCGTTTTGCGTATCCTTGACGAAGCGATAACCAGCGTCAATGTCCCCATTATCGCGAGGATGATTGTGTCTCGCCAGAGGTACTCCATGCCTACTCCCTTAATGACGATGCCGCGCACGATGTGCAGGTAATACGTCAGCGGGAGTATCGCGGAAAACCACTGTGCCAGTTTCGGCATGGAATCGACCGGGAAGATAAAGCCGCTGAGGATGATGCTGGGCAGCCATATCATAATGCTCGCCTGCACCGCCTGGAACTGGGTGCGGGATATCGTGGATATGAATAGCCCGATGCCCAGCGAAAACATCAGGAAGACGGCGCTCAATGCCAGTAACAGCAGCAGGTTACCACGCATGGGCATGGCGAAGACCGCCATCGCCGTGACCAGCACCAGGATTATCTGGGTGTAAGAAATAACAATATATGGTATTATCTTGCCGATAATCAGCTCTCCCTGCCGCAATGGTGTAACGTTAAGCTGTTCGATGGTGCCGTTCTCACGTTCCCGCACAATGGCAAATGCGGTCAGCATCACGGTGAGCATGCCTAGGATTACCCCGACCAGTCCGGGAATGTAGAACAGGGAGCTCTGCATCGCGGGATTGTACCAGACCCGCGGCTCCAGCGAGACGGGCAATGCGATGTTTCTTAGCTGTGACTCGTTCATCAGTTCGGCGCCTTTCGTCTGCACGATGAGACTGGCATTAGCCAGCGCCTGTATGCCTGCCGTCGGCTCGGAGCCGTCCGCGAGGAACTGCACCTGGGCGGTCTCGCCGCGGCTCAAGTGCTCTGAGTATTGCAGCGGTATCACCAGGGCGACTTTGGCTTCGCCGGATTCGATCCGCTCGGTAATATCGGCATAGTCGATGGCATAGAAATCGACCGAGAAAAATTCCGTCTGCCGGAAGCTTTCGATAAGCTCGCGGCTTTCCCGGGAGTTGCTGGCATCCCAGACCACCATCGGCACGTTCTTGATATCGGTGCTCAGGGCGTAGCCGAAGAGGCTCATCTGGATAATCGGAATGAGGATTATCATCGCCAGAGTACGCCGGTCGCGGCTGAGCTGGATAAATTCCTTCAGGACAATACTGATAATACGCTGCCACATAGTCAGTCTCCTTTACCCTTGCCCTGTCTTTCGTGCGCCTCCACCAGCGAAATAAATACGTCTTCCAGCGTAAACGGTATCTGACTGATGCCGGAGACGGCAACATTGTGATTTTCCATGAGCGTTTTGATTTCATGCGAAGCGGATTTTGCGTCAGTAACGTTAATGTGAATCGTACTCCCGAACAGGCTCACCTGGCGGTAACGGGGTTCTGCCGCGAGCAGTCCCAGCGCTTGCGCATAGTCCGGACTGACCACCTCTACCAGTTCGCCTTTGCCCTGATGAGCTTTAAGCTGCCGCGGAGTGCCCAGCGCTATCAGTTCACCACAGTAAAACAGACCCAGGCGGTGGCAGTGCTCAGCTTCATCCATGTAGTGCGTGGTAACGAAAATCGTCGTGCCCCGCGCGGACAGTTCCTGTATCAATCCCCAGAACGACCGGCGTGAAAGCGGGTCGACGCCGGCGGTCGGTTCGTCCAGGAAAACGACCTCGGGATTATGGATGATGGTGCAACCGAGGGCTAACCGCTGCTTCCAGCCGCCGGACAGCTCGCGGGGCTTTGCTTTCTCTTTGCCCCGTAGCCCCGCCATATCCAGCACCCATTCTTTGCCTTCTTCGCGCTGCGTCCGGGAAAGCCCGTAAAGGTCACTATAAAGGTTGATGTTCTCCGCCACCGTAAGGTCGGCGAAGAGGGAAAACTTCTGCGACATGTAGCCTATCCTGGAACGCAGTTCCGCCGCACCTTTCGCCAGGTCATACCCGAGCACCAGACCGTTTCCGGAGGTCGGCGCGAGCAGTCCGATAATCATGCGGATAGTCGTCGTCTTGCCGGAGCCGTTCGGTCCCAACAGACCGAAAATCTCGCCGCGCTTTACCTCGAAACTCACCCGGTCGACTGCCGTAAAATCGCCGAATTTGCGGGTCAATTCCGATACCTTGATGGCGATTTCGCCTTTATCCGCTTCCGCCGCTGCACTATATGAATTGCTTCGTATTTTGTGAGAGGCAGGTGGTTCGGTAAGCTCCGTAAGGCGGGAGACAAAGGCATCTTCAAGGCTGGGGGCGGTGATTCTGATACCGTCCAAAGTGATGTTCTGTTGCTCCAGTAAATATCTTATTTCAGGGAGGCGCTCTTGTGCATTGTTTAACATAATGTGAACAGTCTCGCCGAACAAATGAGGGACACCGGAGAAGTGCTGTTTCAGAGTCGCCATCGCTTGATTGGCGGGACGGGCGCTGATTTCCAGCAGCTGCCCGGGGAGCGCCGCTTTCAGGTTCTGCGGCGTATCGCAGGCAACGATTTTACCCTGATGGATAAATGCTACTCTGTGGAGCCTCTCCGCTTCGTCAAGATAGGGAGTGGATACAAGTACAGTAATCCCTCTTGACAGGAAGCCGCTGATAATCCGCCAGAAATCGCGGCGGGAAACAGGGTCGACGCCGGTCGTCGGCTCGTCCAGAAAGAGTACATCCGGTTCGTGTATCAGGCTGCAGGCGAGCGCCAGCTTTTTCTGCATCCCTCCGGAAAGATGCTCCGCCAGCCGCCCACAGAACTGCTCCAGCCGGCAGAAACTCAGTAATTCTCTCTTGCGCGGTTCGCTGACGTCACGCGGGATGTTGCGCAGCCGGGCGAAAAAATCGAGGTTCTCTTCCACCGTCAGTGTGGGGTACAGATTGAATCTCTCCGCCATGTAACCGATTCGTTTCTTGATGTCCCCCGCCTGTTTGACGGTGTCCATGTCAAGGATTCTGGCATTCCCCCCGGTAGGGAGGCTCAGGGTGCACAGTATCTGAATCGTTGTCGTCTTACCGGCGCCATCGGCGCCCACCAGCCCGAAAATCTCCCCGGATTTCACGCTGAGATCGAGTCCGTTTACCGCAAAGGTATCCCCATATCGCTTCTGGAGATTGGTTGTCACGATAGCCGGAGTATTGACGGTCAAGGTGTTATTTCCTTACGGAGCAGCAGTTATCAGGGCATCAGCCGGCATACCCGGTTTCAGCTTATGCTCCGGATTCGCCAGGCTGATTTTGACGGCAAAGACAGTTTTTTCCCGCTCCTCTTTCAACTGGACGTTCCGCGGGGTAAATTGCGCCTGCGGTGAAATATAGGTTACCTTTCCCGAAAAGGTTTCGGCGGGGTACGAGTCGACGGACACCTGCGCACTCTGCCCCAGTTTTACCAGCCCGATTTTGCTTTCGGGGATATAGGCGGTGAGAGTCACTTCGTCTAGGTTGGTGATAATCAATACCGGCGCGCCGGGCTGGGCGATTTCACTGACGTCATAATTGAGGGCGGATACTACCCCGGATATCGGCGCAGTGATAACCAGTTTGCTTATCTGCACTTCGATGACGTTCAGCGCGGCTCTCGCCTGCTCCACCTGGATTTCCGCCGCTTTGACTGCCGCGATGCTCGTTTGCAGCGCAGCGTTGGTGCGGTCTACCGCCGCATTGATATCCTGCGGATTTTTCTTAATCGCCAGCAGGTTGTTCACGGTGTCTTCGGCAATTTGGTAGCGTGCCAGCGCCGCAGGAAGCAGATAATCCCCTACGAGTGCCCTCTTGTATTCAAGATCGAGCTTTGCCAGCGCTAGTTCTCTCTCAGCCTGCGTAGTAAGAATGATACGGTCGTATTGCAGACCAAAACCGCCGACGCTGTGTTCCGCCAGACGATAGTACTCGACCAGCTTTTCCGCGGCGGCAAGGCGTATTTCCGCAGCCGGCACTACCGAGGTGCTGTCGATATCCTGTTCCTTTGTCAGGTTGAGTTTTGCCAGACTCAATTCCCCCTGGGCGGCTATCAGCTTAGCGTCCAGCTCCAGCGGGTTTTGCTGCACGTCCAGGGCATTCTGGTAAGCTTTTTGAGCGCCTTCCTGGGACACCATCGCCTGTTTCAAATTGGCTTGTGCCAGCAGCACGCTAACGTCAGCCTGCTGTCTTTGGGCTCTGAGGAGCGAAGCGTCCAGCTTGACCAGCGCAACGCCCGCATGGCCCCGGTCGCCTTCCTTTGCTGATATTTCGATGATGCGTCCGCCGTTCTCAAAGGCGACAGCAACGTCTTGAGCCTCAAAAAATCCCGATGTCGAAATATCCCTGGAAATATCCGGAGAGCTGGATTTAATAAACAACCATGTTCCGATTGCGATTAGCGCAACCGTGATGATAATAGCTACAACTAAACGTGCGCGTTTCATGAGTCCTCCCGGCTGCCCTGGTTATTATTTCAAGGTAATGCGCTTAACTGGCCTGTCATACCGGAATCTTGAAATCGCCAAAGCCTTAATTGATTTTACTCTCTGCGTTGTACGTATTCAATGGCGGTGATGCGAATGATGATAATGCCGGAAATTCAAACAATGAAACGTTCTGTCTTAGAAAAAACAGGACAGCAATTTGATATAGCGTAGTCTAACATCATGGGAGATGGACCGTGACAATGCTGGCACGGAAGAATTTGTGCGGAAGGTTCGCGGGCGAATTTCTAAGTAGCAGCCGGAGAAGGGCTAATGAGGCATGGTAAATGTGAGCCGGCAATGGTTTTAGGAAAGCAGGATTTAGCTCAATTGCTGTGTATCCTGAAGGCGTCCCAGTGTCCGTTTCTTTAATTCCGCCACATAGAATGTTTCGATTTGCGTGACTCCATCGATACGGGCTATCACATCTTTGACAAA
>JAQTVW010000068.1 GCA_028706655.1 Dehalococcoidales bacterium | reverse complement strand
AGAAGGTATCGTCCAGGCATTCCAGGCACTCATCCACGGCGACCCGGCAGTCGTGCAGGTCGCCGCGCTGTCTCTGGTCGTTTCCCTTACGGCTACCGTCATCAGCCTCTTTCTCGGTGTGACGCTGGGGACGGTCATCGGACTGACGCGTTTCTTCGGGCGGCGCTTCCTGGTCAGCCTTATTAACACCGGCATGGGCGCTCCGCCGGTGGTCGTCGGGCTTATCGTGATGATTATGCTGTGGCGCAACGGGCCGCTCGGCGTGCTGCACCTGCTCTACACACCATACGCCATAGTGATTGCCCAGTGTATCATTTCTCTGCCCATCATCACCGGTTTTACCATGGCATCCATCCAGCAGGTCAGTCCCAAACTGCGATTACAGATTCTCGCGCTGGGCGCTTCTCCAACGCAGATGCTCTGGCTGCTGCTCAGGGAGGCGCGCCTGCCGCTGCTGGCGGCGGTGATGGCGGGCTTCGGCGCGATAATATCGGAGGTCGGCGCTTCGATGATGGTCGGCGGCAACATCACCGGGCTGACCCGCGTGCTCACCACTGCCATCGTCATGGAAGCCGGCAAGGGCGACTTTGCCCTGGCGATTGCCCTGAGCCTGATTCTGATGGTGCTGGTCTATGCGGTCAACCTGGTGCTCACCCTGATTCAGCAGCGGAGCAAGCAAAGATGAATACCGCCGCGGTACTGGAAGCCCGGCAGTTATCGGTCGTGATGGGCGATAAGCAGGTGCTGGAAATACCATCGTTCCGGGTGCAGACCGGGGAGACCCTGGCGATTATCGGACCTAACGGGTCAGGCAAGACCACTCTACTGCTGTGCCTGGCAATATTAAAAAAACCAACTTCCGGCGATATTTCCTATCACGGCGATAGAATCGGGGGCAGCGCGGCGGAACTGCAACTCAGACGCCGCTTTGCCGTCGTTTTCCAGGAACCGCTGCTGCTGGATACCACCGTGCGGAAAAACGTGACGCTCGGACTGCGGCTACGCGGCATCAAACCGAAGAAAGCTGACGAACGGGCACAGGAATGGCTGGCGCGTTTCAACATCGCGGCGCTGGCGGAACGTTCGGCAAGGACACTCTCCGGCGGCGAAGCGCAGCGGACGAGCCTGGCGCGCGCGCTTGTCCTGCAACCGGAAGTGCTGTTTCTCGATGAGCCTTTCGCCAACCTGGATGCGCCCACCCGCCAGACGCTCCTCGAAGATTTTGCCCGCGTCCTGCGCGAGACCAGGATTACGACGGTCATGGTCACCCACGACCGCAACGAAGCGATGGCGCTCGCCGACCGGGTGGCGGTGCTGATTGAAGGCCGGCTGCGCCAGATTGGTCTGCCGCGGGAGGTCTTCTCCTCCCCTGCCGATGAAGCGGTTGCCGGGTTCGTCGGTGTGGAAAACGTTTTGCCGGGCATGGTCGCCGGACAGAGCGGCGGAATCGCGGAGGTCGAAATCGAAAAACAGCGGATTGATGCCGTCTCCGAACTACCCGCCCGCAGCCGGGTCACTGCCTGCCTTCACCCTGAAGATATCACACTGACCCTGACAAAATCGGGAGACGTCAGCAGCGCCCGCAACCACCTGACGGGCGCTATCACCAGGATATTCCCCATCGGTTCCCAGGTGAGAGTGACTATTGATTGCGGCTTCCCGCTCATTGCGCTGATTACGCGGCGTTCTTTTGAAGAAATGAAGCTGGAGACCGGCCAGATGGTCGTCGCTTCTTTCAAAGCGTCCGCCGTCTATCTGATTGACCGGCACTGAACTTACGCGTTATCTGCGGTGAACGCCAGAACTTCATCAATCGAGGCGGCGCCGCAGAAAAGCATCACCAGGCGGTCCATGCCCAGGGCGATGCCCCCGCAGGAAGGCAGGCGGGACACTGCTTCCAGAAACTGCACCGGCAGAGGGACTTTTTGTTTCCGTTCCTGCTCAATCTGCGCCGCTTCGGCAGCAAAACGCTGCCTCTGTTCCGCGGCATCGCAAAGCTCGCTGTAGGCGTTAGCCAGCTCCAGCCCGCCGATGAAGACCTCGGCGCGTTCCGCAACGGACGGGTCATCCGGTTTGAGCCGCGCGAGCGAAGCCATCGGCGCGGGAAAGTCCGCCAGGATGGTGGGACGCCCGTGGGCAAAGCCGGGAATCACTTTCGTCACCAGGTCAGTATCGAACCGCACCGGGTCATGTTCTGAAACAGGGTCCCAGCCGGCGGTCTTTTGAAATGCTTCCCGTACGGTGACCTGCCGCCAGGACAACGCCAGGTCGATTTCCTGTCCCTGATAATTGATGCGGCTGCCCAGTCCTAAACCCCGTGCGATGTAATTAACCAGTTGAGCGGTATCCGTCATCATCTGTAAATAATCGCCGCCGGCGCGGTACCACTCCAGCATGGTGAACTCCGGGTTGTGCCACCGCCCTCTTTCCCCTTTGCGGAAACAGTGAATCAGTTCGAAAAGTTTATCGTAGCCCGCCGCGAGCATGCGCTTCAGGTGCAGCTCCGGGGAAGTACACAAAAACCAGCCTTCAGATAGCAGAGGGACAATATTAGCTTCGGGGGCGACCGCCGGCATGCGGAGAGGAGTCTCGACTTCCAGAAAGCCTTGCTGCTGAAAAAACTGCCGGGTGAGGGAAAAGATACGGGCGCGGCGCTCCAGATTCGACTTGATTGAGGCGAGCCGCGCCGGTTCATCCGCAAACATGCTATTTTTTGTTGACCCGCTCGATATAGATACCTGTACGGGTGTCTACCTTAATCGTATCGCCTTCTTTGATGAAGGCGGGCACGCCGATAGTAGCGCCCGTTTCCAGGGTGACCGGTTTGTTCTGAGATACCAGACTATCCGTTTTGGTGGACATCGAACTTGCCACAACCTTGAGCTCGACGAAGTTGGCAACGTTAGCCGCAATCGGGGTATCGCCCATCAATTGCACGGTAGCGGTAGAGCCTTCTTTGAGAAAGCGCCGCCGGTCGCCGAGTCTCTCTTCAGGGATGTGATACTGCTCGAAGTTTTCCGTATTCATGAAGACGTAGTTCGCCCCATCCTTATAGAGGTACTGCATTTCGTAGGTGCTGACCTCGACTTTTTCCACCTCATCCCCGGAATGATAGGTCTGCTCCATTACCGTGTCTTCCCTGAGATTGCGCAGCCGCAGGCGATACACCGCGCGTCCCTTGCCGGGTTTCATGAAATCAACATCATCCACGTTGAAGGGAATGCCGTTCAGCAGTATCTTGGTATTTCTGCCCACGTCTTCTATTTTCATCTTAAGATATGCTCCTCAAAACTCTTGTCCGAAAGATTCTACGAGATATTATAAGATTTCCAGGGTCTATTGTACATAGCAGGCAGGCGACAGGCGGTATATTTACCGTAAAATGGGGTATTTCGTCGCCTTGGAAGGGGGATATGAATTCCCTTTGGCTAGCGGATATATGTCCCGTTCATCTGAGACCTGTGGTTCGGCGTCACCATGAGCGGTAACAGTTATCAACTAAAGGGAATTTACCCCAGGAAGAATCCCATTGACAAGCCTGAACTGAGAGAGTAGAATATCTCAAACAAGTAGAAAAAACAGCTTCAAAAGAGTGAAACAACCTCACTTTAATTCCTTGAATTATTGATTTATTAATGTTTGTTTGCTTTTATTGAATTTTAGATATCGAGAAGGAGGTGATGGGTCAGGGTAAGAGTCTTAAACAACTAATCATTAGAATTTCTTGAGGAGGAATACATTGAAAGGAAAGCTGGTTAAATCAATTACGATTTGCATCGCCCTGTTGCTGGTGGCATCGCTCTCATTGATTGCCTGCCAGCCGTCCACGCCGACTCCTACCGCAACTACCCCCGGAGCGACTACCCCCAAACCGACTACTCCGACCGCGACTACTCCGGGTGCAACCACTCCTAAACCGACCACTCCGGCAACCACCAAACCGGCGACCACTCCGGCAGCAACCGTAATCAAGTGGAAGTTCCAGACCCATGAGGGCCCGGACCTGGTCAACTCCACCAAACTCCAGAAGTGGCTGGCTCCTACGCTTACTGAGATGACCGACGGACGCTTCACCATGGACGTCTTCTTCACCGGCGCTATCCTGCCCAACGAAGAGTTGGTTGATGGCGCGAACAAGGGCGTTATCGATGGTTTCGATATCAGCCAGGGTTACTTCAGCGGCGCCAAGAACATGGGTTGGACCATTGCCGCCGGTATCGAGCCTTTCATCGAGAAGACCGGCGTCGAAATCTTTGAATTCCTCTGGGACTGGGAGGGCGGCAAGATGGCTGCCTGGCACCAGAAGCAATGGGATCCGTTCGGTATCCACTTCTTCACCTCTGTCCCGGCTAACGGAGTCGGGCTTATCTGCTCCAAAGATATCACTAACCTTGCTGATGTCTCCAAGATTATCGTCCGTACCCACAGCGGCGCGGCGGTCTTCTGGGAGCAGCTCGGCGCCCGCACCACCTACATTCCCGGCCCGGAAATCTACACCGGCCTTCAGCTCGGCACGGCTAACGCCGCCACCTGGAAATCGGCACGCTCCTTCAAAGACTGGCACTGGGAGGAAGTCGCCAAGTACCTGGTAATGCCGGCACCGCTACCTTGGGCTGCCCACCAGTCCTATTGCAGCCAGGCGGCATGGAACAAGCTGCCCAAAGACATCCAGGCGGACATGAACGTCGCATGGCGCGAGTTCGCCCAGCAGCATCATCGCAACTACCTGGACCTCGATGAGAAAGCTGCTCAGGATATGGCTGCTAATTCCGGCGTCAAGGTAATCCGCTGGACCAGCGCGGCAGACATGGCCAAACTGGAAGCTGCCAAGATGTACGTCATGGAATGGATTTCTAAGAAGGACGCCAGCGGCGCTGAATACATCAATCTCTGCAAGGACTATCTCAGATATAAGGGCTACATACAATAGTCTGGACTTCGGGTGGGGTGGTTGAGCCACCCCACCCCTCCCAGAAAGGGGACCCTGATGAATCTTCTACGAAATATCTTACATGGCATCGACATGATGAGCGAATGGATCGGCCGACTGCTGTGCTGGTTTGTCGTTGTCATGTTCCTCATCATTTGTTTTGAGATTTTCATGCGGTATATCTTTCGTATGCCCACCCTGTGGGTACATGAGACCACCGGATTTGTTCTCTGCATCGCGGTGATGCTCAGCGGCGGTTTTACCCTCTACCACAATACGCATGTGAACGTAGAAATATTTTATACGAGGCTTTCTCCGCGGAAACGCGCTATTTTAGATTTGTTTACCTGGCTGATGTTCTACGCATTCGTGATAATCCTTATCTGGCAGGGTGGCGAGCTTGCCCGGCTGTCTATCGCGAGAAACGAGCATTCTAACACCTATTGGCGACCCATTATGTGGCCGTTCAAGCTCATGGTTCCGATTGGGGCGGTGTTTATCCTGCTCCAGGGACTGGCGAAAACAGCGCGTGACCTGGTGCTGGCGATTACCGGAAAGGAGTTGGCATGAGCATCGAACTTAGTACCGCCCTGCTTTTCATCGCTCTACTTATTTTTCTGGCGATGGGCTTGCCGATTGCCTTCACCATCGGCGGCATTGCCGTAGTCTTCACTTACTTTCTGCTCGGGCAAAATGGACTCTTTCTCTTTGGCGGCAATGTCTTCCGCCAGTTGACCAGCTTTATCTTCGCAGCGCTGCCCCTCTTTATTTTCATGGGTCACATGCTGGAGCGCTCCGGTATCGCGGATGACCTCTACCAGATGTTTTTTGTCTGGATGGGACCGTTGCGCGGCGGCTTAGCGATGGGCACCGTGCTCATCTGCACTATCTTCGCCGCCATGGCCGGTGTGAGCGCGGCCGCTACAGTCACCATGGGCATTGTCGCCCTGCCATCGATGCTCAGGCGTGGTTACGACAAAAAACTGGCTCTGGGATGCATCGGTGCCGGCGGCGCCCTGGGCGTACTTATCCCGCCGAGTAATATTATGATTCTGTACGGAGCATTCTCCGGAGAGTCCATCGGCAGGCTTTATGCCGGCGGCATCTTCCCCGGCTTAATCCTTTCCGCCATGTTCTGCCTGTATATCGGCATCCGTGCATTCTTCCAGAAGGACCTGGCGCCCGCGCTCCCCAAAGAAGAACGGGCTAGCTGGGTACAGCGCATCACTTCATTGCGGGCAGTGATTCTGCCCATACTGCTGATTGTCGCAGTGCTGGGGTCAATTTTCGCCGGTATGGCAACGCCTACCGAGGCGGCGGCGGTCGGTGCCCTGGGCAGCGTCCTTTGCAGTGCAATTTACCGGCGTCTTACATTTAAGGCACTCTACCAGGCGGCTTACCGGACGCTGGGGACTACCTGTATGATTCTCTGGATCGTCATCGCGGTAACTGCTTTCACCTCGTTCTACACATCGGCGGGCGCACAGGACTTGATAAAAGGCATATTGCTGGGACTGCCCATCAGCCCCATGATGCTCATTGTCGCCATCCAGATCATCTGGTTTATCCTGGGTTGCTTCCTGGACCCCACCGGCATTATCATGATTACCGTCCCGATATTCGTCCCGGTCATCAAAGCGCTTGGTTTTGACCCGGTGTGGTTCGGAGTGCTCTTCGTGGTCAATATGGAGATGGCATATCTCACTCCGCCATACGGCGTCAACCTCTTCTATCTTAAAGGCGTCGCCCCCGAGGGAGTTACCATGGGCGATATCTATCGTTCTATCACACCGTTCGTGATAATCCAGGCGTTTGCGCTGGTACTGGTAATGGTTTTCCCTCAGATAATCCTGTACCTGCCCAACCTTCTGCTGGGAGTGGTGAAGGGTTAATAACATAACATTCCTGGTCTAAATTACTGGCTGGTTCGTGATGAGCCAGCCAGTTTTGTATATAAAAGTGACATCAGAGGCGCAAATCCGTTAAAATGTCAACTGGTGACTGCGCACAAATCAGCCGCGCAGTATATTCAATTATTCAGGAGGGTTTTTCCGCATGAAAATGGCCGGACACATGGGGATGGCAGAGGGCATTCAGGAACTGGAACGGCGCCGCAAAAAGGCGCTCGAACTGGGTGGTACGGAGCAGGTAGAGGCACAACACGCCCGTGGACGCTTGACCGCCCGCGAAAGAATCGCCAGGCTAACCGACCCGGGAACCAAGTTCCGTGAATTCGGTATGTTGAACGTTTCCGAACGCCCGGAAATGGTAGACCGCACACCCGCGGACGCCAGAATCACCGGCATCGGCATGATAAACAACCGCAAGACTTCCATCTGTGCCGATGACCGCACCGCACTGGGCGGCAGTGATGGCTGGGTAGGTTCTTTTATGAAACGCCCGCGCCTGCACACCCTGTTTACCCAGAAAGGCTATCCGGAAATTTACCTCGGCGATAACCTCGGCGGTTTGCGCCTGCCGGACGGCATGGGTTCCGCCGGCATGAGCCGCGCCCCGCTGCCCCCGCCCCTGCTGAAAGACCCCCGCGAGACGCCGCGCGTTGGCGCTATCATGGGCGAATGCTTTGGCGAACCCAGCTGGATGGCGTCCCTGGCGGACTTCGTGGTCATGCTCAAGAACGGCTGCATGGGCGCCGCCGGACCGCGCATCCTTAAAATCGCCATCGGTGAAGAAATCACTCCCTGGGACCTGGGCGGATGGGAACTGCGTTATAACCAGACCGGTGAAGTCGACCGTGTCGCTGAGAATGACGGGGAGTGCCTCGATATTATCCGCGAATATCTGACCTACATGCCGGCGCACAACGGCGAAGAGCCGCCAATCGTCCTGACCAAAGACCCCGCCGACCGCCGTATTGACGATATCGGCAGGATAGTCCCGGACGAATTGAACAAAGGGTATGATATGCGCCGCGTCCTCAAGAAAGTTGTCGACGACGGCAAATTCTTCGAGCTCAAGGCTGGCTTCGGCAAATCCCTGATTACCGCCCTCGCCCGCCTGAACGGACGCGTCGTCGGCTTTATCGCCAACAACCCCCTGTTCGATGCCGGTGCTCCTTCGGTGCAGTCCTGCGAGAAGGCTGCCAGCTTCATCTGCCTGTGCGATTCTTTTAACATCCCGCTGATTCACCTGGCGGACGTCCCGGGAATGTTCCCCGGCAGCATCTCGGAAAAGCAGAAACTGCCTGCTAAAATCATCAACTGGCTGGAAGCGCAGAACCTGGCGACGGTGCCCAAACTCTCCATCATCATGCGCAAGTCCTACGGCATCGGCTACAATGTCATGATGCAGCCCTGCGAGACCGCAGACTTCGTGGTCGCCTGGCCGACTGCTTCCGTCAGTTTTGTCGACCCGACGGTCGGCGTGGAATTGGTGGAAGGCCGCCGCATCGAAAAATCGGCTAACCCGAAAGAGATGCGAGAGCGGCTCAAGCAGGAATGGGCGACCGAGACCACTCCCTGGAAAGCTGCCGAGGGCGGCTATTTTGATGATGTCATCGACCCGCGCGATACCCGCATCTGGCTTATCGACACCCTGGATATCATCGCCGGTTACCGCCATAACCTGATTGGCGAACACAAGCTCCGCGTCTGGCCGACCAAGTTCTAGCCCTCCGCGGGAGACGGCACGTGAAAACAGCACTGGGCGACTTGAAGGTAATCGAATACGCCGGCATGATTAACGCGCCTTATTGCGCCAAAATGCTGGCAGACCTGGGTGCTGAAGTAATCAAGATTGAGCAACCCGGCGGCGACGATGCTCGCCGCCGTGGTCCTTTCCTCGCCGATGTTCCCGGTCCCGAACGCAGCGGGCTGTTCCTCTACGTCAACAGCAACAAGCGCGGCGTCACGCTGGATATTACGACGGCAACAGGCAGGGAAATCTTCCGCCGCCTCATTCAGGACGCCGATATCCTGGTGGAAGACACCCGCCCCGGGACGCTGCGAGCCCTCGGGCTGGGCTACCGAGACCTTAAAAAGTTGAATCCCCGTCTCATTATGACCTCGGTGACGCCCTTCGGGCAGACCGGCCCATATCATAAATGGAAAGGCTCCGACCTCATCGGCTGGGAAATAAGCGGCATGGGTTATATCACGCCCCGCCATGGCGGTAGACCTGACCAGGAGCCCCTGCGGTTGTTACAGACCGCCAGTTTCATCACCGGCACGACCGCCGCCCTGGGCACGATGAATGCCCTGGAAGCGCAGCACCGCACGGGGCGCGGGCAGCAGGTCGATTGTTCCCAGATGGAAGCGGTAATCTACCTGACCGGAGACTGCGTCGCCTACTGGCCGTATGAACACCGTAGCGTCAGCCGCACTTTCAAGACCATGTACGGGCCGGAACACCTGGTGCACTGCAAAGACGGCTTCGTCATGGTGCACGGCATGGAACCGCACCACTGGCGCGGCCTCGCCGAAATGACCGGCAATGCTCATCTGATTGATGATGAACGTTACAAGGACCCTTTCACCCGCGGGCAAAACTGGGAAAGCCTCGAGCCTCCTATTGAGGCTTTTACCAGGCAGTACACCAAGAACGAACTGTTCCTGATGGCAAAAGAAAAAGGAATCCCGATGGGGCCGGCACTCACCATGGATGAAATCCTCGCTCTGGAGCAATTCAAGGCACGGCAATTCTTCATTGAAATCGAGCACCCGGAAGCCGGAAACCTGACCTATCCCGGGGCGCTGTGCAAATATTCCCGCACGCCTGCCCGCATCAGCCGGCCCGCTCCGCGCCTCGGCGAGCACAACGAAGAGGTCTATTGCGGGCAGCTTGGCTACTCAAAAGCCGACCTGGTCAGGCTGTACGAGGCGGGGATTATATGAACCGACCGCCGCTGCAAGGCATCCGCATTGTAGAGATTGCTACTGCCTGGGTCGGTCCCGGCAGCACCGGCATACTGGCGTCCATGGGCGCTGAAGTTATCAAGATTGAGAACCCGGCGCGCCCCGATTTCTGGCGGCGCTGCCAGCCCTTTGCCGAAAGGAAAGCGGGTAATAACCGC
>JAQTVW010000002.1 GCA_028706655.1 Dehalococcoidales bacterium | reverse complement strand
CCGGCGTTAGCATGCGAAAGTAATACCGTGTTGCGAATGTTAGCCAGTCCATATTGCGCCATCTCGTCACCCACTTTACCAGATTTTTAAACCATTATACCCGCCTTGAGGCAGAGGCGGCAAGTTGGGATACTCCGTTAAAGCTATCTCATGCCTAACAGCAGCGGTGTGATGAAGGTTTCGATAGCGGCGGCGGGCACCAGCAGGGCACCGGCTAAGCCAAGATAGCGCAGGTTGTTCCTCAGGGTCGGAATGAGCAGTTTGCGGCGGGCCGGCGAAAATACCGCTGCCACCGCCGTTGCGCCGAATCCGATAGCGGCTGCCTCGCCGATAATAAGCGCCGGGATTTCAAAGACACCGTGCGGTAAAAGTCCCGCCAGGATAAACCCCACCGACGCCTGCCGCGCACCCAGCACGGCGACAAAAGCCAGCAGACCCCCGTTGAACATGACCGCCAGCACCGGAAACAGGCAGAGCACCGGACTGAGCAGGAAGCTCAGCAGCAAAGCGGAGGCGTTCTGGGTGAGAATAAAAAGCATCATGTTGAGCGTAAAAGGCCGCAGGGAGCCGGCTAATCTCTCAAGGGCGGCCATTTCCTCTGAGAGGAGTTGGGCAATATCCATCGGCTTGACCAGGCTGAAGACCAGTCCCACAACAAACCCGAAAACGAATATGCCCGCCGTGATGAGGAGCCACCTTTTAAATTGCATCAATCAGTCCTTTACCTGCCCGCATTGCCGAACTTCTCATAAAAAACAATCTGTTCCAGCGTCTTGCGGGGGCGTGGCTTAGGCCGGTCCACGGGATAGCCCAGCGGCGTCATTTCCACCACGGCATAACCTTCCGGAATGCACATGAGAGCTTCCACCTTCTTCGCCTTGAAACCGCCGACATGCACCGTACCGAGTCCCATTCCATACGCCGCCAGCATGAGGTGCGCCATCGCGGTAGCGACATCGAACATATACCAGATATCGCCCTTGCTGGTAGCGGGACCGGTCTTGTCGTAGAGGAAGCCGGCTTCGCCCATTCTGGCGCAGGCGACAATCACCACCGGCGCCTGTTCAACAGCGATGGTTGCCGAGTTGCCGGTATAGACACATTCCGCCAGTTTTTTCTTCGTCTCAGCATCCCGCACGACGATAAAACGCCAGCACTGGGTATTCGCCCAGGACGGTGCCAGGCGCGCCGCATCCAGTACAGCGGCAATTGTCTTATCGTCTACCGGGTCAGGCTTGTACTTGCGGATACTCCGCCGACCTTGAATGGCTTCTATGACATCCATATGGCACCTCCTGTTCAATTACTCTTTGCTGATGTCAGTCCAACTTTTTCCTTTGACCGCCCTGATTTTAGTAATCAGTCGCGGCAAGATTTCCTGCAAATCGCCGGCGATGCCCAGGTCTGCCATCTCGAAGATGGGGGCATCAGGGTTTTTATCAATCGCCAGGATAAATTTAGCGCCGGTCACCGTGCTGGCAAATTGCGCCGCTCCCGAAACGCCGAGGGTAATGAGCAGCCGCGGCGCAACGCTGATGCCGCTCTGCCCTATCATTCTATCATGGGAAATCCAGCCGGCATCTACGGCGGGGCGCGTGCCGCCCACGCTGCCGCCGAGCAAGTTAGCCAGCTCTTCAGCCTGCGCGATACCGCCCAGGCTATTCATGCCCCACCCTGCCGCCACCACTACTTCCGCCTGCTCCAGCGAGCCGGCGGACGCGGTTGCCTCAATTACTTCGATAGTCTCCAGCCGGGCAGGTTCTTGCGTTATTTTGACATGGATAATTTTGCCGGTGCGTTTTTCGGGTCGAACGGAAGTGAAAATGCCCGCCTTGACCGTCACCATCTGCGGGCGCTGCTTCGGACAGGTAATGCGGATAACAGCGCTGCCGCCCCACCCGCTCACCGATGCCGCCAGTTGTTTCCGCCCGTCAATCTCGACGATGTCCAACGCGATGCAGTGGGCGGTCAAGCCGGTATTGAGCCTTACCGCGGTGCGCGCGGCGATTTCTTTGCCCGGACCGGTCGCACCCCAGAGGACTATCTCCGGCTGATACTGCCGGGCAAGCTCCGCCACAAGTCGGGCGCATGATTCAGTATCGGAAAGGTTAACAGAAGTATCATCTGCCAGATAAATAAAGTCCGCGCCATAGTTGAAAAGTTCATCGGTAATATTTTTTGAGTCTGCGCCTGCCAGCACCACACCCACACTGCCGCCGTCAATCTCATGTGCCAGCTCGCGTGCCTTGCCCAGCAGTCCCAAGACGGCGGGATTTACGCTGCCCCGGTAATGCTCCGCCCAGACCCAGACCTGCTTAACCGTATTCACAAAAGCCCCTGTTTCACAAGTTTGTCCACAGCAGCGGCGACAGCTTCATCGGGCGGATTCTGTAAAATTTCGCCGTGCCGGCGGGCGTGAAATTCGCTAACCTGCCAGAACTGCGTCGGGGAGCCCGCCAGTCCCACGCAGGCAGGCGCGACGCCGGTATCCGCGGCGCACCATTCCCGGATTTCCTTCTGCCGCGCCGCCATGATATCCAGCACATTGGGGAGGCGTGGTTGGTTTACCTTACCGTCGACCGCAACGACCGCGGGGAGATTCGCCCTGACCCGGAGAAAGCCCTGCTCCCATTCCCGCTTCATGACGAGACTCTGCGCAGACTCCGCGGTGATTTCTACGACATCGGTAACGCAGGGCAGATTGAGCAGCTCGGCAAGCTGTACCGCGACCTGTCCCGTGCCGCTATCGATTGTGGCGCCGCCGCAGAGGATAAGGGAGATTGCATCCAGCTTGCGGATGGCCCACGCCAGCGCCTGAGCGGTTGCCAGCGTGTCCGCACCGGCAAAGGCACGGTCGCAGAGGTGAATCGCTCTGTCAGCGCCCATTGCCAGTGCATCTTCCAGGGCTTGGCGCGCCGCCGGTGGTCCCATCGTGAGCGCAAAAACCGAGCCGCCGAGCACCTCTTTCAGGCGCAGGGCGGCTTCGATGGCGTTTCTATCTGCCGGGTTGATGACCGCAGGCACCCCCTCCCGGTTGACTGTCCCTCTCCCGGTATCCAGCGAGAGTTTGGCGAGGTAGTCCGGATGGGGCACCTGCTTGATACAGACGACAATGTCGCCGGGCATTACGCGATGATGCTCCTTGCCAGGGTATTTTTCATGATTTCCTGGGTGCCAGCCGCGGTGAACAGCTCGATGGAGTCATTCAGGCGGCGGGTGATTTCGTACTGCGGGATGGTCCCATAGCCGCCCATGACCTGGATGGCGCGCAGGGCGACCTTGCTGGCGATATCGCAGCTGTAGAGCTTGGCGCGGGTGATATCGTCGCCGGCATCACGGGCGCTCTTGCCCTGGTCGAGCAGGCAGGCAGCTTTGTAGCAGAGCCAGCGCGCGGTTTCGATTTCCATGTTGCAATCGACGAGCATATACTGGATTGCCTGGAGCTCGGCGATGGGTTTGCCGTAGAGTTTTCTTTCCTTGGCATATTTTACCGCCGCGGCATAGCAGCCTTCGGCAGTGCCCAGCGCCACCGCCGCCACGCCGGTGCGCCCGACGGCGGAGATGCCGCCGATGGCGACCGCCAGACCCTTGCCTTCCTGCCCGATGAGGTTGGCTTTGGGAACTTTGCAGTTGGTGAAGACGAGATCGCCGACGGGCAGGCTGCGCAGCCCGACGTAGTTCTCTTTGCCGGAAGTGGTGAAGCCGGACATACCTTTTTCGACGAGGAAGGCGCTGAACTTGTCGCCGGTCTTCGCGACGATAATGGCATAGTCACAGACTGGAGCTTCACTGATCATAACCTTGCGCCCGTTGATAATATAATCGTCACCATTAAGCACGGCGGTGGTCTGAATCGCCGCCGCGTCGGAGCCGCCGCCTGCTTCGGTAAGCGCGGTGGAAATCACCTTGTCCGCTTTGCACAGGGCGGGCAGGTATTTCTTCTTCTGCTCCGGCGTGCCGAAGTTTTCAATGGCATACATGCCGATTTGCCCCGTCTGGAAGAAGAAGCCCAGCGAGGCATAGACTTTTGATAGCTCTTCCATCATAATCATGCGCGCCACATGACCCATGCCGGTGCCGCCGAATTCCTTGGAAGTAATAATGCCGACCAGTCCCAGGTCTGCCGTCTTCTTGATAATGTCGTGAATGAATTCGCCTTTAGTATCCAGCGCCAGCGCCTTCGGCGCGAGCTCTCTCTGGGCGAACTCCCGCACCATGTCCCGCAGCATTTCCTGTTCCCGCGTCAAATTAAAATCCATGATTCCTCCTCATCAATCTATCTACTTTTAACAAAGTCAATACAGAAATATTTACATCACGCAATTACTATTTTTGCGTCAATGGGTGATGCTGCGCGAAAAGGAAAACAGGTAAAAGCAGCTATTACTGTCTGGCGGCTCAGGAAAAGGTAAGGGTCAAGATTACGAGGATGACCACTATCAATAGCGCCAGCATGCTAAACAGACGCACTTCCTGAGACACAAACGGGTAAGCCAATGCGGGGACTCCCCCGGTGCGCTTGACCGGGGCGGCAGGTGCTGCCGCATTCGCAGTAACTGCCGGAGCCTGAGCTTCTGCTGCGGGTTGCCCTGCTGTGCGTAACATAGCCTTGCGGCTCTGTGCGATATGCTTCTTTCCACGGGACTTGCCTGGCATCTGGTACCTCCTCGATTAGTGAGCACAATAGTGCGACTTATTTTATGTTTACGGGGCTAGCCTTTCGCCCTGGGATGAGCTTTTTCATACGTGCGGCGGATATGTTCGTTGGTCAGGTGGGTATAAATCTGGGTTGTCGAGATGTTGGCGTGACCCAGCAGCTCCTGCACCGCCCTCAGGTCTGCCCCGCCGCTGAGCATGTGCGTGGCGAAGCTGTGGCGCAGGGTATGGGGGCTGACCTTGGTACCCAGGTCGGCGGCTTTGGCGTATTCTTTGAGTTTCTGCCAGAAGCCCTGCCGGGTCAGCCGTTCGCCGCGGGCATTAAGGAAGAGCGCCTTTTCGTTTTCGGAGTGGGCAAGCTGCGGACGTACTTCTTCGATGTAGGTCTTGACCGCCTGCGCCGCCTGTTCGTGGATGGGGACGATGCGTTCCTTGTGCCCCTTGCCGAAACAACGGACGAATCCGGCGGAGACATCGACATCGCCGATGTTCAGCGCCGACATTTCACTGATTCTCATGCCGCTGGCATAAAGCAGTTGCAGCATGACGCTGTCCCTTTTCGCTTCGGCGGTATTCAGCTTGGCAGGCTGTTCCAGCAAGCGCCGCACCTGGCTGATGGAAATCGGCTTGGGTAACGCTTTGCCCACGCTGGGCGAGCTCATATTTTCCGTGGGGTCGGTCCTGATGAGTCGTTCCGCCACCAGGAAAGCAAAGAAAGAGCGCGCCGCGGCGACTTTACGGGCGACGGTAGTAGGGGCATAATTTCTTTCCTTTAGGCTAAGCATGTAGCTCAGCATGCCCTGCCGGTCGAAATTTACCCACGAGCCAGATTTCTTCTGCACATACTCCGCCATCTGGCTCAGGTCATTCCGGTATGCCGAAAGGGTGTTGCCGGAAAAACCCTTTTCCACATTCAGGTAATTCAGAAAGCTTTCAATTTCCTCTCGCACCGCGCCTCCTCACCATTGCCGGAGCACAAACCGTGGAATGGCAATGGCTCACAATTACGCCAGTATTTTAACATAACTAATAAATTGTTGAAAGTAAAGCCCCTCCGGCGACGCGCTATTTATGGATAATTTATCTTCACCCGCTGTAACTTTATTCTTCGTTTACCGGCACAGTGTCAGAATCTGGTCAAGGTGCAAAGGACTGACCGGCATTGCCGGAATCCGGTATTTTAGATTGATATGCTGAATGTAACAAGTACGTCAGATGCCATCAACAGCGGAAGCCGGGAAATCGCCGCCCTCGTCGGGGGCAGCATCCAGCCGAATTCCCTGGCGATTATCGAGGGCGAATCCAAATCAGGCAAGAGCGTGATGTGCCAGCACCTGACCTTCAGCACTCTGCTTGCCACGACCAACTCCGTCGCTTACTATACGATGTACGGCAACTTCACCGACCTTATCACGCAGATGGAGATGCTGTCTCTGCCGGTGCAGCATTTTTACACCACCGACCGCCTCAGAATTAGTTCTCTGCATTCTCTGGTGGTGCGCGGCAACCTGGCAAAAACTACGGAAAACCTTATAGATTCCGTGCGCGGACTGCCCGCACGCTTCAACGTGGTGGTGATAGATGCGGCAACTCCTTTTATGGTGCGCATGAACCCTGCCGCCAAGATGGACCTGTTCCAATCTTTCAAGGAACAATGCGCCAGCGGCAGGTCGGTCATCCTGGTGGTCAGTACGCACGTGCTGGAAAAGTCCACGGCAACGCGCATCTTCGATATGAGCGACTATTATCTGCATATCACCATGGACGAAGCCGCTTTCAAGACCGAGGGCATTGACAACCGCGCGGTAAGAATATTAAAAATCCGCAAATTACGCGGCGCCGAGGTACGCTCTGGCGATACCATCAAGTTCGAGATAAAACCGAAGACGGGCATTCAAATTCTCCCGTTTGTCAAAGTGAGAGTATAACATGGGCAGAGTAATCATCAGAAGAGTAAGAAGACGGGTCAAAGCGTCTGCAGCGAAAAGAGTCAAAAAGAGCCCGGCAAAGAACCCGTCAGCAGCGAACAAACTCCAGCCGGCGCCATTTAGTTCCACCATGCTGGGGGATTTAAGTTTACCCTCGAAAGAAATCGAGGCGATGGCGGTCATGTTCGATCTTGCCGGATTTACCAAGTTCTGCAACCAGGTCGATCAGCACCTGTCCATTCACACCTACCTCAAGGATTTCCTGGAATGGCTGTTCAATAAAATATCGGCAGGCCTTACCGACAGCAACAATCAGAAATGGGCGGAACTGCCCTTCCTTTCCAAATTCCACGGCGACGGTGTGCTGTTCCTCTGGGATACTAACGGCATGAGCCGGCCGGTGGTCAGCCGCATTCTCACGCTTCTGTGCGAGGTTTCGCATGCGTATAAGACGGAATTCCTGCCGCAAATCAGCGCGGCGGTGGACAAGGCGCCGTACGTGCTCCGCTGCGGCATTGCGCGGGGCAGGGTCTTTTCCGTGGGTGACGGCAAGGATTATGTAGGACACTGCATCAATATCGCTTCCCGGCTGCAGAAAGTCGGACCGGTCACCTTCTGCTTCGCCCAGCGCGGCTTCGCCGCGATGGAGTCCATGCCGGACAATTACCGGGACAGGTTCATGCTCAGGCGCACGGCTATCCGCGGAGTGGGTGAAGAAGAACTGGTCTGGATACTCAAAGATGAATTCAACCGGCTCCCGGCAGAACACCGGGAGTTGTTCCGCAACCCTTAAGCCCCGCAACCGGGTAAAAAGTACCTGTCTGAAAGTACCGGGTAATGCGCCTTCCCGTGCTCCCCCGCCGGTGAAATCGTGCCTGTTTTCTCACGGTTGAACCAGTATTGGGGGCTGGCACCCATTTCTCCCATTACCAAAGGACTATTGTAGCTCAACCTAAAGTCTGCCTAAGATACATCTGTATTACTACGCTCATTTTAGGGAAGGAAAACGTGCCTACACAGGCAGAAAAATCACCCGGCGCGGAAAAACGCATCAACTTAAGGAATACTCCTCCTGAACCGGCAGCCTTGCAGCTTATCACCGAGGCGATGGCGCGGAAATACACCGTCATTCCCCTGGCGGTAAACGACGATGCGCTGCGCGTCGCCATGGCGAATCCCTCAGATATCTTCGCGCTGGAAGCGCTGGCTTCCAAGACCCAGCTGCGCATCGAAGCGGTGGCGGCAAGCGCCGAAGATGTCCTGGAAGCTATCGATTTTAACTACAAGGCTTACGACGAGATTGAAAAGCAGGTCTCCAACATTAGCCTGCCCGGGCAGAGGCAGGAAGAGCAAATTAAACTGGAAACTGCCACTGATGCCCCGGTGGCGCAGGCACTGACTCTGATAATTGATGAGGCAGTCAAGGCAAGGACTTCAGATATTCATCTCCAGCCGGAAGAAGACCGGCTGCGCGTGCGCTACCGCATCGATGGTACGCTGCAGGACATGTTCTCGCTGCCCCTGAAGACGGCGGTGCCGCTGATTTCCCGTATCAAAATCCTTGCCAGCATGAATATCGCCGACCACCACCGCCCGCAGGACGGCCAGTTCTCCGTTAAGACCAACGGCCGTATGATAGACATTCGCGTGGCGATTATCGCCAACGTGCACGGCGAAATGGCGACTCTCCGGCTTCTGGACAAATCACGGGCAACCCTTTCAATGACAGACCTGGGCTTTCTCCCTTCGAGCCTGGAGAAGCTGGAAAAGATGTTAAAGGTACCCTATGGGATGATCCTGGTCTCCGGTCCGACGGGCGCCGGTAAAACGACATCACTGTATGCCGCGCTCAACTCCCTGGACAAGGTAAAACGCAACATCATCACCATCGAAGACCCGGTCGAGTACCGTTTTAAGGGCATCAACCAGATTCAGGTCAACCCCCGCTCGGGTATTACTTTCGCCAGCGGCTTGCGTTCTATCCTGCGCCTGGACCCCAACGTCATCCTCGTCGGTGAAATCCGGGACGCCGAGACCGCCAGCATCGCGATACAATCAGCTTTGACCGGACACCTCGTGCTGTCCTCTATTCATGCGAACGATGCGGTCGGCGTGGTCGTGAGGCTACTCGACCTGGGCGTGGAACCGTTCCTGGTTTCCTCGGCGCTCATCGGCGTTATCGCTCAACGCATGGCGCGCCGCGTATGCACCAACTGCGGGCGGATGATAGACGCCCCGGTGACCGAGCAAATCACCTACAGCAAGGAAATGGGTGAGGAGCGCACTAAATTTATGTATGGCGCCGGCTGTAAGAGTTGCTCCGGCACCGGCTACCGCGGACGTGTCGGCATCTTTGAGCTCCTGCATGTCAGCGAGGAAATCCGGGCGATGTTGACCAAAGGCGCCACGACGGCACAACTGCGCACCCAGGCAATCAAAGAGGGTATGACGACACTGATGAAAGACGGCATGCTCAAGGTTAAGGCGGATATGACCACGCCGTCTGAAGTATTACGCAATGCGTACTCTGTAGAATAGCAAGAGGCATTATGGTTTATCAGTACATCGCGTACAACGCTAAAGGAGAAATGGTCAGGGGCAAGCTGCCCGCCGCCAGTGAAGACGCCGCCGCCGAGCTATTGAGCTATGCCGGCTACCGGACGGTCAACCTCAAGCCGTTCGTGCCGTTTCTCAGCTCGGACTGGCTGACGGCGCAACTCTTCCCGCTGAAGCCCCAGGAAATCATCCTGTTTTACCGTCAGCTTGCTTTGCTGCTGGAGTCAGGCATTAACATTGTCGGCGGGCTGGAACTGCTGCGCGGGCAGACTACCAACCGCACGATGAAGAAAGTGCTCGGCGAGGTTGTCGCGGATATCCGCGGCGGTCACCAATTGTCCGCCGCGATGGCGAAACACCCAACGATATTCCCGCCCATTTCCTGCCGTTCGCTCAGTATCGGCGAACAAACGGGAAACCTGGAGACGATGCTGCGCCAGATGGCAGACTACCAGGAAAAAGAGATGGCCGCGAGCAAGAGCATTAAAGGCGCTCTGACCCTGCCTGCGATTACTGCGGTCGTTGCCATAATCGTGATTGGCGTGATGGTCACTTTCGTACTGCCCGCCTTCGCCGGGTTGTACGGTTCGCTCGGCGCGGAATTGCCGATGTTGACCCGCGTTCTCCTGGATGGTTCCGCCAAGTTGCGGGAATACGGACTCCACATTATAGTAGGCATCGGGGCGGTTGTGGGGGCTGCTTATGCCTATACCCGGACGGTAGACGGCAGATTCCGCCTGGACAAGTTCATCCTTTCCATGCCGCTGATGGGTCATATCAATCTTCTCAATCTGCTTTCGCGCTGCTGCCGCAGTATTTCCCTGCTCTTTACCGCCGGCTTGCCCCTTACGGAAATCATGCCGCTGGTTATCCAGGGCACTAACAACAAGGCAATGGCGAAAGCCCTCGTGGACGTCCAGCAGGACATGCTCAAGGGCGAGGGATTGTCCCAGCCGATGTCCAAAAACCCGCTTTTCCTGCCTATGATGGTACAGATGGTCAAAGTGGGGGAAGAGACCGGTAACCTTGATGCCACCCTGCTCGCCGTAGCAAAAACCTACGAGACGGAGACCGAAGACAGGACGCGCTCTTTGATTGCGCTCATCCAGCCGGCGATGACCCTGGCCATCGCGGTAGTGGTGGGCGTGATTGCGCTTTCGCTGGTATCGGCAATGTACTCGATGTACGGTCAGATGTAAAAAGGAACAGTATCCGGAGAAATTTATGAAACTAGGAAGAACGAGCTGGGCACTGTTAATCGGCGGGGTATTGCTGATTATTTTCGCAAGCCTGGGCTTCGCGGGGATGCGCCAGATGCGCCAGCAGGAGAAGCTGGCTACCGAACTCGAGGTCGCGGAACAGAGAGTCGCCAAGCTCCAGCTGGAGCAGATGACGACACAGCAAGAGGAGCTTAGAGCGAAGCTCGAAAAGATGAACGCGGAACTGGCAGCCGCCCAGGGCAAACTGCACCAGGCTAACGAGAGCATCGACGTGACGGATTTTATCTTCGACCTTGCCGGTTCATGCAGCGTGACCATCGAAGACCTCACCTCCTCCGGGCTGAGAGACGAGGACTTATCCAAGGTTAAATGCTCGACACAGGGACTGAGCCTGACCGCTACGGGCGACGTTACGAACCTCATTAAATTTATTGCCAGGCTCAATACGGACTTTTCGACCGGTCTGGTCGAGTCCACCGATATCGTGATACCGGCAGAATCAGAAGAAGGGGTGCCTGCCGCCCACATCGCGTTATCAGTATACAACTATCAAGGCGGTTAATATGGCAAAGAAAATAGTCTCACTCTATATTGACAATTCCTGTCTGCGCCTCATGGAAACACGAGGCAAGCGGGTGAAGCGGCTGGCGGAACTGCCCCTCGATTTCGGGTTGACCAAGGTCAATGCTTCCATCAAAGAGGCAGAGCTTGCTTCCAAGTTGAAGCAACTGCTCAAGGCGAAAAAAATCCGCACCAACAAGGTTATCGTCGGGCTGAGCGGATTGCACTGCCTGACCCGCCCCATGACGCTGCCCCAACTGCCCAAAGCCATGCTCGAAGAAGCAGTGATGCGCGAGGCAAAAAGGCTGCTGCCCGTCCCGCTGGAGCAGCTTTATGTTACCTGGCAGCCTATCCCCTGCGCGGAAAAGGACAAGACGCGGGTATTCCTGGTAGCGATTCCGTGCCGCCTCGCGGATGATCTCCTGAAGATACTGCACCAGGCGGGACTCAAACCGCAGACGATGGATATCAAACCCATTGCACTGGCGCGTGTCGTAAACGAGCCCAACTGCATTATCGTGGACGTACAGCCGGCGGAGTTCGACCTGGTGGTCATGATGGATGGCGTGCCGCAACCCGTCCGCACGATGCCTTTCCCCAGCGAAGTGCTGACCGAGCAGGAAAAATTGATGATGGTTCGCAACGAGCTGGAGCGCACCATCCAGTTCTACAACACCAATTCCCCGGAGAAGCCCCTGGACGCCAACGTCGTGATGTTCGTCGCGGGAGACCTCGCGGACAAACCGGAGTTATGCCAGGCTCTGGGCAACGAGCTCGGACATCCGGTGCTGCCGCTGGTTTCACCGCTGAAATCGCCCCGGCAGACCGTGCCTACGCAGTACCTGGTCAACGTGGGTCTTTCGCTAAAGGAACTGGACGAACCGCGTCCGCTGGTCACCAACCTGAATACCATGCCGATGCCCTACCGCCCCAAGCCTATCTCCGTGTCCCGTCTGCTGGCGATACCCGGCGCAGCGATAGTCCTCGGATTGGTGGCGCTGATGGTGATGAGCATCCAGGGCGCGTCCGCCAACATTTCATCGGTGCAGAGCCAGCTCGATAACGCGAACCACATCATCCAGTACAAGCAGACGCAAAAGACGAAATTGACCGCCGCCATCGCCGACCTGGAGAAAAAAATCAAAGCCGCACAGTCCGTGCGCGATTCATTCGTCACTGCTTTCAATAGTCTTCAAACACAGGGCGATGCGGTAGACGCCGACCTGTCCACGGTGAGCTACGTACCAAACAACGTAGCGCTCAGCCGGATTAACCACAGCCCCGATAAAGTCACTCTGCAGGGCACCGCCGATACCGAAGCCGATGTCATTACCTATGCCCGTAATCTGGCGCAGAGCAAGCGTTTCCTGGAGGTTATTATTACCCGGCTGGTGCGGGTTGTTGAAGATGGTTTCGGCAACGTCATCAGCGATAATACCACCACTGACAACCTGACTGCCGGCGAAAGCCCATACCTGTCCGGCGGCGCGCTTGAAACGACCGGAGATAATACTACGGAGCTTCAGCCTGCGGAGGCGGCTCTCGAGTACATGGAGTTTATCCTAACGCTCAAGAAAACCGATAAGTAATTAAGGATTTGTATGGATATTTTTCAGTGTCTGGTACTCGCCAAAGAAATGAAAGCGTCCGACCTGCACCTGGTCGTCTCCGTTCCGCCGATGATGCGTATCCACGGCAACCTGGAACCGGCGAATACGATACCGGCATTGACCGCGACGGACATGGAGCATGCTTTTGCCCAGCTTACCACGCAAGAGCAGCGCGACACCTTCAAGAACCAGCTGGAACTGGACTTCGGCAATACCATCCCCAACGTCGGAAGAATCCGCTGCAACGCCGCCCGCCAGCGCGGCACAATCAGCCTGGTTATCCGTCTACTGCCGATGACCATCCCCACGATTGAAGAACTGGCGCTGCCCGAAGTCTGCCGCGAGCTTATTATGAAACGGCGCGGACTGGTGGTCGTCAGCGGACCAACCGGCAGCGGTAAGTCCACGACTCTGGCAGCGATGATTAACTACCTCAATCACACGGCAAAACGCCGCCTGATTACCATTGAAGACCCCATCGAGTATATTCACACCAATCAAAAATGCACCGTCACCCAGCGTGAACTTGGCACCGATACCAGGTCCTTCGCCGCGGCTCTGAAACACGTCCTCCGGCAAAATCCGGACGTGATCCTGGTGGGCGAAATGCGCGATCTGGAGACCGCCGCCGCCGCGCTCACCGTCGCTGAGACCGGTCACCTGGTGTTGACCACCGGTCATGCCCCCAGCGCTTCCCAGGCTATCGAACGTATCGTGGATATGTTCCCGCCCCACGAACGCCCTCTCGCTCAGTCCCAGCTGGCATCTTTGCTCATCGGCATCCTCTGCCAGGCGCTGGTGCCCCGATTGGACGGGACAGGGCGAACGGCGGCAATCGAAATCATGCTGGCGAACGGCGCCGTGCGCAACCTCATCCGGGAAGGCAAGGTCTACCAGCTGCCCAACACTATCCGCATGCATACCCACCAGGGCATGCAGCTCCTCGACCAGGCGCTGGTCAACCTCTACCGCAACGGCGAAATCAACGAGGAGAATATGCTCTCCTTCTGCAACGACCGCGAGGAAGTCGCCAAGCTTAGCGGCAAGGCAGCCATCCTAGCAAAAGCATAGTTACATAAAAA
The DNA here is from genome assembly GCA_028706655.1 of Dehalococcoidales bacterium. Taxonomy (GTDB): domain Bacteria; phylum Chloroflexota; class Dehalococcoidia; order Dehalococcoidales; family RBG-16-60-22; genus JAQTQH01. Next base: position 29,963 of record JAQTVW010000002.1, on the reverse strand, counting down.
GGCGGGGGCTTTTTCCAAGCCCCCGCCACCAGGTTCTTATTCCCGATTTAGTTACGGCTTCAACCAGGAAGCCAGCGCCGCTATTTGCGCTGCGATAAGATTCCTGCCGGTATTGTGCGTCGAAATAAAGCTGTTGAGCTGTGCCTGAGTCCGTGAGGTTGACGGCGCGCCCGACCCGTGACAATTGCTGCAGTTGGCGCTGAATACCTGTTGTCCGCTGATGGGCGTCGGCGTAGGCGTAAGCGTGGGTGTCGGGGTTGGTATAGGTGTCGGCGTGGGTGTAGGCGTAGGCGCAGGCGTTGGCGCAGGCGTTGGTGTTGGTGCCGGTACAGGAGCGGGTGTGGACGGGATTACAACGTCATCGTCATCATCGCGGTCTTCGCCATCCTCATCCCATTCCTCGTCCCTCTCATCCCAATCTTCGTGCCGGTCGTCATCCTCGTCTTCGTATCTGCCATACCTGCCTTCGTACCTGTCATCGTCTTCGTCTTCTTCATTTACGTTTTCATCCCGATCGCTCTCTGACCTGTGTCTTTCGTAGCGACTGTCATCGTCACGCTGAGCCGTGATACCCGGGGTGGTTTTGCCGTTGCTGCGGTTATCCGCTGAAGCCGGAATAACGCTGGCGGCCAGAATCAAGATTGCGGTCAGGATAAAAACCAGAGTCCGTGCCAGTTTCATAGTGCCTCCTCATCCTCCCCTCAAGTTATGGGGTCTTAATATATAAAACGGGAATTTCTCCATTTGGTTAGTTTTCAGGATAGGGACAGACGCTGAAGGTGTTTGCCAGTCCGCCATGATATCAGCTACAATGAGCCCGTATGCTGGCAAAGGTAAGAAGTTGTGCCGTGGTCGGGTTGGACGGAGCGATTGTGGAAGTGGAAGTGGATATTTCCAGCGGGCTGCCCTCGTTTACCATCGTCGGTCTGCCGGATACCGCAGTACAGGAAGCCAAAGAGCGCGTCCGCGCCGCCATCCGCAACTCCGGCGGCACCTTTCCCATGAAACGCATCGTGGTCAACCTGGCACCCGCCGACCTCAAGAAAGCCGGCCCGGCTTATGACTTGCCGATTGCCATGGGCATCCTGCTCAGCTCAGGACAGTTGACCGCTGATGTTTCCCGGACCGTGTTCCTCGGCGAGCTTTCGCTGGACGGCAACCTGCGCCATACCACGGGCATCCTGCCGATGGTGGGGCTCGCTTACCAGCAGGGCATCCCGGAAGTTATCGTCCCGGAGGCAGACGCCCGCGAGGCATCGCTGGTGGATGGCGCCCGCATCATCCCGGCCGCTTCGCTGACCCGCCTTATCAGCCATTTCCGCGGTGAGGAAACCATCTCTGCCTACAAGTCAGACGGCACTCACCATACCGCCGCTTTATTAACACCGGTCACCGACCTTGCTGAAATCAAGGGGCAGGAGCACGTCAAACGCGCCCTGGAAGTAGCGGCGGCAGGCGGGCACAACCTTATCATGAGCGGACCGCCCGGCAGCGGCAAAACCCTGCTGGCGCGGGCGCTGCCCTCGATACTGCCCCCGCCGACGAATGATGAAGCCCTCGAAGTGACCAAGATTTACAGCGTCAGCGGGCTGCTGCCGGCGGATACTCCGCTCGTCCAGCAACGCCCTTTCCGCGCCCCGCATTACACCATTTCCAGCGCCGGGCTGGTCGGCGGCGGGCACTGGCCTAAGCCGGGGGAAATCAGCCTCAGCCACCGCGGCGTCCTGTTCCTCGATGAGCTGCCTGAATTCGGCAACGCCCTGCTGGAACTGCTGCGCCAGCCGCTGGAAGATAAAACCGTAACCATCAGTCGCGCCCAGGGGAGAGTCACCTTCCCCGCCAGCTTCATGCTCGTCGGCGCAATGAACCCCTGTCCGTGCAGAATGCAATTACAAAATTGGAATTGAGCGTAGGGTTGTTGAAAGTCAAGAGCAAACTCGGTGCTTATGTTTGGGTAACCAAAGAGCTAGTTTCTACTTGAATGAAGCATTAGTCAAGTCAATTTTTCCCTTGGCGTATTACTAAAGTCGGCTTGTATTCCCAATGGCACTGCTATAGGCTTGGCAGGCTATGGCTATTGGGGAGATTATCTGTCTATTCCTCTGTGTGGTGGTGGTCTGTTTTGTCTTTGCTTATATAGACGAATCCATCAAAGAGCGTAAGAGGAATAAGAAAAACAAGAAGTAATCAAAATCCCCCACGACTGAAGGGTAGTAGGTGTGCCTAGTGGCGTGCCAGAATAAAAGTGAGTTTTCAGAATTTTGCCAGAACAAGCGGCGAGCGTTACTGTTCGGGTTAGGCAATGTTGTATAATATGTCCAGTTGAATACCAATTTTGAGGAATAATCTATTGAAACAGGCACAGAAAGAAATTAAATCGCTGGCTAATCTTGATGTAGATAAATACGTCCGCAAAGCCAAAGGTGCCTGTGAGGAAAACGTCAAGATTAAGATAGTCATTCCTTTGCTGAACTTACTTGGTTACAGCACTCAGCAAGATATGGACTTTGAACATCACGTAGAGAATAAGAAGGCTGATATAGCTCTGATTTTCGATAATAAACCAAAGCTTCTTATAGAAACAAAAGATTTAGATGAGAAGCTAGATAACCACGTGAATCAAGGGCTTAATTACGCCTACCTTAAAGGTATTGAGTGGGTAATGCTCACTAATGGATTAGAGATTAGAATTTACAAATCCTTCGTGGCTGGGATTGCAAATCCTAAAGACAGATTGTTATTTGAGACTTCGCTCAAAAATTTACCTGAGTTCTATAGTGCGTTGTCAGAACTTATTAGCAAGGAGCATCTTCAGGAAGCGAAAAAACTCAGCGAACAAGCCGAAAGCCTAAGAGAAAACATTACCGCTAAGACTCTCATAGATGACCTAGCCAAGTGTCGAGAAAAATTATTTAGTGACCTTCTCTCTCAGTTCAAAGCTCGTTATCAGACTGACCTTGAATTCAAGCAAATAATTGATGTTTGGGCAGCCGACGTAAAGATGGATGTTTCTGACCCTGAGTTAATAGACAAGCTATGCAGAGAAGGTGCTTATACATTAATCAATCGAGTTCTATTCCTCAGAATTTGTGAAGACAAGGGACACGTCAAATCGAAGCTCTCTAAGGATGCAATAACAAAATGGCGTCAGATGGTCGAGAAGCCGAGTAACATACTGAGCATAGCATTTAACGAAATAGGTGAGCGTTTTGAGGGTCTATATAAATCGCCTTTATTTGACTCAATTAATTTCGAGGATATTGACTGGAATTCCGATACCATTGACTTCGTACTTGATAAGCTAGGTGAGCACGATTTTTCCAAAATAAGCAAGGACGTGCTTGGTAATGCTTATGAGCGGCACATATCTAGGGAAGAGCGAAAGAGACTGGGGCAGTTCTATACACCTGACTTACTAGTCAATTATATTCTGAATGAAGTAAATATTACCCCTGATAAGAAGATACTTGACCCAGCTTGTGGTTCTGGTGGCTTTTTAATAAAGGCTTACGATAGATTACGAAAACTATATACTGCTGAGGGATGGGAAGAAGGACTTATACACGCTAAGATATTAGAAAAGAATCTATTCGGTATAGATATTAATCCCTTCGCAACGCAGTTGACAGTAATGAACTTACTATTAAAGGACTTAGACCACCCTACGAGTAAGCTCAATGTGGTTGGAGGTAACAGCCTTGAAAAGCTTGAGTTGACCTTTGATTTGGACATCTATGAAACAGAGCATCCATTATCTTCAGTAGAAGATACCAATACACCAAAAGTCTCTCTAAGTAAGCTTCTAAAGAATAGACCTTTCGATATAATTGTTTCTAATCCACCGTATATTTTTACTCGTAGTATGGCTATTTCTGAATTAGAAAAAGGATACTACAAAAAACATTATCAGTCAGCACTCGGAAAGGTAAACACATTCGCTTTATTCATAGAAGCTGGTATTGAAAGATTATCAGATGGTGGGAAGCTTGGCTTCATCGTTCCAAACACTCTTTTAAGAGTAAGCACCTATGAGCCTCTTCGTAATTTTATATTGAATAACTGTGCTATCGAACAAATTGTAGATTTAGGGAAAGGTCAATTCGAGAAAGTAACAGCCGAAACGATAGTAATCATTCTCAGGAAAGAAGCGGATAAGAAGGTACGGGAATCTAACAAGGTGAAGGTCATATCGGATATACAAGATTTGACTTCAAACAAATTCATTGTAAACGAATTACCTCAGCTTGATTTTGACACTAGTCCGCTAAAAGCATTCAACATATTTGTGGATGAAAAAACAGATAAATTGTTATCTAAGATAGAAGAGGGATGTACACTTCTCGGTAAAATATGCGAAGAAATAATTGAGGGTATCGTCACTCCCAAAGGTAAGGCAAATTACATTACCGATAAAAAACTGGGTGAAGAGTATAAGAAATTCATTGAAGGTAAGGATATTGATAGGTATCGAATCATACCAAGTAAAAAGTTCATTCTCTATGACAGGAAGGTATTACACAGGGCTAGACCTGAAAGCATTTTCCTTGCTAAGGAAAAAATCCTTGTTCGTAGGATAAGCGGAGGCTTAGACCCTATTGTTGCTACTTTAGACCGAAGCCAATATTACACTTTTGCTTCCATCAATAACATAATCCTGAAAACTGAGGATAAGAGTTTCGATGCTAGGTACGTGCTCGCCCTGTTAAACTCAAACTTGATGAACTACTATTTCAGAAATCGTTTCACTAATAAGGCGGATTTGACGGTCAATGTATCAAAAGGTTATCTAGAGCAACTTCCACTTAAACCTTGCACCGAAGAGATACAGTCTAAGATAGGGAATCTGGTTGATAGTTTATTACAGTATAACCAGAAACTTAATGGTTGTGCCCCAGACCAAGAGCTTGCTTTAAAGGGAAGTATAGCAGGCGTTACTCAACAAATAGATGATATTGTCTTTAGTTTATACAAGATAGAGAAAACCGAATTTTAACGGGTCTAACGTTTGAAAAATAGTTTGAAATTTGGCAAGAAATGCCCGTGCCAGTTGGGAATTTAGCTTCAAAACAAGCTCCTGCCACCATCAAAAAGAGAAAATAAACCTTATTTCTGCCCCATTTCGGCATAATTTACCAAAGCTAACCGTATAATAAAAAGGGATAAATTGCCGTATTTTCACTTTATTTGCGAAGCTAAATTGAATTTCTGATTTTACTTCAATAAATTCGTACCTAACACAACGACGCCACCCTGAAAGGGCGGGCGTCTTTTTTATTGAAGAGGGCGGGGGGGATAATTTATTACTTCGCTTCGTTACTATGCAATGATAAGTATTTTGGTGTTAAAATTGCAGGAGCACATTTCTTGGTGAATTATGCTTTATGAAAAACCAACGTAATAAGAAAAATACTGAGGCAGAATTAGTCAAGCAAGCGATAGATTTTCTATGGAATAAAAAACGCTTTGAAGATGCAATTGTATTGTCAAGGCGTCTGCTTAGACTTAGACCACGTTACCCACTCTATTATCTGATTCTTTCCGATAGTTATAGAGCTATTGACATACGGGATAACAATTACAAAGCTGAAATGAAATCTCAGATGTATTGGGACAAAGCGTTCCTTCCTGATGGTAAATTCACACGTAGTGACTATTATGAGCAAGGGATTGAAGTGGCAGCTCGTTATCTTCTTGCGACACAAGATTTAGAAAAATTGAATGAAATAGAGACGAAAAAGCTCCAAGAGCTTAGCACTAAGAAATTAACATCTAAGGAATTTTACGATGCTATCTTGGGGCAGGTTTCCATATCTAAAAACCAAGCTGACAGGTTAGCGTATTTGAAAACAGGTTTAATGAAGGCAAAGGCAGGATATAACCAGAATCTATACGCTTTTGACTCGGAAGGTAAGTTAGTTACCCCAACTCTTCAGGAATTCATAAAAACCAAGCTGAAAGACCCAAAACGTCAGTTATTATTTGTGCTTTCAAACCAAGACCCAATCACAGGAAAAGAAGCTAAATATGCTTTTAACATTCTCAAGAATTTCAGTTTAGATATTCCATCGGAAAGTGTCATCAAGGCAAGACAACGCAGGAGCCGCTACTATTACAGTCATCAAAAAGAAAGACAAGAATATCAGAGACTATATGACAGTAAGAATCGCCAAAGAAAACGTGTAAGAAATAAGCTTGATTACTCGTGGCGACAATCAGGACTAACCAAGCGTCAAGGATTCCCAAGAGATAATTCAAATATTTCCGAATCTGTCTAGTATTACAGAGTCCTCTTAGCGTCCATTTCAACATTTATTCCATCAATCTCATTCTATTCCTTATAAACGTCCAAAGCTGAATGTTTGGTGCACTTCCTCAAACAGTGTTTTAATTTCAGTAAGGTCTAGACCAAGTATTGGAGAAAGGAGGACAAGCGATGTCAAGGAAAAATGGCTCACCCAAAGTTGAGAGCAAAAAGGGGACTGAGCTAATCAGACTGTCTTCAAGTGGTAAGACCAGAATAGAGCTTAGGGTATATCCTGCTGGTCGTACCCCTCGGAAGAAAGAGACCACTCCTAACACTGATACCAGCGAACCCAAATCATAGTCTGGTGAGCGTGCGGAGCTAGTCTGGTTAGAGGACGCTCAGAGCTAGACTAGCTCCAAACTGCTCTTGTTTACTAACCGATGGTTTATATGGTTAGTAACACGTAGAAGGTACGTCTAGCAACAATGGTTAGTAGCTGGTTATCCTGCTATTCAGTCCATTGTAGATAAGGCAAAAATAATGAGTCCTGTGATAAGGATAGAATAATCAATCCCCCCACAGGAAAGGAGAATAAACGTATGGTCAAGAGAAAGCTTGATAGCTGGAATATCGGACAACGTAGGGTAGAAAAGATAAAGGAGTGGGAACGTAAGCAGGGAAACAGAGCAGAGTCTACTGGTATGTATTCTGACGGTGCGGATATTCTGGTTTATCGTGGGAATGAACTTATCAGGGTCTATGAATCCACTAATTATAAGAAACCAGAGTTTTACATTCAGCAAGGGAAAGCAGACAGGTATATGCGTAATCTCTTGCAGTATCCCCCATCAGTCCAAAAGATATTAGTTTGTAGCTACGAAAAGAATCTTGAGAAAGTCGGCGGTAAGGCTTTCTTCACCCAGTTTGGTATACAAGTTCGGATTATAGGTTATCAGGACTAGACAATTTTATTAAGAAGGCACTTGGGCAAATAATAATGACTACAGAAACAAAAGTAACGAAAAGGAGAAAGCGAATCAACACCTTGAAAGTTGTCAAGGTGGAATATGTCCAAGTGCCTGATGCTGGGGAGCGGTTAGATAGGGTATTTAAGATACTAATGTCCAGCTTTGAAAATTCAGAGGAGAATAAAGCTAATGGGCGTTGACTCGTGCCTGATTCTATGGTAGGCTGCCTTGGCTTGAGGCTAGTGATTCAAAATGAAAGCAGCTATTTACGCAAGAGTATCAACTGAAGAGCAAGCTCAGAATTTCTCCATTGGAAATCAGGTGGAGAGATTGCGTAAATATTGCTCGGATAAGGAATACCCAATTGTTGAAGAGTATGTTGATGCTGGGTATTCTGGTACGACTCTTAAAAGACCCGCTTTAACCAAAATGATGGATGATGCTAGAGCAAAACTGTTTGATGCTATCTTGGTTTATAAGCTGGATAGACTTTTTAGGTCTAACCGACATATGTATAATACCATAGCTGAATTCGAAGATTTAGGTATTCAATTCGCTTCCGTAACCGAATCCTTTGATACCACTACCGCAATGGGTAAAGCTTATTTGGGAATGGCTTCCACCTTCGCTGAATGGGAAAGAAACACTTTTATGGAAAGAAGCCGAGACGGTATGAGAAAAGCAATTCAGAGCGGACAATACTCTGGTGGTATCATTCCGTACGGTTACCAATTAAATCCAGACACAAAAAAACTAGAGATAAATGAAGAGGAAGCTAAAATAGTCCGTCAGCTATACTATTGGGTCAATGAAAAAGGTATGACCTGTTACTCCATAGCACCACAGTTAAATGCGTTAGGAATACCGACACGTTATAGCAAAGACGGAAGAGGAATCAGGGGTAAAGCTACAGCGAGGTTATGGCGTCCCGCACGGGTTTATAATATGCTTCGCAATTCAACATACAAAGGTGAATGGGTCTATGGAAAAAGAAGTAAGAAAAGACTTAATTCACCAGTCATAACAACCTGTCCATCTATTGTAGATTCGGACACTTTCAATAAAGCACGAAATAATCTAAAAGACCATTGTCTTTGGGCAGACAGAAATTCAAAAAGATTATACCTTTTAAGAGGACTCGTGAAATGTGAAATATGCGGACACTCTTATTCTGGCTATTGTTCGCATTCAACGAGAAATGGCGAGCTTCAATACTATCGGTGCAATAGAAATGGTAACAGGGGCAACTTATTATCGGAAGCTTGCGATTCCCCAAGCGTACCTGCGAAGCTCCTTGAAGATTGGGTATGGGAAAAGATTACAAACTTCGTTAAAAATCCTGAAACTGTAAGAATGGCAATTGAAACTCGTTTGGAATTAACTAACGATGATGATTATAGAGCACAAATAGATGATGCTGAAAAAAGATTAGAAGAGTTGATTGAGTCTGAGAAGAGGTTACTTCGTCTATACGCTGACCCTAAAGGTCAATTTTCAAAAGAAGCATTGGACTCGGAGTTAGAGGAGATTGTCCATTCAAGAGAAATAATAAAGAAACATATAAGTGCGTTAACCGATGCTCAAGCTAATGAAAAAGCATATAGGAAACGACTTGAAAACATCGGGTTTATTCTTGGCAAGCTCAATAAAAGCATTCAATACGCTACACCTGAAACTAAACGAGCGGTAATAGAAAACCTGTTATTGGAAGTCAGAGTAGGGAAAGATGATGAGGGGAATCCCGCTATCAGGTGCGTCTTTGCTTTTGACGAAAATAATACCCTACCCTATAATAACATTGAAAATGAAGCTGAAAATCATCAATTGTGTTCCGCACGTATGTCCGTGCGGCTATTACGGCGACCCCGTCCGGCAATGCACCTGCCCGCCCGGGCTGATATCCCGCTACCAGCGACGCATCAGCGGACCTTTCCTCGACCGCGTGGACATTTTCGTAGAAGTGCCGCGGGTGGACTATGACAAGCTGGCGGACAGCCGGCGCGGCGAATCTTCGGCGGCGGTACAGGCGCGGGTCACGGCGGCGCGTTCCCGCCAGAGCGCGCGTTTCCGGGGCAGCCGCCAGACTTGCAATGCCGAGATGACGCCGGCGGAAATCCGCGAGTTCTGCCCGGTAGAGGACAGCGCCCAGAGTCTGCTCAAAGCCGCCATGAAACAGCTTTATCTTTCAGCACGTGCTTTCCACCGCATCCTCAAGCTGGCACGCACTATTGCCGATTTGGAAGGCTCTGATATAATAAAGGCGAACCACGTGGCGGAAGCCATCCAGTACCGCCCGCGCCGCACGATGTAAGAACTGCAAATATAAAACGGAGGGTTGTATGAGCTATCAGCATATTCTTTACGAGCAGAAAGACAAGATTCTCCGCATTACCCTGAACCGTCCCGAAGTCCTCAACGCCCTGAGCAACGCCCTGCTGGGAGAGCTGGCGGCTGCCCTCGACCGGGCCGACGAGGACGACAGCGTGAGCGTCGTTATCATCAAGGGGGCGGGGCGGGGCTTTTCCGCGGGTTATGACATCGAGCCGGGCAAACCGGGGGCTTACGGCTCCAGCCCGGTCATGATGGACATGGCATGGCTGACCAGCAATGATAAGCAAATCACGCGCATCTGGAACCTGAAGAAGCCGGTCATCGCGCAGGTGCACGGCTACTGCGTTTCCGGCGGCAACGACATCATGGGGCAGTGCGATATCGTCATCGCGGCGGAAAGCGCCGTTTTCATGCACCCGCAGGTGCGGCGGCTGGGGCTGACCTGGATGCACATGGCGGCGTACCATGCCGGTCTGCAGTGGGCGAAGATGCTCATGTTCACCGGCGACCCGGTCAGCGGAAAGCAGGCGGAGCAAATCGGGCTGGTCGCGAAGGCCGTGCCGGAAGACAGGCTGGAAGCTGAAGTCACTACCCTCGCCGAGCGCATCGCCCTAGTACCGCGGGAACTATTACAGCTCAACAAAGCGGCAATCAACGCCGTCGCTGAAGAAATGGGTTTAAGAAATGCCCTCAACATTGGCATCCAGCTGGACACGATTTCCCACACCACGCAAGCGGTGCAGGACTTCCGCCGGCTTTCTGAAGAGAAGGGGCTAAAAGCGGCGTTGGCTGCCAATGAAGCACCGTTCAAAAAAGCGCCGAAACCTTTTCAGAAATAATGGAGATGCAACGCTTAATGCGCTGATTTCCGGAGACAACGACTCTGTCTGAGGCTGACTCTGCGACTCAGAGCATTGACCGGAGTCTTCTCGAAATTTAGGCGGCGAAGCCCATGATTGCCAGGATAACGCCGATAGCCATGGCGATCCAGCCGCCGATTTTGAGCGCTCCGGGTTGGGGGCGGGGCGGCCAGTGGTCGAGGAACTCTCTCAGGTCATCCGGGCGCTTGGACATGGCGGTGAAGTATGACTTCTCCTCGCGTTTGCCCCAGATAAAGCTGCTGATTCCGAGAACGACGAACACGGCTCCCACGATGAGCAGGGTAAGACCATCCCCTTGTGGCATACAGCCTTTCTCCCTACGGAGTCATTCTACTGGTAACTATAGGTCATTTAACCGCTATTTGCAATACGGGAAAGGATATGCGGCAGCACCAAAATATGTTATAATTTGCGCAACTTGGAGGTTATAAAGATGGAGAACAGCAGATTGAAAGACATCGTCAAGCTGGTGACCAGTATCATCATCTGCGAGGGCGCGGGACTATTAGGCGCTGTTTTTACAACTCCCGCCATTCCCACGTGGTATGCAGCGCTTAACAAGCCCGCCTTCACACCGCCAAGCTGGCTGTTCGCACCCGTCTGGACCGGGCTCTACCTGCTGATGGCAATCGCCGCTTTCCTGGTCTGGCGCAAAGGGCTGGATGATGAACAGGTGCGCGGCTCGATGGTGACTTTCATGGTACAGCTTGCCCTGAACGTATTATGGTCGGCAGTTTTTTTCGGGCTGAAATCGCCGCTCTGGGGCGTGATAGTTATTGCCGTCCTGTGGGTCGCGATCCTGCTGACCATGCTTGCCTTTATGAAAGTCTCGAAGACAGCTGCCTGGCTGATGCTGCCCTACCTGCTGTGGGTCAGCTTCGCTTCGGCTCTTACGGTCAGCGTGTGGATGTTGAACTAACTTGATAAAATATTACCTGCTCGTACCGACCCTTCGACAAGCTCACGGTGAGCGGGCATGGAAATCCGGTAGCGGAGGTGTCCACCGATGAAAACTTTAGTTGTGTACGATTCTGTTTATGGCAGTACCGAGAAAATCGCCAGGGCTATCGCCGGGGCAGTTACCGGCGAGGTAAAAATACTGCGCGCCAGCGAGGCGGACGCCGCTGACCTGGCAGCGGTAGACCTGCTCATCGCCGGGGCGCCGACGCAGGGCGGCAGACCGACACCCCCGATGCAGGAATTCCTGGATAAAATCCCCGCTAAAAGTCTGAAAAATGTGCAGGTGGCTACTTTCGATACCCGGATGAAAATCCTTATCGCCAAACTGTTCGGCTATGCCGCCGGGCGTATCGCGGATGCTCTGAAAGGCAAGGGCGGCGACCTGGTGGCATCAGAGGGCTTCATCGTGAAAGGGCGGGAAGGCCCGCTGGCTGACGGCGAAACCGAGAGGGCGTCTGCATGGGCGAAGGGAATTGCCGGGGGCAAGAAGGTTTAAGTTTTATTGCGGTTCTGGTCAGTGTCATTCTGAGGAGCGTAGCGACGAAGAATCTCGTATCGCTTTTGGAGAACAAGCCCCTTCGCTTCGCTCAGGTGACAAATCTTGTTTTTCGGAAAACCCTCTGATACTAAATCAGCCCCGCAGATTTCAGCTTGCTCACCACGGTATCCACCTGCGCCGCCAAATCGCCGCTCAGCACCTCACCCCGGGAAACGCGCTGAGGGGTGAACACCTTGACCACTCTTGTTGCCGAGCCTGCCAGCCCAACAACATTCGGGTCGATGCCCAGGTCTTGGGCAGTCCAGGTTGGTATCTGCACTGTTTTAGACTTGGCAATGCCCCGCAGGGAAGGCAAGCGCGGCACGTTAATCTCTTTGACCACGGTAATCAATGCAGGCAAAGACGCTGCCATGACCTCATGCCCTTCTTCAATCATACGGCGGACGCGCATCGTTCCGCTGGTAATATCTTCCACCTTGCTGACATAGGCGACGAAGGCGACGCCCAGCATCTCTGCCAGCTCGGGACCAACCTGCCCGGTATCGCCATCGATGGTCTGCCGCCCGCAAATGACCACATCGCAGGCTCCCAATTTTCTGATTGCCGCCATTAGAGTGAGAGAGGTCGCCAGGGTATCCGCCCCGGCAAAAGCGCCGTCGCTGAAAAGTACGGCTTTGTCCGCGCCGAGGGAAATCGCCTCGCGCAGCATCTCGGCTGCCTGCGGCGGTCCCATCGTGATGACGGTTACCTCGCCGCCAAATCTTTCCTTCAGGCGCACGCCCTCTTCCAGCGCGTAGGTGTCCAGCGGATTGATGATGCCCTTGACCCCCTGCCGGACGAGGGTGTTGGTCTTGGGGTCGATTTTAACCTCGGTAGTGCCGGGCACCTGTTTCAGGCAGACGACGATGTTCATGCCCGCTGTGCCTTCCGCTTGCGCAGTTCGAAGAAGATGGCGTTGCGCAGTACCTGGTTGGAACCCTCGTAAATCTGGGTAATCTTGGCATCGCGCATCATCTTCTCGACCGGATAGTCTTTCATATAACCGGCGCCGCCGCAAATCTGCACGGCGTCCGTGGTGACTCTCATGGCGACATCCGAGGCAAAGACCTTCGCCATCGCCGATTCTTCGGTATAGCTACGGGCGCCGGCATCCGCCGTTTTCGCCGCCGAGTAGACGAGCAACCGCGCCGCTTCGACCTGGATTGCCATCTCCGCCAGCATGTCCTGGACGACCGCCAGCGCCGTGAGGGGATGCCCGAACTGCACGCGCGTCCCGGCGTATTCCAGCGCCGCTTCCAGCGCGCCCTGCGCCAGCCCCACCGCCTGCGCCCCGATGCCGGGACGGGAGCGGTCGAGCAGTTTCATGGTCATGATAAAGCCCATGCCTTCTTTGCCGATGCGATTGGCTTCCGGGACGAAGCAGTTGCGGAAGACCAGTTCCCGCGTCGCCGAGGAGCGGATGCCCATCTTCTTTTCTTTCTTGCCGAAGGTGAAACCTTCCGTGCCCTTCTCCACGATGAAGGTGCTGGCGCCGCGCGCGCCCTTGGTTTTGTCCGTGAGGGCGATGACGGTATAGAGTTCCGCTTCGCCGCCGTTGGTAATAAACTGTTTTGTCCCGTTGAGTAAGTAGCCGCCGGGCACTTTTTCCGCGGTGGTGCGGATGGCACCGGCATCGCTGCCTGCCGTCGATTCGGTCAGCGCGAAGGCGGTCAGTTTCTTGCCTGCAGCGATGTCCGGCAGGTATTTCTTTTTCTGTTCTTCAGTTCCGAAGTCCATCAGGGTAAAGCAGCCCAGTCCGCTGGCGGCATAGCTTACGGCGACGCCGCTGCACACGCGGCTGAGTTCTTCCACCACGAGGACTAAATCCAGGACGCCGCCGCCCAGACCATCATACTCCGCCGGAATAAAGACGCGGAACATATCCGCCGCCGCCAGGTCCCGGATAATCTCCCAGGGGAATTCCTCTTTTTCATCAAGCTCGGCGCGCACGGGCAGGATACGCTCTTCGGCGACCCGCCGCGCGAGGCTTTTAATCGTCTTTTGCTGCTCGGTTAAAAAATACTCCACGCTTAAACTCCTCTCAACTCCCCAAAGTCAACAAAAAATAAAGCTCAGGATGACACTATATCTAAACAAAGACGGGTGCAGGCTGTCAAGCACCGCGGGCTGAATTAAAAACCGCTCAATCCGAGAGTCTTTCCATGACCTCTGCCACCGTTTCTTCGGCAGTGGAAGCGCCGCCGGTAACGCCGATGCTCCGGCAATTCTTCAGCCAGGACGGCTTTATTTCGGCGGCAGTCTCAATCTGGTGGGTACGCGTCGCCGTGGCGCAGAGTTCGGCGAGGTGGCGGGTATTGGCGCTGTGCCGCCCGCCGATGACCAGCATCAGGTCGACCCTCTTAGCAAGTTCCAGCGCGGCGGTCTGCCGCTCCCGGATATCGTGGCAAATGGTATCGATGATGCGGATTTCCGAATCTTTAGTCAGGGCACGGTCAATGACCTGTTTGACGAAGGCAACGAACTGGGCAGGAATTTGCGTGGTCTGGGAAAGAATACCGATGTGGCGCGGCAACGGGTCGAGCGCCGTAATCGCCTGCGCTCCTAATGTGGCGATGCCCTTGCCTTTCGCCCAGCCCAGAATACCTTTGACTTCGGGATGTTCCGCATCGCCATAGACGATGATGAAAAAGCCCGCTTCGGACAACCGCCGCGCCGCCATCTGGGCGCGTTTGACGAAAGGGCAGGTGGTACTGATGACGGTGATGCCCCGGGCGTGCAGTTCCTCTTCCACCTGGGGGCTTACCCCGTGCGAACTGGTGACGACGGCATCGCCCATGATATCCGCCATACCGCCGGCAACCCGCACGCCGAGTTCGGCAAGCTTTTGCAGCACCTGTTCATTGTGCACCACCGCACCCAGCGTCTCCACCCCGCCGCGTTCGCGGGCAACTTTCTCCAGAGTGTTGATGGCGCGCCTTACCCCGAAACAGAATCCGGTCTTGCCCGCTTTTTCAATTTCGATGTTTGCCATATTCGCCCCGGTATTTGCGCGGTAATAGAGCCGCGATGTGCTCCATGATATAATCCGCCAGCCTGGCGCGCTCCTCTTTTTCTAACTTACCATAAACGGGCGGCAAAGAGAAAGGCTTGCCGATTTTTACGGTGATGCGGGGCCGCTTCAACCACCAGAATCTGCCGCCTACACTTTCCGAACCCGCGATGCCCACCGGCAGTATCGGTACATTCAGCTTCGTGGCAATCATCACCGAGCCGGGAAATGGTGTCATCAACTTGGTATCGCGGCTGCGTCCCCCTTCGGGGAACATGACCAGGGCGACATCTTTATTCAGCCAGTTTTCCGCCTCTTTGAACGCCTCCCGGTTGAGCGCGCCCCGCCGCACCGGGAACGCCCCGAAGCCGCGGATGAAATAGCGGGGGAACGGCTTGCGGAAAAGCTCGTCCTTAGCCATGAAGACCATCCGGCGACCCACGCTCATTGCCACAATGGAGGGGTCGGAGAGATTAAGATGGTTGGCGACGATAAGCAGCGGACCTTTTTTCGGGACGTTTTCCCGCCCGGTGACCTGCCAGCGTGCGAATAGCGTAAGCGCTGTCCACGATATCACCCTGCCGCCGTAATAGAACCAGTGCATCATTTACAGACCGAGTCGCCGCTTTATCTCTATGACAGCATCTTCGGCGGCAAGCTCTCCCTGTAAAATGCACTCTTCAGCGCGGTGAAAATCGCCGGAACCGATGCCTGCCACCGGCGGCTCAATGATGACATCGGCGCCTTCCATGGCGGTACGCGCCAGCTTGTAAGTGGCGATGTAAAGAGACTGCATCATGACATACATGAGTCTCGGCTCCTGCTGTTTTTCGCCGGGGCTGCCGTCCGCCGCCGCGACCCTGGTGTGCATATCAGGAATGACATTCACCGCGATGACAAATTCGGCGCCCATTTTCCGCACCACGTCTACCGGCACGGGATCCACCAGTTGCCCGTCCACCAGGTTTCTGCCCCGGGCTTTCGCCACGGTAAATACCGCCGGGATGGATATGCTCGCGCGCACGGCTTCCAGCAGAGAGCCTCGCTCGAAGATGACTTCTTCGCCGGTATCGATATCCGCCGCCACGCAGGCGAAAGGTATCGCCAGGTCGCCGAAACGGACAGCACCATCGAGAAAAGACGCCAGCAGGTCCTTGATTTTTCTGCCCTTGAGAAAGCCGCTCTTGGGCATTGCCGGGTCAATCAGCCGGGCGAGCTTGCTCGGCGTAAGTTCCAGTACCCTCATTTTAAGAGCGGTGGCGTCCTGACTGTGGGCATAAATTGCGCCAATCGCCGCGCCGATGCTGGTCCCGGCGATGAAATCAATCGGGATGCCTTCTTTCTGGAAGACTTCCAGCACCCCGATATGCGCCATACCCTTGGCAGCCCCGCTGCCCAGCGCCAGCCCGACCTTCTTCCGCAAAATCACACTCCTGTTTTGATTTATTGCATTGTCATTCTGAGGGAGCGCAACGACCGAAGAATCTCATTATCTTTCACGAGGATGAGACCCTTCGCTGCGCTCAGGGTGACAACTCCGGTTTTCAGACACTACGGATGTGTTATTTAAATAAATCTTCGATGTCTTTCGGAGCGGGAGCTTCCGCCCGTCCTTCAGAGAATTCTTTGTATGATTGCGCCGAGCCGTATTCCCGCGGCTGGAAGGCGACCGGCATCGGCACCGCATGTCCGAAAATAAGGGCTTGCTGCCGGGGCGCGAGGCGCGCCAGTACCGATTTCAGAGCCGTTTTACCGGAGACACCGGAAAGGACGCTGTCCACGTCACGCTCATTGTCCAGCAGATAGGTTATCTTGGTGCCGATTTGCGATAGCACCTCTTCATCGATGCCGCTGGGGCGCTGGTCGATGATGAGCAGGCTGACGTTGTATTTGCGCATTTCACGGGCGATGGTGCCGAAGATGGTCTTGCCCGCCACTTCCGGGTTGAGGAACTTATGTGCTTCCTCGATGGTGATGACCAGCGGCACCGGCTTGGCGATTTTCTCATCCGAGAGGGCTTTCTCGGTGCGTTCCTGGTACTGGGCGTAGATGCGCCGCGAGAGCATATTGGCGACAAGGATGTAGGCGGTAATATCGCGGTATCTGCCGAACTCCAGCACTACATTCATGCCCTGGTCGAGGTAGGCGAGAATTCGGCTGACGATGTTTTCCTGCGCCTTGGGCTGCACGAAAGGCAGACGGGTAATGGTCTGCAAGCCGCGCCGCAGGCTCTGGAAGCTGCTTTCGTGGATATTGAGGTGCTCCAGCATATCAGCGGACTCTTCATCCTTCATCTCCAGCGACGCCTGGAGCCAGTTGCGCCCGAAGTGGCGGCGCAGGCTGTACACCGCTTCGGCGGCAAGCTCGGTGAGGTTCAGGGTCTGGCGCAGCAGGGCGATATCTTCCGGCTCAATCTCATCGTAGCCGATGCGGACGACGAAATCGGTGCTGACGCCGCGGTGGCGCGAGTTTTCCTCGTCCAGGGTAAAGACGGCAACCTTCGAGGGGAACAGTTGCTTCAAGCCTTTGACGGACTTGCCGCCCTCGCTGGTGCCCGCCCAGCCATACTCGTTGTGCATATCGAAAATCAGGTTCACGGCGCGGCTCTTTTGCAGCATGCCGACCAGCAGGATGCGCGTGAGGAAGGTCTTGCCCGTGCCGCTCTTGCCGAAGATGCCGTTGGAGCGCTTGACGTATTCCTCAAGGTTCAGGCAGAGGCGCGTCTCCATGTCCAGCGGATTGCCAATCCAGAACCGCTTCTGGTCTTCTTTGCCGAAGACGAGTTCCATATCCGCCTCGGCGGCGAGGTTGACCGGTGCAAAATGGCTCGGCACGGTCTTGACCGGCTCGCCTTCCCCGAGGACATTGGCGGCGCTCCCGCCGATGGTCAGGTAAGGGGTAACATGAATCGTGCCGTAAGTCCCTGTGCCGGTGAGCACCTCGGTGAGGAAAGATTCACCGGCGCCGGGCGGCGTGAGTGTCATCTGCTGGTCGGTAACGCCCAGTAAAACATCGGTAATCATGCCGAGGAAGCGGCGGCGCTGCCCTTCGATAGTAACGTAGCGCCCTACCGCCATGTCTTCAACGGAGATAGCGCTGTCCAGCCGGATATCGACGCCCTTGTCCAGCGAGCCGCCGACCACCATGCCCAGTCGTTCCGTCATGACAGCCTCCCCGCGATAGCCCGCAGGCGCGGGTACTGCCCGCTCAGCAGGACCGCCAGTTCTTTACCGGCGGCGATGAGGAATTGATGCGGGTCGTCCTGCACCGCGCTCATCCCGCGCAGTGCGGCGGCAATCAGTTCTTCGGCGGAGACCGGCAGCTCGGCGTTAATCATCATGTTGAGAAAGTTTAAGGAGCGGCTGAACGTCTTGACTTCTTCTGCCGGACAGCGGTAGACGAATCCATGAATCCGCGCCGTTCCCGGCGGCAGGTACTGGCATATCTTTTCGCCGCTGCGGTGCCCCACTACCAGCACGCCGAACTCGCTGCGGAACAGCTTGTTTAACTGGGGATTGTCCTTGTAGACGGCTTCTTCGCTGGCGGCGTCTTTGCCCCGCGCGATGGGGTGTCTGCCCGGCTCCAGCCCGGTGGTGGCGGCGTGGGAAACAATGCCGTAGATGTCTCCGGTACGCACGAGGCTGCCCAGCGGCGGAGCTTCGTAAAGCTCGTAGCACTGGGCGATGCAGGAAGTCGTCCCGGCTTCCACCACTTCGCCGACTCTATCAGTCAATTCAGGCATCCACAATCACCTTTCAAGATTGGTTTTACAAGACCATTACGAGCACAACACACAGACCTTGATTAACAGGTCAGGGGTGAGATTGCTTCAGGCTACGCCCTGACAATGACAAACTTTATGTTCTATAATTTTGGAGTTACTTCTTGGCGGCGGTTTTGGCGGCCTTCTTCTCAATTACGGATTTCTTTTCTTTCTTCACGTTATGTCTGCCTTTAGTCCCCATACTGCCTCCTTATGGAATTACTCTTTCAGCCAGACCACGTTGTCAAAAATGCCGTTCAGCCTTTGCCGGCGCTGTGCCAGCGCCTGTTTTACTTCTTCTTTGCGGCACCTTTCACAGCCGGTATTGATGCTATAATAACCGTGCCAGCGGCACCGGCACATCAAGCCAGGGGATGCCGTTTCATCATTGGTGTTCCGTTCATAATCCAGGTCGCTCATCGCCACACTCCACCATTTTATTCACTGTCACCATAGAGTATACTACTCTTTCGCATTTCAGCAAACACCCCTGCCCGCCATGTCGGGGGTTGCTAATAGCGCCTGCGCTGTGAGAAAATTTGAAAAACCTGTGCTTTTAGATTATAACTATAACGATAGGGCTGATTTTTTCCTGATGGAGGAGTCTCTTGGCTAAGAAAAGCAAAATCGTCAAACCGCACCGCGAAATGACCAAGCGCCAGCTTACCCACTGGCAGCAACAGCAGAAGCGGCAGCGCATCATCTTTTTCGCGGGTATTATAACAATAGTCGCCATCGTGTTACTGGTAGCGGTCGGCTGGCTCTTCAGCAGTTACCTGCCCATGCACCGGACTGCTTTTACGGTCAACGGCAGGGAATTCAATATCCAGTATTATATCGAATACCTGAAGATTGCCACCCAGGGACGGCCGGAATACGTCAGCTACTATGCCAACACGATTGCCCGTGACATCCAGCAGAATGAACTCATCCGCCAGAACGCCGCCCAGTTGGGCTATACCGTTACCACTGATGAGGTCAAGAAAAAGCTTGCAGAGACCAAGTCTCCCGATACTGCGGTATACCGCGACCTGATACGCACAGGCCTGCTGGCGGAGAAGCTGAGGAACGAATACCTCGACCCGAAGATACCGCAGACCGCAGACCAGAGGCACATTCTGGCAGTGTTGCTGGAAACAGAAAAACAGGCGACCGAAGCCCGCGCCAAGATGGCAGACAGCAGCAACATCACGGGAGATTTCGCCACGCTGGCGGAGACCTCGGTTAATGTCTACTCCAAGAGTAAAAAGGGCGATTACGGCTGGCATGCCATCGATATCTATAAAGACACCTTTACCACCACGATACCCCTGGACTTCGCTTTCCAGGGCAGCTCCGGCGAGTTGAGCCCGGCGCTGCGGGATGACGGCGCAGTCAAGAATGTCGGCTACTGGGTGATTAAAGTTGTGCGGAAAGCCGCGGATACCGAGGAAGCCGACCTGCAGGGCATGCTGCTGGGCAGCGAGGAAGAAGCCCAAAACGTTATCCAGCGGCTGAACGCCGGCGAAGAGTTCGCTGCCATTGCCAAAGAACGCTCGCAGACGGGCACGGCAAAGGACGATGGCGGCAACATGGGCACTATCGCCAAGGGGCAGCTCCCGGCAGCGATAGACAATTTTGTCTTCAATGCCGCCACCCAGACCGGCGCGTTAAGCGCGCCTATCCGCGATGATACCGTGGAGTCCCGGGGCGGCTACTGGCTCATTAAAATCCTGGATGTTCAGGCAGGCCGCATCATCGGCACCGAAGACCGCGACTACCTGAAGAACAAAGCGCTCGGGGAATGGATTGATTCATTATGGGGGAACCCCCTCAACGTCATTGATGAAAGCCCCCTGACTGATGAGTTGAAAGCCTGGGCGATTACCCAGGCGACGAGGTAAAACGGATTGAAAAAGCAGAGCGTCGGGGTGGGGCTGCTGGGGCTGGGAACAGTGGGCGGACAGGTCGCCCGCGTCCTGACCGAAAAAGCGGCGTCCCTCTCCGAACAGGTCGGCTGCCCGCTGGTGCTGCGCAAGATAAAATGCCTGCCCCAGGACCTGGAACGCCCGCTGGCGAAAGAATTGCCCGCCGGCATCCTCACCACTGACGATGCGGAATTTTTTAGCACTCCGGGCGTCGATATCATCGCGGAATTGATTGGCGGCGAGCACCCCGCTTATGAGTATCAAAAACGCGCGCTCGGCAGCGACCGCCACGTGGTGACCGCCAACAAGGAAGTCATTGCCAAGCACGGCGTCGAACTGCTCGGACTATCGCAGCAGCACGATGTCGGATTATGTTATGAAGGCAGTGTGGGCGGCGGCATCCCGCTGATTGCCCCGTTCAAGCATGACCTGGTCGCCAATGACATCAGCGGCGTTTACGCCATCATCAACGGCACCACCAACTACATCCTGACCCGTATGGCGAAAGAGGGCGCCGACTTCGCTTCCGCGCTGAAGGTCGCCCAGCAGCTCGGCTATGCGGAAGCCAATCCGAAAAACGACATTGAGGGAATCGATGCGGTTTACAAGCTGGCAATCCTGGCGACGCTCGCATTCCAGATGGAAGTGAAGCCGGACGACATTTACTGCGAAGGCATCTCCCGCATCAGTAGCCGCGATTTCCGCTATGCCCGGGAGTTCGGCTTTGCCATTAAACTGCTCGCCATCGGCAAACAGAGCGACGGTTCTATCGAAGTGCGGGTGCACCCGGTACTGATACCGGAAGACACCTTCCTGGCGAAGGTCGATGGGGTTTACAACGCCGTGCTGGTGGAAGGCGACCTTGTCGGCAAGGTGCTGTTCTTCGGTGAAGGCGCCGGCGCCAGACCCACCAGCAGCGCGGTGGTCGCCGATATCGTCTATTCCGCCCAGAAGATTTTCCGCGGCATCGGCGGCAAGACCCGCCTTAAAATCGATTCGGGGCGCACGATAAAACCGATGTCCGCCGTTGAAACCGAATACTACCTGCGCATCACCGCCGCCGACCGCCCCGGCGTGCTGGCGCAGATTGCCCGGACCTTCGGCGACCATCTCATCAGCATTTCTTCGGCAATCCAGCGCGAGGCGGAAAGCGCCGGAGAATCCGCGGAAATCGTGATTATGACCCACCCGGCGCGGGAACAAGCGATGCAGCAGGCGCTCGCCGAACTGGCGCGGCTGCCCGTGGTGAAAGAAATCAGCAACTTTATCCGGGTGGAAAACGTTTAGAATTATAGAATACCCTGTTATTGCGAGACCATTCCGTCAGAACGGAAGGCGAAGCAATCTCGGTTAATCCCGTCAAGGATTGCTTCGTCGCTGCCGCTCCTCGCAATGACAGACAGAATACTCCACTCTTAATCGTAGTAATATAGACAGGAAGGATAATTATGAAAGCCGGAGTACTGGCGCACTATAAAAAATACCTGCCCCTCACTCCCCGCACTCCTATGATTTGCATCGGCGAGGGAGATACGCCGCTGGTCAGATGCGACCGGCTGGCGAAGACCATCGGCTGCGGCGAGCTGTATCTCAAGCTGGAAGGCTGCAACCCCACCGGCTCGTTCAAAGACCGCGGCATGGTATGTGCCGTAGCGAAAGCCGTGGAAGGCGGCAGCCGCGCCATCATGTGCGCCTCGACGGGCAATACCTCGGCTTCCGCCGCCGCTTTTGCCGCCTATTGCGGGCTGACGGCGGTCATCATCGTGCCCAAGGGCAAGATCGCGCTGGGCAAGCTGGCGCAGGCGATTGTCTACGGGGCGAAGATTATCGCCATCGACGGCAACTTCGATAAAGCGCTGACCATGGCGCGCCAGCTTACGGAAAAGCACCCGGTGACGCTGGTCAACTCGGTCAATCCCTACCGCATCGAGGGACAGAAAACGGCTTCCTTCGAGATTATCGATTATCTCGGCGATGCCCCGGACTATCTCTTTATCCCGGTGGGCAACGCCGGCAATATCACCGCCTACTGGAAAGGCTTCGTGGAATACCACCAGTACGGCAAGTCCAAAATACGCCCCAGGATGATGGGCTTCCAGGCGGAAGGCGCCGCGCCCATCGTACGCAACCAGATTGTGGAGCACCCGGAAACCGTCGCCTCGGCAATCCGCATCGGCAACCCGGCGAGCTGGCAGAAAGCGACCGCCGCCCGCGACGAATCCGGCGGCATTATTGATATGGTCAGCGATGCGGAAATCCTTGCCGCGCAGAAGCTCATCGCCAGCGAGGCGGGCATCTTCGGCGAGCCGGCTTCGGCGGCTTCGGTCGCCGGACTGATTAAACATTCCCGCAAGGGCACGGACTTTTCCCAGAAGCGGATTGTCTGCGTCATTACCGGCAACGGGCTTAAAGACACCGAAATCGCCCTGCGGGAAGCGCCGTCTATCATGGAACTGCCCCCGGAGATGGCGGCAATGGAAAAAGCGCTGGGCTGGGGGTAACCCATGAGCCAGCTCTACAACGCCCAAACCCTTTTTCAGAAGAAGGGTAAAGGCGTATCCTCGCAGGCGGCGGGATATCTGTGGAGCAAGTTCGGACTGCTGTTTCTGCTGGCTATCCTGCTGTTTGCCGCCTGGAACCGGCAATTCGTTATCGTCCTTCTCCTCGGACTGATAATTGTTACCGCGGTTGTGGCGAAGCTGTGGAGCCGGTTTTCGCTGGTCGGTGTCAGCTATCAGCGGACGCTCAGCGCCGACCGCGCCTTCCCCGGCGAATCGATTGACCTCAAGCTGCGGCTGGTCAACCGCAAGCTGCTCCCGCTCCCCTGGGTACAGGTCGATGACAGTATTCCCGCGAATCTGGTACCGGCGGACAGCCCTCTGCCCCCTGCCGAACTGCCGGGATGCCGCCTGCTGAGCCACTCCGCTTCGCTGATGTGGTACACGGGCATCAACTGGCGCTATCGCCTGGACTGCCGGAAGCGCGGCTGTTACTCTCTGGGGCAGACCGTGGTCAGTTCCGGCGATATCTTCGGCTTTTATCCGCGCGCCGCCGTCCAGCCCGGCAAAGATGAGATTGTCGTCTACCCGCGGCTTTACCCGGTGCACCAGTTTGGCATCCCTTCCCTGTACCCGATAGGCGAAACGTCCGCCGCACGCCGCATTTTTGAAGACCCCACCCGCACTATCGGCGTGCGTGATTATACCCCGCATGACAGCCTCCGCCACGTGCACTGGAAAGCCAGCGCGCGGCGCCAGAACCTCCAGGTAAAAGTATTCGAGCCAAGCACCACCCTGAAAGTGGCGCTCTTCCTCGCTGTGGACAGTTTCAAAAACTACCGCCCCGGCTTCGAGGAAGACTTCGAGCTGGGCGTGAGCGCGGCGGCGTCCATCGCCAGCTACGCGGTTCAGCAGCGCAGTTCGGTCGGACTGCTGGTCAATACCGCCCTGCCGGACTCCGGGCAGCCCATCAAGATTTTACCCGGTGGCGGCAACGGTCAACTGATAACCGTGCTGGAAGCGCTGGCGCGGGTCGTTCCGGCAGCCGGTACGCCGTTTGCAGAATTCTTCGGGAAGGAATGGAGCAGCCTGCCCTGGGGCACGACGATTATCCTGGTTGTCTCCGAGCCGCCGGAAGCGCTGGCGGCGCAGCTCACCGCCATCAAAGCCGCCGGGTACAAGGCGCTCGTCCTGCAAATCGGGGAGAACGCCCCGCCAGCATTGAACACCGATTCCGCGTGGTATCATATCCGTACTCCCGCCGACCTCGCCGCCCCTGCCGACCGGAGGGTTGCCGCATGAGAGGCGATTGGCGGCAGATACTCCTCTACCTTACCGTGATGGGCATGGAAGGCAGCGCCTTTTATGTAGTGCTGGCAGTCTTCAACCGGCAGGTTGCCGCAGACAGGCTCACTATCGCGGGCGTGTTACTCATTTACCCGCTGGCATTCACCGTCAATAAAATATTGCGCGCCTTTAAACTGCGCCCGATTTTCAGCCATGCGATTAACGTGCCAGCATGGCTCATCGCCTTATTGCTCACGGCAAAAATCCAGTTCTTTAGCCAATCCGCAATCTGGGACAGCGCCTGGCTCGCCGCCTTCTGGCAGAACCTGGGCGGTAGAGCGGAATTGATTCTCCTTTTCGGCAGTATCGCCCTCTGGTTTACCGGCAGGCGGCTGGCGCGCATCGGCATTGATTTTGCCACCGCTGTCGGGGAGTTCCAATTCACGCTGGCGGTGCTCCTGCTGACTCTCTTCGCCACTTCCCAACTCAACATCGAGGTTGCCGGCGGCGTGCCGGTGATTATCGTGTTCGCTATTTCGTCTCTGCTGGCAATGTCTTTATCTCACGCCAAAGACGGTACCGGCTGGCTGAGCGGACTCAACCAGGGACACTGGGCGGGACTGCTGCTGGTGAGCATCGGGCTGGTGCTGGTGCTGGGTCTGCTGGTCAGCGCGGCGTTAACGCCTGATTTTCTGCAGGTCATTATCGATGGGTTGAAATGGGTCTGGAACAAAATATGGACGGCGATTTATTACTTAAACAGTCTCCTGCCCACGCCGAGCGGGGAGCCGATACCGCTGCCGCCTCCCGAAACTGCCGCTGAAGCCGAAACTGAAAAAGTGATGAGGGAGCTTATCCCCGACAGCATCCGCGAGCCTTTGCGGATTGCCTGGGTTATCCTGGCTTCCGGAGCGATGCTGGCGGCGCTCTGGCGCATCTCGACACAAATTGCCGACTGGCTGCGCCGGCGGATGTCGGGCAAATCACAGGGTGAACTGGAGTCTCTCAAAGGCGCTTTCGGCGCGGACATCCTGGCTTTTTTCAAACGCATTCTGGCGAAGCTGTTCCGCTGGCGCGGGCTGCACCCGCAGGCGGTCCCGGAGAATATTCACCCGGTGCGCCGGATTTACCGCGAGTTTCTGAAATGGGCGGGCAAGCAAGGTCTCCCGCGTAGCCCTTTCCAGACACCGTATGAATATCTCCTGACCCTTGAAGAGGCATTACCGTCAGCCAGTGCTGAATTCGGTTTAATCACCCGCCAGTACGTCAGTACCCGCTACGGGGCTATTGCTCCTTCCGAAGCTGACCTCGACCGGCTTAAACAGACCTGGCAACGATTACAGAAAGAAAACTTGAAACCGGCAGACAAATAAACCTGAACATGACAGGAGGCACTATGGAGAACACGCTGGATATATCACAAATCGCGGCGGCGGCGGAAAAGCTGTCCGCCAATATCGGCAAGGTGATTGTGGGTAAGCAGGAGACCATCAGGCTGGTGCTGGTGGCGCTCCTCTGCGAGGGGCACCTGTTCATCGAGGACGTGCCCGGCATCGGCAAGACGATGCTGGCGAAAGCGACCGCCCATTCGCTGGGCTGCAATTTCAAACGCATCCAGTTCACGCCGGACCTGCTGCCTTCCGATGTGACCGGCATCTATTACTTCAACCAGAAGTCATCCGAGTTTGAATACCGCCCCGGCCCCATCATGGCGAATATCGTGCTGGCGGATGAAATCAACCGCGCCACGCCGCGCACGCAATCGTGCCTGCTGGAAAGTATGCAGGAGCGGCAGGTCACCGTGGATGTCGCCACGATTCCGCTGCCCCGCCCCTTCATGGTTATCGCCACGCAGAACCCGGTGGAACTGGAAGGCACCTTCCCCCTACCCGAAGCCCAGCTCGACCGGTTCTTGCTCAAAGTGCGGCTCGGCTATCCTTCGGCGGCGGAGGAAGGGGAGATTCTGCGCCGCTTCCAGCAGGACAACCCGCTGGACAACCTGACCAGCGTTATCAGCGCCGCCGAGCTGCTTGAATTGCAGAGATTGTGCCGGCAGGTGCACGTGGAGGCATCGATACGGGATTACGTGGTTGCCATCACCCAGGCGACGCGCAGCCATCCCGGTGTCAAGCTGGGCGCCAGTCCCCGCGCTTCTTTGGGCTTGTATCAGGCGGCACAGGCGCGCGCGGCAACCGAAGGCAGGAACTACGTCCTTCCCGATGATGTGAAACAACTGGCGGTGCCGGTGCTGGCGCACCGCGTCATCGTCAAAGCCGAAACCGGGCTGCGCGGGCAATCGGCGGAAAATATTGTGGGGGAGATTGCCGCGACCCTGCCGGTGCCGGTCGAGGGAGCGCCGGGTAAGCACAAATAGCGTTCTTATGCTACAATGTCCGAATATAGAACCAAGTCCTGGCAAAGGAGAAGCCGCATGTTTGATGAAAGCAGGATTGAGCAGGCAATCACCGATATTCTTGAAGCTATCGGCGAAAACCCAAAGCGGGAAGGATTATTGGCGACTCCCCACCGGGTTGGGGAAATGTACCGCGAACTCTTCGCCGGGATGAATAAAGACCCCAAAGAAGAGCTGACGGTCGGCTTCGAGCTGGGACACCGGGAAATGGTGATTGTCAAGGACATCCCTTTCTATTCCATGTGCGAACACCACCTGCTGCCCTTCTACGGAGTCGCTCACATCGGCTATATCCCCAACGATGACGGGCGTATCGTGGGCATCAGCAAGTTGGCGCGGGTCGTGGAAACCTTCGCCCGCCGCCCGCAGATACAGGAGCGCATGACTACCCAAATCGCCGATGCGATTGACGAAGGGCTGAAACCGGACGGCGTTGCGGTCGTGGTACAGGCGGAGCACCTGTGCATGGTGATGCGCGGCATCAAGAAGCCGGGCAGCAACGTGATTACCTCGGCGATTCGGGGCGTCTTCCGCCGCCGCGCCGCGAGCAAGGCGGAGTTCTTCTCGCTGATACAAGGGAAGTAATACAATCTCCGGCGTAAATCATGAACCTCAGGACATACGGGCAAAGACCTTTCCACATTGCCGTCCTGCATGGCGGACCCGGCGCGCCGGGAGAAATGGCGCCGGTCGCCCGTGAGCTTGCCTCATCAGGCGGAGTCATGGAGCCGTTTCAGACCGCAAACACCATCAACGGGCAATTATTGGAACTCCATACCGTATTGCAAGAGCACAGCGACCCGCCCATTGTTTTAATCGGATGGTCGTGGGGCGCATGGCTTGGTTTCCTTTTCAGCGCCACATACCCGGCTCTGGTCAAGAAGCTTATTTTAATCAGCAGCGGTCCGTTTGAAGAAAAATGTGCGGCGGGCATCATGGCAACGAGGCTGAGCCGATTTAACGATGCCGAAAGAGCCGAGACAGCGGCGCTGACGAAAGCACTGGACGACCCTGCACACGTGGACAAGGACGCGCTGATGCGCCGCCTGGGGCAGTTAATGGAACGGGTCGATTCTTTCGACCCTCTGCCGGATGATGAGGCACCACTGCCCTGCCGCTATGATATTTACCAGAATATCTGGCAAGAAGCAAGCGAGATGCGGCGCAGCGGGCGGCTACTGGAACTGGGCAGGAATATCCGCTGCCCGGTCGTCGCGATTCACGGGGACTACGACCCGCATCCTGCCGAGGGAATAAAGGAACCGCTTTCCCGCATGGTCAAAGACTTCCGCTTTATTTTACTGGAGAAATGCGGGCATCATCCCTGGCGGGAAAAAGCCGCGCGGGACAATTTTTATAAAATTCTGCGCTTGCAAGTGGCAAGCTCCCCTTAGAAGAAGCTAACGCCCTCTCGTAAAAATAAAAACCCCTTCCCTCGGATTAAGGGAAGGGGCTGAGTCTCTCGAATGGATTCCCGCTTCCGCGGGAATGGCAATTCTATCTGCTAGACGTCCAGGTTGCGCACACTCTTGGCATGCGCCTGGATGAAGGACTTGCGCGGGGGCACTTCGCCGCCCATCAAAATCTGGAAAATCATGTCCGCCTTAGCGGCGTCTTCCACTTTCACTTCCAGCAGGGTACGGTTCGCCGGGTTCATCGTGGTTTCCCAGAGCTGTTCCGGGGTCATTTCGCCGAGACCTTTATAGCGCTGGATATCCACCTTGCGGCCCGTGATTTCTTTGAGCGTCTTATCTTTTTCCTGGTCGGAATAGACCCAGCGCTGGTCGCTGCCCGCCTTGATGCGGTAGAGCGGCGGCTGGGCGATGAACAGGTGCCCCTGGTGAATCAGCGGAGCCATGTGGCGGAAGAAGAAGGTGAGCAATAGAGTGCGGATGTGCGCGCCGTCAACATCAGCATCGCTCATCAGGATAACGCGGTTATAGCGCAGCTTGTTCACATCGAAGTCCTCATCCAACCCGGCGCCCAGCGCGGTGATGATGATGCGGATTTCTTCGTTCGCCAGCATTTTGTCCGGCGGCGCTTTTTCCACGTTGAGGATTTTACCCCGCAGCGGCAGAATTGCCTGGAAGCGGCGGTTGCGCCCCTGCTTTGCCGAGCCGCCGGCGGAGTCACCTTCGACGAGATAAAGCTCGCATTGACCGGGGTCTTTTTCGGAGCAGTCCGCCAGTTTGCCGGGAAGTGTGCCGCCATCGAGGGCGTTCTTGCGGATGATTAAATCGCGCGCCTTGCGGGCGGCTTCGCGGGCTTTCGCCACGGTGACGCACTTATCGATTATCTTGCGGGCATCCTCCGGGTGCTCTTCGAACCACAGGTTGAGCCCCTCGGCGACGATGCTTTCGGTGATGCTCTTGACTTCGATGTTGCCCAGCTTGCCCTTGGTCTGCCCTTCGAACTGCGGTTCGGGGAGTCTAACGCTGATAATGGCGGTCAACCCTTCGCGGACATCCTCGCCGGTCAGGTTGGGGTCGTCTTCCTTGAGGAGTTTGCTCTTTTTGGCGTAATCATTCAGGGCGCGGGTCAGCGCCGAGCGGAAGCCGGTCAAGTGGGTGCCGCCGTCTATTGTATTGACGCAGTTGGCGAAGCTGAAGGTGGCTTCATTATAGCCGTCGTTATACTGGAGCGCCGCCTCGACGTATGTGCTGTCCTGGGCTTTGGCAATATAAATCGGTTTGTCATGGCGCACCACGCGATTGCGGTTCAGGTAGCGGACGAAGCCGGTGATGCCGCCTTCGAAATAGAAGCTGCGCTCGATGTCTTTACGGTCGTCGCGGACATAGAATTCAAGTCCCTTGTTGAGATAGGCAGTCTCGCGGAGACGTTCCGTCATCGTATCGAAATCGTAGTCTATAGTGCCGAAGATTTCTTTGTCCGCCAGAAATGTCGTGGTGGTGCCGGTGCCGTCTTTGGTCTTGCCGATGACTTTGACCGGCTCGACCGGTACACCGCGGCGGTACTCCTGCATATGGATTTTGCCTTCGCGCTTGACCTCGACGCGGTACCACTCGGAAAGCGCGTTGACCACCGAGGCGCCCACGCCATGCAGGCCGCCGGAGACCTTGTAGCTCTGCCCGCCGAACTTGGCGCCGGCATGGAGAATGGTGAGTACCGTCTCCAGCGCCGAGACGCCGGTGGCGGGATGAAT
>JAQTVW010000067.1 GCA_028706655.1 Dehalococcoidales bacterium | reverse complement strand
TGGTATCCCGCGCCGGGTGTTCGGCAGGGATGTTCAGTGCTTCAAAGTTGTAATAGTCCCACTCGACCTCAGGTCCGGTGGCTATCTGGAAGCCCATCGAATAGAAAATATCGCAGATTTCCTCCAGCGTCTGGGTGAGGGGATGGCGGCGGCCTGCGGGCAGCGGGCGGCCCGGCAGAGTAATGTCAATGGTTTCTTTTTGCGCTTGAGTGGTCAGTTCGGTTTCACGGAGCGACTGTTCTTTTTGCCGGAAACTTTCTTCGAGCAGGTTCTTCAGCACGTTGGCGGCAGCACCGGCGGCTTTCCGGTCTTCCATAGGCAATGCCGCCAGACCGCGCAGGATGCCGGTGAGCGGGCTCTTCTTGCCCAGGTAGTGCACCCGCCAGGCGTCCAGGTCCTTAATGTGAGTAATGCCCTCCAGTTGCTGGAGGGCATCTATTTTCATCTCATCGATTTGCTTGAGCATCATTCTGTCCGTGACTTTGATGGGTCAGGAGAGGATTTATTGTCGGCTAGGCTTTGACCGCTTCGTCTTTGGCGATTGCCCCCTTGGCAAGGGTGGCCAGGCTGGCGAACGCTGCCGGTTCGCGGATAGCCATGTCTGACAGCATCTTGCGGTTGACGATGACGCCCGCCTTCTTCAAGCCTTCCATGAACTCGCTGTAAATCATTCCGTTTGCGCGGCTTCCGGCGTTGATGCGCGCAATCCACAGCCGGCGGATATCGCCCTTACGCTCGCGCCGATGGGCGTAAGCATAGCTCAGGGCATGGAGCATCGATTCATGGGCGCGCTTAATCAGGCGATGCCGGGTCGTATTGTGCCCTTTGGTCAGGGCGAGTACCTTCTTATGACGATGGTGTGACGCCACACCTCTTGTTGCTCTTGGCACGTTACTACTCCTACTTCTTACTTGACCCCATAGGGTATCAATCGACTGATGCGCTTCTTGTCCGCGGCATTCAATTGAATCTTTTCATCGAACTGCTTGCGCACTCTCTTCGCCTTGTTGCGGCGCAGGTGGCTCTTGGGTCCCTTGATGCGCATGATTTTGCCGGTCCCGGTCATCATGAAGCGGCTCTTGGCTCCCTTATGCGTTTTGAGTTTGGGCATTTTGTGCTTCCTTTACAATTTCTTCTTTCGGTTTTGGTTTCAGGGCGACCGGGACAAGCATGATATCCATTCTCCGGCCTTCCATTACAGGCTGCCGTTCCGGTGCGGACACATCCTTAAGCAGTTCCGCCATACGCTGGAGCAGCTTCCATCCGAGGTCCGGGTGGGTATTTTCCCTGCCGCGGAAAAGCACCGTAACTTTTACTTTATCGCCGCCCAGGAGCAGCTTTCTGGCAGTCCTCGCCTTCGCTTCAAAATCATGGTCGCCAATTTTTGGGCGAATCCTGATTTCCCGCAGGGCAGCGATTTTCTGTCCTTTTTTAGCTTCTCGCTCCTTCTTGGTCTGCTGGTATTTGAATTTCCCGTAGTCCATAAGACGACATACGGGCGGAACGGATGTCGGAGCTACCTCAACCAGATCGAGTCCACGCGTCTTGGCGATTTCTCTAGCCTGGTACAGGGGTATGACACCCATCTGTTCCCCTTTGTCTCCAACCAGGCGCACCTCTCTGGCGATAATTCTTTCGTTGATGCGCAGTTCTTTGACTATGTGCTTACGTACCTCCTTTAAGCACAGGTCTCACGAAGAAAAACTATATCACATTCTGTGCTCAGAATCAAATCTGAAGCGCTTTTCCACCATCCCTTTTCTTTATTTTCAGGGGATATGCGCTGTCAGCGGTTATATTTTATTCAGTTGTCCGGGTCCTAATCGACGACCCTCGCGGCGATAGCGCTTTTTACCTTCGCCACAAAATCGGAGAACGGCTGGTCGTTAAGCTGTTCGCCGCTGCGCAGGCGCAGGGAGACGGTGTTGGCGGTTACTTCTTTATCGCCGATGATTGCCATGTAAGGCACCTTCTCCATTTGAGCCTGCCGGATTTTCAGGTTGATGCGCTCGGAGCGGGAGTCCACCTCGACGCGGATTAATTCGGCGCGCAACTTTTTCGCGAGTGCCGCGGCATATTCCAGGTGACGGTCGGCGACCGGGATAATTTTAACCTGAACCGGCGCCAGCCAGACGGGGAACGCCCCGGCGTAATGCTCAATAAGCAGTCCGAAGAACCGCTCCCAGGCGCCCAGCAGGGCGCGGTGCACCATGTAAGGTCGGTGGTCTTTGCCGTCCGCGCCGGTATACGCGATATCGAAGCGTTCCGGCAGGTTGAAATCGAACTGGATGGTGGTGAGCTGCCATTCTCTGCCCAGCGCATCTTCGACTTTAATATCAATCTTGGGGCCGTAGAAGGCGCCGCCGCCTGCATCGACTTTATAAGCCATATTGCGGGTTTCGAGGACGTGGCGCAGGACTTTCTCGGCGGCTTCCTACTGGTCTTTTCTGCCGATGGCTTTATCCGACGGTTGAGTTGAGACGTAGATGGTGCGCTTGTCAAAACCGAAAGTACTCAGCATATAGAGGGAGAATCGCAGTACCTCGGCGATTTCGTCTTCAATCTGTTCCGGCGTGCAGATAATATGCGCATCGTCCTGGGTGAAGCCGCGCACCCGCAGCAGCCCGTTCAGCACGCCGCTCCGTTCATAGCGGTAGACGGTGCCGAGTTCCGCCCAGCGCAGCGGCAAATCACGGTACGAACGCGCCTGCGATTTGTAAGCAAGCAGGTGAAAGGGGCAGTTCATCGGCTTCAGGTAGTATTCCTGCCCTTCGATATCAATCGGGGAATACATGTTTTCTTTGTAATTTTGCAGGTGTCCGCTGATTTCCCACAGCTTGCTCAACCCGATGTGCGGAGTGAACAGCAGTTCGTAGCCATTGGCGAAGTGTTCCTGCCGCCAGAAGTCCTCGACGGTGACGCGGATACGCCCGCCCTTGGGATTGAGAATAATCAGTCCGCCGCCGATTTCATCCGGAGCGGTATAGAGATTGAGCTGTTTGTTGATGCGGCGGTGGTCGCGCCGGGCGGCTTCCTCAATTTTCGCCAGGTATTCATCCAGCGTCTTCTTGTTCTCGAAGGCGATGCCGTAGATGCGCTGAAGCATCTGCCGGTGTTCATCGCCGCGCCAGTAAGCTCCGGCAATGCTGGTCAGCTTGAAAGCCTTGATGGCTCCGGTGGATTCAACGTGAGGTCCCCGGCACAGGTCGACGAACGAACCCTGCTGGTAGATGCTTACGGTCTCATCAGGGATTTCATCGAGGAGTTCCTGCTTGTAAGGCTGGTTCACGAATAGCTTGCGCGCTTCGGCTTTGGGCATTTCCCTGCGGACAAAGGGCAGGTTGGCGGCGATAATTTCCGCCATCCTGGCTTCGATTACGGGCAGGTCTTCCGGGGTGAGCGTGCGCGGCAGTTCGAAGTCATAATAGAAGCCGTCTTCAATGGCAGGTCCGATGGCGAAACGCGCCGTAGGAAAGAGCGATTGGACGGCTTCCGCCATGACATGGGACACGGAATGCCGCATCATTTCTACTTTTTCGGACTGACCTGATTTCGCTTCCTGATTCGCTGCCATATGTTGTCTTCCTTAAATTAAAGAAAGACCCCGTGGTTAACGGTGGGGTCTTTCTATTTGTCCTGCCCGGTTGTCATTAATATGGATACCCGAATTTTTATCTATCAACAAGTCCTATTATATCAACCGTAGTAGCGTAGTGCAATGCTGTGGTCTTTGCAATGACTACCGTTACACCTTCTCTATCCTGGCTAAACTCAGCAGCAGTTTTTTGACGCCGATGCCGGTGAAGGCGATGCTCACTTCCACATCGTCTTTGACGGCGCGGGTGCTTACCACCACACCTTCCCCGAACTGCCCGTGCTTGATATGGTCGCCCGCTTTCACCTCGGGCAGCTTGGCTTTCGGCACCGCGACATTCACCGGAGAAGGCCGGTTCCATGCCGTCAGCGCCGCCGCCACTTTCTTCTCGCTCTCTTCCCGCGCTGCGCTGCCGGTGACCAGCTGGGGCGGGATGTCCTGCAAAAACCGCGAGGGCTTCGTCACATTGCTGCTTCCCATCAGGCTGCGGCGGAAAGCCCGCAGCAGGTAGAGCCGCTGCCGCGCCCGCGTAATGCCCACGTAAAACAGCCGGCGCTCTTCTTCAAGCTGGTCGGGGTCGTCAATGGAACGCATATGCGGCAGGATGCCGTCCTCGACGCCGACGATAAACACCACCGGGAATTCGAGTCCCTTCGCCTGGTGTAATGTAATTAAAGTAACCGCATCGATGCTGCCGCTCAACGCATCGACGTCCGAGACGAGCGCCACGCCTTCCAACAGCGCGGAGAGTCCCTCCGGCGGCACGCGGTCGCGGTATTCCTGCGCCACCGTGCGCAGCTCCAGGATGTTCTCCCAGCGCTCCTCGCCATCGAGCTGCGTCATGATATAGGTCTTGTATCCCGAGCTTTCCACCACCGCGTCGAACAGGTCGACGACATTCACCTCGCGGCTCTTTTGAATCAGGTTTTCTATCATCTCGGTAAAAGTAACCAGCGCCCGCCAGGTGCGCGGACTGAAGGGATGCTCGGCGTTCTCGCCGGCGCTCCGCAGCTGCTGCAGCGACTGGAACTCCGGCATGTTCAATGACCGCGCCCAGCGGGAAAGCTCCAATAGACTCTGCTGTCCCAGCCCCCGCTGCGGCACGTTAATCACGCGCAAAAGGCTGACGGTATCGTAGGGGTTTTGAATCAGGCGCAGATAACCGATGATGTCCTTGACCTCGCGCCGCTCGTAGAAACGCGTCCCGGCGACGAGCCGGTAAGGCATCCCGTACCGGATGAAGGACTCTTCCAGCACGCGCGATTGGGCATTGGTGCGGTACATGATGGCGCATTCGCCGGCTTTCGCTTCACCCCGCCGCAGGAGTCCGTCAATCTCGTTGACCACCCACTGCGCCTCTTCCTGCTCGGTATAGGTCTCCACCAGCGTGGGCGCTATGCCCGGCTCGTTATCGGTCCACAGCTCTTTCTGCTTGCGCTTCTTGTTGGCGGAAATGACGTGCGACGCGACCTCCAGGATTTTCTTGGTGGAGCGGTAGTTCTGCTCCAGCAGGATGACCTTCGCGTCCTTGTAATCTTTCTCGAAGTTCAAAATATTGCGCAAATCGGCGGAACGCCAGGAGTAGATGGACTGGTCAGGATCGCCGACGACGCAGATGTTGCGGTGCTTGGCGGCGAGCAGCTTCATCAGTTCGTACTGCACGAGGTTGGTGTCCTGAAACTCGTCCACCTGCAGGTGCAGGTAGCGCGACTGGTAACGGGCGAGGACTTCCGGCTGTTCGCGGAAAAGCTGCACCGCCTTCATGAGCAGGTCGTCAAAATCGAGGGCGGAACTGGCGGTCAGCAATTGCTGGTAGCGCTCGTAGACGCGCTGCACAATTTCATCGAAGTAGCTGCGGTGCTTCTGCAGATAATCGGCGGGGGCGAGCAGTTTGCTCTTCGCCGCGGAAATCGCGGACTGGATGTTGCGCGGCGGGTACTGCTTGGGGTCGAGGTTGACATCGGTGAGCGCGCGCTTGAGCAGGGCAATCTGGTCGTCGTCGTCATAAATGACGAACTGGGGGTCGATGCCGATTGCCTTGCCATCGACGCGCAGGATGCGGGCGCAGATGGCGTGGAAGGTGCCCACGGTAAGCTGCTCGACGGCGCCGCTGACCAGCTTGTTGAGCCGCTCCGCCATCTCTCGCGCGGCTTTGTTGGTGAAGGTGACCGCCATGATGCGGCGCGGATTCACGCCCACGACTTTGATAAGGTACGCGATGCGGTGGGTGATGACGCGGGTCTTGCCGCTGCCGGGTCCGGCTAAAATGAGGACGGGACCGTTGATGACTTCTACGGCTTCGCGCTGGGCGGGATTGAGTTCGCTGAGGATATCCACTTACTGATTATAGCATTTAAGGGGTACAGAAATCCTTCTCCTGTCTCCCCTTTTCAAGGGGAGAAGCTTAAAAAGTTTCCCTCTTTGCAAAAAGGGACTAAGGGAGATTTCCGCCCTGGTCTTGACAAATGTTCACAACGAAACTAGAGTGTGCCTTAAATGATTTCTTTCAGGAGGCAAAATGGCGATAACAGAAATGATTATTGACAGCAACAGGTCGAGCGCCGAACTGCCGGACCACAAATGCATCGTACTCCGGGAAAGGGGCGCGAAGCGATGCTTGCCAATCTGGATTTACGATTTTAAAGCGCAGACCCTGGGATTGAAAGCTCAAACCCCCGGCGCCGGGAGACCTACGATATACGACCTTGTCTCTTCTCTGGTTAAAAAATTCGGGCTGTCAGTCAAGTATGCCTTGATAAATGAATTCAAAGAGAATTATTTCTACGCGAAACTAATCATCGGCGCAGGTGAAATCAAGGTCGAATTTGATTGCAGACCATCCGACGCATTGAACATCGCCGCAAAGGTTAATGCGCCGGTATTCGCCGAGCAGAAAGTATTGGACGAGGCGGGCGTGTTCCTGAATGAGAATGAGGAGCTTAAACCTTACGGCTTAAACCCCGGCGATTTCAACTAAAATCGACGGCTTATCCTCCCCGTGTCATTCATCTTGACAAATGTCCAAATCGGGACTAAAGTGTGCGTAAATACAATTGTATATAACAGGACAATATAAAGGGAGGTATTTAATGGCTGAAGCGAAGAAAGAAGTGTTTCCAAGATTACCGGTCGGTAACTGGTGGAAGTTAAGAAAACTATTTATTCAAAAAATTCCTACTACAGTGACTGACACTTATATCGCACCACTTTTGGGCATGAGCCAAGATTCGGCAAGAGCTAATATACTTCCAAGTCTCAGACAAATTGGACTCATCAACGAAGATGGAACTGTTCAACAAGAAAGAGCAGCTAAGTGGAGAGAGGACGCACATTATCCGGAAGTATGTAAAGAAATCATAAACGAGATTTACCCACAAGAACTCCGCGAAGCGTTCCAAATGGTTGATGATACAAATAGAGCAAAAGTTGCGTCTTGGTTTAGAATGAGAACCAAAATGGGTGAAGGTGCTGCTCAAATGATGACTTCTTTCTATCAAATATTGACTGAAGCAGACCCAACAAAAGCACCTGAAGTTAAACAACGTGTTAAACCAGAAAATACTCGTGCGAAGGTTATTAATACCGCGGAAGTTAAGATTAAAACGGAACCAGCCAAGATTCCCGAGGTCAAATCACCAACTGTACACTTAGAACAACTTAATATACCATCAATAAACATTAATATCGAAGTACATATTTCTCCAGAAGCGGATGCAGCACAGATAGACCAGATATTCAAGAGCATGTCGAATCACCTCAACATCACCAGAAAAGCATAAAATGGATGAAGTTACCAATCTAGCTGCGGTAGTAAAGACAACTCTGGAAACTGCGAAGCAGATACAGCACGAAGTTCATGCGTTCGAACTTCCCCCACCAGAGGGTGCAACTGCGCCAAGTGAAATGGTCT
Source organism: Dehalococcoidales bacterium (assembly GCA_028706655.1). Lineage (GTDB taxonomy): Bacteria > Chloroflexota > Dehalococcoidia > Dehalococcoidales > RBG-16-60-22 > JAQTQH01. The sequence continues at coordinate 2,499 of JAQTVW010000067.1, read as the reverse complement.
TTCCATTTACAATAATCAAGAATACACGAAAATATATTGAACGAATTGGGCATCAGATTAATGGCACTTATGGAAGTGGTTGCTATGACGCATGTAGCGTCATGCTGCGGCGACTTATTGAGACTTTAATAATTGAATGCTTTGAGTCATTTGGAATACAAGATAAGATAAAAAATCCCAATGGTGACTATATGTTTTTAAGCGACCTAATATCTAAAATGTTGTCCGAATCCAAATGGGTATTAGGCAGAAGTACCAAAAAGGCTCTACCTAAGCTAAAAGACATAGGTGACCTTTCAGCTCACAGTAGGCGTTATCTTGCCCAAAGAGATGATATCGATAGATTGATTCCAGACATCAGGGCAGTCGTTCAAGAACTCATAATACTTGCTAATCTTCAGCATACAAAATAGGATTGGTACGTAACACCTCTTTATTGCCCTCCCTCTTATAGGGTGCTAGAATGAAACTGTGTTTACCGGTATTGTGGAGGAAATCGGCAAGGTAACCGCTGCCCCAACGGGCAGGCTGGCGGTCGCCGCGCGGGAAGTCCTCGCGGGCATGAAGCCCGGCAACAGCATCGCCGTCAACGGAGTCTGTCTCACCGTCACCGATTTCAATAACAAGTCCTTCGCCGTGGACGTCATGCCGGAGACACTGCGCCGCACCAACCTGGGCTTGCTCCATACCGGGGACAGCGTCAACCTGGAGCGGCCGCTGGCGGTGGGCGGGCAGGTCGGCGGGCACTTCGTGCAGGGGCACATCGATGCCACCGGCAAACTCACCACCATCATCCCGGAGGGCGAGGCGCTGCTCATGCGTTTTACCGCGCCGCCGGAGGTGATGCGCTTCACCGTTGCCAAGGGTTTCATCGCCGTGGACGGCATCAGCCTGACCATCGTGGACAAGTCCGCCGATTCCTTCGCCATTTCGCTGGTCGGCTTCACGCGCAGCAACACCGTGCTCGGCAGTCGCCGGCTCGGCGATATCGTCAACATCGAAGCGGATGTCCTCGGCAAGTACGTGGCGCAGTTCACCTCTGCCAAGCAGGGCGGGCTCACCGCCGATTTTCTCAAAGAACACGGATTTATGGTAAACTGACACTATTAAAAGGTCATTGCGGAGAGAGCGAATCTCCTCTCCCCTTGCGGGAGAGGAATAAGGTGAGGGGGGGATTCACCCTCATTCTGACCTTCCCCCATCGAGGGGGAAAGAAAATAAAGAGATTGCTTCGTCGCAGGCTCCTCGCAATGACAGGATAATTAAAGGATAATTATGGGCATCGTAGGCATTACCCAGGCGATTGAAGATATTAAAGCCGGCAAGTTCGTCATCCTCGTGGACGACGAGGACCGGGAGAATGAGGGCGACCTTGCCCTCGCCGCCGAAAAGGTCACCCCCGAAGCCATCAACTTCATGGCGAAGCACGGGCGCGGGCTCATCTGCATGCCGGTCACCGGCAAGCGCCTCGATGATCTTAAAATCCCGATGATGGTCGGCGAGAACACCTCGAAGTTCGCCACCGCATTTACCGTTTCCATCGAAGCCAAGCACCGCACGAGCACCGGCATTTCCGCCGCCGACCGCGCCGAGACGATTAAAGCCGTGCTCGATTCCAATACCAAGCCGGAAGACATCACCCGGCCCGGGCACACCTTCCCCCTCAGAGCGAGAGAAGGCGGCGTGCTCGCCCGCGCCGGACACACCGAAGCGATTGTCGATTTGGCGCGGCTCGCCGGACTGCAGCCCGCCGGCGTCATCTGCGAAATCCTCAACGAGGACGGCTCGATGGCGCGTCTGCCGCAGCTACAGGAATTATCGAAAAAATTCGGCATCAATATCGCGACGATTACCGACCTGATTTCCTACCGCTATCGTCATGACAAGCTGGTGCACCGCGTTGTGGAAGCCAAACTGCCCACTACTCACGGCGAGTTCACCTGCATCGCCTATAAAAGCTCGACGGACACCGAAGAGCACCTTGCTCTGACCATGGGTGACCTTTCCACCGATGAACCCGTGCTGGCGCGCGTGCACAGCCAGTGTCTCACCGGCGAGGTCTTCGGCAGCATGCGCTGCGATTGCGGCGAACAGATTGAAATGGCGCTCGACCTGATTGCCAAAGAGGGCCGCGGCGTGCTGCTCTACATGCGCCAGGAAGGCAGGGGCATCGGCATCCATAACAAGATACGCGCCTATGCCTTGCAGGACAAGGGTCTCGATACCGTCGAAGCCAACCTGGAACTGGGCTTCCCCGCCGACCTGCGGGACTACGGCATCGGGGCGCAGATTCTCGCCGATTTAGGATTGCATAAAATTCGCCTGATGACCAACAATCCCAAGAAAGTCATCGGGCTGGAAAGCTACGGACTCAAAGTCGTGGAAACCGTCCCCATCGTGACCGAACCCAACCAGTACAACCTGTGCTACCTCAAGACGAAGAAGGAAAAGATGGGGCACATACTGGATATCCCGGATACCGCCGGAAAGCCGAATACG
>JAQTVW010000145.1 GCA_028706655.1 Dehalococcoidales bacterium | reverse complement strand
AGAGGCTTTGCCGGCTTTAGAAAAGGCCATTCAAGCTGCTAACTTAGGAGTTTCTACTGCCAATGAAGGAGCACATATTAGAGTAGTTCTACCTTCACTATCAAAAGAACGCAGGGATGAAATTTCTAGTTTAGTAAAAAGAAAAGCTGAAGAATCTCGTGTTAATTTAAGGCATTTACGTGATGATATAATGAATGAAATTAAAAAACTTTTTGATGATAAGAAAATTGGAGAAGATGATAAGTTTCGTAAAAAAGATGAAATCCAAAAAATGGTTGATGATTTCAATAAACAAATAGATGAACAAGTAAAGAAAAAAGAAGAAGAATTAAATCAGTAAAATGAGCGTTTTTATTTTTATTGTAGTTTTAATAATAGTTTTATCTTTACATGAATTTGGCCACTTTATTTTGGCTAAAATTTTTGGTGTACGCGTAGATGAATTTGGTATTGGCTACCCGCCGCGCATTTGGGGTAAAAAAATAAAAAATACTATTTATTCTATTAATTGGTTACCTTTTGGTGCTTTTGTAAAAATTCTAGGAGAAGATAGAGATAATGAAAATGATGCAGATAGTTTTTCTAATCAAAAAGCTTGGAAGAGATTATTAGTATTATTCGGAGGCATTATAGTTAATTTGCTTTGTGGCATGTTATTATTGGGTGTTGGTTATGCTATTGGTTTACCAGTTTTAGTTAATGAAGATGAAGTTAATCAAGTAGAAAATGTTAGTTTATCAATTTTGGGTGTTTCTGGAGATTCACCAGCTGAATTATCAGGATTAAAAGCTGGGGATATTGTTTTATCAATGAAATCAGGAGGAGATGAAATGCAGGATTTAACAGCGGAAAAATTTTCAGAATTTATAAAAAATCATGCTGGTCAAGAAGTCATTTTATCAGTTAAAACTACAGACGGTATTATTGAAAAAAAAGTAGTGCCACGAGAAAATCCACCTGAAGGACAAGGGGCTTTAGGTGTGTCTATTGGGCAAGTAGGTTTTGTGCAATATGGATTTTTCAAAAGTATTTGGTTGGGTATTAAAAATGGTTTTCAAGTTTTTATTAATACTTTTGTAATCGCTTTTTATTTGATTAAAGGATTATTAGGATTTGGTCCTTCTATTGGAGAATTAGTAGGTCCTATTGGTATTACTGCTTTAGGCGGTCAAACCGTAAAGTTGGGATTAGGTTATTTATTACAGTTTTTGGCCGGTATTTCTATTAATTTAGCGGCAGTCAATATGATTCCGATTCCAGCCTTAGATGGTGGCAGAATTTTATTTATTTTAATTGAAAAAATAAAAGGCAAGCCTGTAAAAGCTAAAACTGAAAATATGGTTCACGCTACAGGATTTGCCTTGCTTATTGCTTTATCTGTTTATATAGCAGTTAAAGATATTATCAGGTTGTTTTAAGAGATATTTTAAAAATCCGCCTCATTGGCGGATTTTTTTATTTAATTTTCAAGCATTTTTTTGAATTCTTGCTCGTTTATTATTTTTACCTTCAATTCTTTAGCTTTATTATACTTTGAACCGGGGTCAGAGCCGGCAATAACATAATCAGTTTCTTTGGAAACATCAGAGGATATTTTTCCGCCTAAGTCGCGGATTTTTTCTTTGGCTTCATCGCGAGACATGGTTTCCAGTCCACCAGTTAAAACAAAAGTTAAGTCTAATAATTTTTGTTGTTTTGCTACTTTTCCTTCGGTTTTTATAACAACTCCATTATTTTCTAATTCTTCAATAAAATCGCGATTTCTTTTTTCTTGGAACCAATGATAAATGCTTTCTGCTACTTTTGGCCCCACATCAGGAATTTCCTGCAATTCTTCTATAGAAAGAGTCTCTATTATTTTTAAAATTTCTGTCGGTTTGGTTATTGATGATTGATTATTGATTACTTCCTGTGTAAGCAGGATCGCTGTTTCTTCTCCTACATGGATTATTCCTAAAGCATAGATAAAACGATGTAATTCAATTAGTTTTTTATTAGCAATAGATTTAATAATATTAGAAGCAGATTTTTCTCCAAATCTTTCCAAAACAGCCAAATCGCCTTCTTTTAATACAAATAAATCAGAAGCATCGTGAATTAAATTTTCATCTAAAAGACGATCAATTACCTTTGGTCCTACGCCTTTAATATCAAAAGCTGTTTTTGAGACAAAGTGGTAAAGATTTTCTTTAGAACGGGCAAAGCAGTTTTTATTTAAACAACGATAAATAACGCCATTTTCATCTTTTTTAATGGGTGAATCGCATATAGGACAACTATTAGGCATTTTGAATTCTTTTTCTTTGCCGGTTCTTAAATTTTTGAAAACTTCATTAACTTGAGGAATAACATCGCCGGCCCTGCTAATGGAAACTGTATCTCCAATTTTTACATCCAACCTTTGGATCTCATCATAATTATGAAGAGTAGCACGAGAAACAGTAATACCACCAATACCCACTGGTTCCATAATAGCCACTGGAGTTAAAGCGCCAGTTCTGCCAATTTGTATTTGAATATCCAATATTTTTGTAGTGGCTTCACGAGCGGAAAATTTATAAGCAATAGCGGCGCGAGGAGCTTTACCGATGA
>JAQTVW010000144.1 GCA_028706655.1 Dehalococcoidales bacterium | reverse complement strand
GGTCTGAGCCCGATAAAGATGACGCCCAGTGCCAGTACCCTCGCCCAGAGGATGCAAATAGCGGTATCTTCCGGTAACTTCGTCCGGCGGGTAACCATGCCCATACTAAGTACGGCAGTCACCGTAAAGAACAGGGCGCCCAGCACGGGACTGATGCCCAGCAGGTAACCCAGACCGATGCCGCCGAAAGCGGCGTGGGCGATGCCGCCGCTGATGAAGACCATCTTCTTGGTGACTACGTATGTACCGACGATTCCGCAGGCAACCGAAGCCAGCAGCCCGGCGATGAGAGCATTCCGCATAAAGTCATATTGCAGTATTTCCAGCATTTAATCCTCTCCCGGGACCCGGCGCGGCATGTCATGGTGGTCGACCAGATGAATCGGACAGCCGTAGATTGTCTCCAGTGCCTCGGCATCAATCTGCTTGGTGCCCTGGTAGAACAGCCGGCGGTTGATGCAGGCGATATCATCAACATAGATGGAAATCGCCCCGATGTCATGAGATACCAGCACGATAGCCATCTTGTGCTTTAATTTCTCCAGAAGTTCGTAGAACTCCGCCTGCATATTGACATCCACGCTGGCGGTCGGCTCATCGAGGAGCAGCAGCTGGGGTTCGCCGACGAGCGCCCGGGCGATGAACACCCGCTGTTGCTCGCCGCCGGAGAGCCTGCCCACCTGGCGGTTGCGGAATTCCAGCATGCCGACTTCGCGCAATGCCTGTTCCGCCGCCTTCCGGTCAGCTTCGCTGTAGTGCTTGAACATCCCCGCCCGCCCGTAGCGCCCCATCAGCACAACTTCCCAGACGCTGATGGGAAACTCCCGGTCAAACAGGCTGTGCTGCGGGATGTAGCCGATGATATTGCGTCCTTTCGCCGGCGGCTTGCCCATGACCAGCACCCTGCCGCGGTTCGGCGCAATCAAACCGAGGATAACCTTGAGCAGCGTTGTCTTGCCGCCGCCGTTCGGCCCGATGATGCCGAGGAAGTCCTTCGGTTTGACCGTCAGGTTCACTCCCTCAAGTACCGCCAGATCCCCGTGAAAGACCCAGACATCTTCCAGCCGGACCAGGTCGGTATTGTCAGTAATCGCCATGACTTTAGCCATTTAATTTCTATTTCTCCATCTCGGCGGCAATAGAATCCACGACGCCGCGCACGCCGGTAATAAAATCACGCGGCAGACTGTTGAGCAGCACAATTTTCCCGCCGATTTCACGGGCGATTGCCTCCGCCTGCATCGTAGGGAACTGCTCCGCCACGAAGATATAATTGATACTCAGCTTCCGCGCAAGGTCGATCGATTCCTGGATAACGCGCGGCGTCGGCTCGTGTCCCTCTTGCTCAATGGCAAGCTCGGTCAAGCCGTAGTCCGCTGCCAGGTAGCCGAACGCCGGATGGTAAATCATAAAACCGCGATTGGCAAAACCGGCAAACTTTTCCCGGGCATACTTGTCCAGCGCATCCAGTTCCTGAAGATAACGGGCGGCATTGTCCCGGTAGTAGGCGGCATTGGATGAGTCGATACGGACGAGTCCTTCCAGAATGTTCGTGACCATCTTTTTCGCTTCCACCGGCGAGTTCCAGATGTGCGGGTCATCGTTTATCAGGGTAATTCCGGCAGAACAGTCGATGACCTGTAATTTCGCGTTCTGCTGGAGAATTTTCCCCATCCAAGCCAGTTCAAATTCGACAGGCGTGCCAACTTTGATATATACCTGCGATTTGCTCACCAGCACCATCTGGCTGGGTGTCGGCTCGTAGACATGCGGATTGGCACCCGGCGGCACCATCACACTGACCGTGATTTTATCGCCGCCGATCTGCCCGGCGAAGTCCGCCAGCGGCGGCAGAGTCACGACTACACCCAGTTTCCCTGTGGTATTCGCCGTACCCGTACAAGACACAGCAATCGTTGACAATATTAATATTAGCAGCGTCAGAACAATGAGAGACACCCTTTTGAATCTCATCGCCCGGCTCCCGCACACTGCGGACAGCGCCCGTGCAGTTCCAGCAAATGGTCATCGATGGCGAAACCGGTCTCCCGGGACAGTTTCTTCTCCAGTTTGCCCAAGTTGCAGCTTTCAAAGTCCACTACCTTGCCGCAGCCGGAACAGACGAGATGATGGTGATGCTCCGCATGAGCGCGCAGAATAAAACTGCGTTCTTTACTGCCGGTATGCACCTCGCAGATGAGCCCAAGCCGGACAAGTATTTCCAGGGTGCGGTAGACCGTGACCCGCCCTACCTCGGGATGCTTGTGATGCACTTCTCCATAGATTGCGGCAGGACTGAGGTGCTCATGGCTGAGCGCGATTACACCCAAAATCGCTCTCCGCTGGGGAGTCATCTTGTAACCCTGCCGCCGCAGTTCTGCTGCCAGGCTTTTCACAGAAATAATGCTCCAGTTGAAAATGAGTTTCATTTAAATTATGGGGCGTTAGCTAGGACTTGTCAATACCCCTGCCTGTGTCATTGCAATGACACGCTAATGCTTTGTGGCAGGTCAAGCCGCTATGTTATAATCAACTTAGCCTGAACGTACAGTCGGCAAAAAAATAAACAGAGGTGCGATAGGAAATGAAAACTAAGCAGCAATATATTGATAGCATGCGGG
>JAQTVW010000143.1 GCA_028706655.1 Dehalococcoidales bacterium | reverse complement strand
GTATAATATAGAGGTAAAGAACCCGCGCCATATATCAAAAGGGGTAAGGGAGATTCACGTTGACGGCAAAAAAATAAGTTCTAATATCGTAAAAGATATGTCCGACAACAGGTCCCACGACGTAAACGTGATAATGGGGTAAAAGCGTTATGCGCATACTGGTAGTGGAAGACGAGAAGAAGATCGCGGATTTTATAAAGCGGGGCCTTAAAGAAGAGGGCTACGCGGTCGACATCGCTAATGACGGCGAGAACGGCCTGTTTTTGGCCAAAACGAACGATTACGACCTCGTCCTGCTCGACCTGATGCTGCCCAAGCTTGACGGTATAACCGTATGCAAAAAACTGCGCGCCGATAAAGTACTCATGCCCATAATAATGCTTACCGCAAAAGACGCCGTCAAAGATAAGGTCACAGGCCTCGACGCCGGAGCGGACGATTATCTCACCAAGCCGTTCGCTTTCGAAGAGCTATTGGCGAGAGTGCGCGCTATGCTCAGGAAAAAGAGCGAACAGGCGCAGGCGTCGAAACTGCAGGTCGGCGACCTCGTAATAGACCTGAATACGCATAAAGTCACCCGGGCGGGGAAAGATATAGAACTTACGGCGAAAGAGTTCGCGCTTCTGGAATATCTCATGCGCAACGCCGGCAAGGTCGTGACCCGTACCATGATATCCGAGCATGTATGGGATATAGACTTCGACACGTTCACTAACGTGATAGATGTTTATATAAATTACCTGCGCAATAAAATAGACCCGGACTCAAAGAAAAAACTGATACAGACGGTGCGCGGCAGGGGATATATACTGAAAGAATAAAATGTTCTACAAATCGATCCGTTTCAAGATAAGCATAGTCTACATGGCCATATTGGCCCTGACGCTCTCCGCGTTCAGCGTCGTCCTATATCATCAGGTCTCGAAATCCCTTTACGAGAATATGGATACCCTCCTCCGCTCGCGCGCGGAAGGCATAGTTTCGGCTATGAGCACATATTGGGTCACCGAGAGGCTCGGGACCATGCGTTATTATGATACAGGCGATCAGGTGATGGCAGGGAATGATCAGCTGAATTTTGCCACAGTGGCCCAGCGATGGGTAGAGGCAAGGTCCAAAGACCCTAAACTCCTCAACCTCATAGTGCAGATATTCGACGCCACAGGCGAGATAGTCGCATCCTCAAAAAATACTCAAGGCATTACCAGCGTATCGGAACAGACCCTGTTCGCCGCCCTGCAAGGCAGGAGCACATTCGATACCCTGACGTCATCCTACCCTACGAAAAAAGTGCAGCTATTCCGGGTCTTTATTACTCCCGCCGTCCAGAACGACAGGGTAGAGTATATCGTCCAGGTAGGCACGCCGATCGATTCGATAACCAATGCCCTTAACAGCCTTAAGCTGACGCTATTTATACTTTTCCCGATCACCGTCCTGATAACAGGCGTCATGGGCGCTTTCCTGGCAAAGATGACTTTGCAGCCGGTAAATAATATGATACGGACCATCCATGATATAACCGTAGAAAATATGAAGATGAAGCTGAATATCCCGAATACTAAAGATGAAATACAGAAACTTGCCGAAACGTTCAATGATATGTTGGCCCGGCTCGAGTACGCTTTCACTTCCCAGAGGCACCTCTTCGAAGACCTGTCGCACGAACTTAAGACACCGCTCACTATATTGAAAGGCGAATTCGAAGTTGTCCTTAAGAAGATGCGTTCAGCGGAAGAGTACGAAGCCATATTGAGATCTTCGCTTGAAGAGATAGATAAGATGACGAGGCTGGTGGAGAACCTGCTGATGCTTGCCAGTTTCGAATCCAAAAGGATAATGCCGGAAAGAAAGATGCTCGACCTGAGCCTGTTGATAGAAAGCGTCACCACCAATATGAAAAAAGTAGCGGAAAGGAAGAATGTCCGCATAAGCCTTGAAGTCAAAAAATACGTGGAAGTGATAGGGGATGAAAAAGAGCTAAGGCAGCTCTTCCTCAATATCCTTGATAATGCGGTTAAATATACAGGTGAGGGCGGCCGGATAAATATAAGTGTGGAAAAAGATAATAATAATGCCACCATTGTCATTAAAGACAGCGGTGTCGGTATACCGCAAGATGAAATAGAGCATATATTCGACAGGTTTTACCGTGTCCATGGGACGAGGAAAAGTTACGGCTTCGGATTGGGCCTCAGCATAGTAAAGGCCATAGTGGACGCTCATAATGGCTCTATTAAGGTAACATCGAGCCACGGGACGGGCACTTCCTTCGTAATAACCCTGCCTCTACATTAGAATCTTTTAATATTCCTTTAACCGGTATTTAATGCCCCCCTGTGTATACTTTAACCAAAAGAAAGGGGGAGGTTATGGTAAAAAAGCTTGTATATATGGTGATGCTGGCGGCTTTTGTTTGCGCGCTTGCAGTGCCCGCAGCTTTCGCTGCTGAAAAAGCTCCCGCTGCTTCGGGGAGTGAGCTTTTGGTGGCCGATTTCGATTCCGGGGAGAAGCCGAATAATATAGGCGGCGACTTCGGAGCGTGGTCCAAAGATCCAACAGATTTTTCGCAGGGCTGCACGGAAGCTTTTGACAGCGTGAACAGGTACGGCACAAAAGGTT
>JAQTVW010000066.1 GCA_028706655.1 Dehalococcoidales bacterium | reverse complement strand
TCCTGCGGAACTCAAAGAGTTGCGCGAACTTGGTCTTCAGATTGCCTATCTCGGTGTCGAGACCGGGGACGATGAACTGCTTAAAAAGGTCAAGAAGGGCGCCACCCGCGCCGAAATAGTTGAAGCTGGTAAGAAACTCAAAGCGGCAGGCATCACTGTTTCCGCAATGGTGATTCTTGGGCTGGGCGGGCAAGAAGGCAGCGATAATCATGCCGTCCAGACCGGCAAGATACTCAGTGAAATCGATCCAGAGTTTGCCGCAACGCTGGTTCTGACACTCGTACCGGGGACGCCGCTGTATAGGGACTGGCAGGAAGGCAGATTCGCTCCAATATCACCGTTTCAATCTCTGGTTGAGCTTAAGACGATTATTGAAAATTCGGAATTTACCGATTGTTTCTTTACCGCCAACCATGCCTCGAACTATCTCCCCATCAAGGTGCATCTGCCGGAACAAAAAGCTGCTGTGTTAGACCTTATCGAAGATGTCATTAAACGGAAAGATGCCTCGCGCCTGCGCCCCGAGTATCTCCGTGCGCTTTAGGAGACTGAAATGAAGATTACGCAAATTGAAGCCCGCGACCTCTCCGAAGCGTGGTTTCTCTGTCTGCAAAAGACGCTGAAAGAAGGCTACGAGTATAAAATTGAACGCGGTAGCTACGCCGGGCAGCGCCGCAAGGAACTGGACTTTGCCCAGGTTTTGATAAAATACCCGGGAACGCGTCCTCTGGTTCCGGAAGTACCCCAGGGTGTGCCGCCGCCGAGCACGATGGACTATGTGGAAAGCTATCTTCCTTACCTTATGACCGCTCACCGGCGTGAAGGCGAACAGTATACCTACGGACAATTTCTGGAAAAACAGATTGCCGAAGTCATCCGCATGTACAAAGAGGATGGCTACAACACCAACCAGGCGTTCATGGCAGTGGGTAACGAGCAGTCTATCTACCAGACTGACCCGCCCTGCCTGCGTATGATAGACACGCGCATCCGCAACAACACACTCAATTTTGTGGTCTACTTCCGCTCGTGGGACTTGTGGGCTGGCTTTCCTTCCAACCTGGCGGCAATCCAGTTGCTCAAGGAATATATGTCCAGCGAAATCGGTGTTGCTGATGGTGAAATACTCGCCATGAGCAAGGGCCTGCACATTTACGAATATGCCTGGGACCTGGCGAAAGTCACTACCAGGATGGAGTAGCAGCGCCTAATCTTTGATTACTATGTTGAGGTAGAGGTCACCGACCCTGCCGCCGCGCATTTTGCCCATGCCTCGCAGACGTATCCGGGTGCTGCTCTTGATGCCTGACGGCAGTCTAACCATCAGCTTTTTAAGGTCGCCGTTACGGCTGTAAACCAGTTCTTTCTCGCCACCCGCCGCCGCTTCTGCTGCCGATACGGTAAAATCAGCATAATGGTCGAGGGTGCCGGGTGTGTTCCGAACTCCCAGGAAAGAGCGCAGAAGAAATGCGCCTATTTTAGCACCCATCCGCGATACCCACCTATCGATAACGCCGCCTTTCGGCTGAACGGGTGCCTGTGCCTGAGATGATGCGTTTGGGGTGGTTCGGTAAAACCTGCCTGTGTCTCCAGTACCGGTGAAGAACTGAAAAACCGTTCCGTTGCCTGTGGCAAACACCCGGTTGAGAAACTCCGGATCAAAACGCAGCCCTGCCTGCGAGAACATCCGGTTTACCTCGTCATACATGGAACGGTTGGAGAAACTATTGCGGAAGATGTCCTGCTGGGAATAGTTGAAACCGGGATGATAACCGGCGCCGGCGAACGGACTCTTGCGGGCACGGTCATACTGGCGGCGCTTTTCTTCGTCGCCGAGCACGCCGTATGCCTCGTAGATTTCTTTGAATTTCTGCTCTGCCTGCTTATCTCCGGAATTAGTGTCCGGGTGATATTTGAAAGCAAGCTTGCGGAACGCCTGTTTGATATCCGCCTGGCTGCAATTCTCAGTCAGCCCTAGAACACCGTAGTAGTTTTTCAAAGTCGTTTTACTTCCCTCAACTGTTATTATAACATTGAAGTAGAGGAGATATCATTTCAGAGGTATGCCATGGTCAGGCGTTCGGTTGCAACAACACTGGTTTTTCTCATCCTGCTGGGCACTCTGCTGGGCGCCTGTGCCTCGGCGAAGAGCTTCAACAGAAGTCTGAATGAAGTCACCAGTCCTTACGCTTTCAACCTGCTGGACTGGGAATTCAACGTTGCCAAAGCCGCTTTTAGCAGGAATAACCTTACATTGGGTACTGATGATGTCATTGCATATTTTGACGATATCGAACGAATAAGAAGCCTGGAAGCTGCCGTCAGTCAGAGTACCGCCAGGAAGGTCGCGCCTCAAACGATGAGTGCTCTGAATAATGAGCTGGATACGCTCACCCGTCAGAGTGATGGGAAGGTAGCTGCGGTAGAGTCCTTGCTTACACAGCAGGTGCGCCAGACTCTCGCGGAACTGGGCATAATGCATCCTCTGGACAAATACCTCAAGTTTTCGGTGAACTTTCCGCCGCTCAATTTCAAATTAGACAGCCCGCCGCACCTGCTGGTTGTTTCACCGAAGGACAGGATAGAAAGCCTTGATGAAACATTGTTAAGGCAGGAACTGAGCGTTGCCGAAATGGAAAACATCGAAGCTGATGCTGATGGGCTGGGCGTCTCCTCTCTGGTGCTGGAGCTTGGCGGCTTTGCGGCTTACCCCAGCTTTGTCACCAATCGCGCCGGATTGAAGTTCACCATCACGACTATCGTCGAAGAGTGGCTGCATCAATATCTGGCGTTTAAGCCGCTTGGTTTCCGCTATCTTCTGGACTTGAGCGGCATCCGTCCCGATTATGAAATCGCCAAGATAAACGAATCTGTCGCCGGGATTGTCAGCGATGAAATCGGCGAAATCGTGTATCAAAAATATTATGCCAAACCCGTGCCGACCAGTGAATCCGCACCGTCATCCAAGTTTGATTTCAACCACGAAATGAGAGAAATCAGGAAGGCGGTTGACAACTACCTGGCAAAAGGCGAGATTGCCCTAGCGGAACAGTACATGAACGAGAAGCGCCAGTACCTGGAAGACAACGGCTATTACATCCGCAAACTGAACCAGGCTTACTTCGCTTTTAACGGAACATATGCCGATGCGCCAACCTCCGTCGATCCCATCGGTGGGGAACTCAGGGCTCTGCGCGCCCGGAGTGACACTCTGAATGGATTTCTGGACACTGCGTCAGCTTTAACCAGCCGGCAAGACCTGGCCGAGGCTGTAAAATAGGGCGTCATCCCTATTGACAAGCACCGTTTTAAGTGATATATCCTTAATTAGAAGCTCACGTTACCAATCGAAAATCGCTTCAGGAGGTGCGGAATGTGGCTTCTGGTATTTTTCGGAGTCAGGCAGGTGGACAGTTGATGCCTTGCCGTGCAGGCAAGGCGGGCGGAACCCGGAGTTGACTCGATATTAAAAAGAGGTCGGTCTGGATAGAGACCTGATTTGGTGGTGAACACCAGAAGTGAGTTGAAGACCGGGGAAGAAGACTTTGTTAGTAGGGGTTACGGAAGTAACCCCTACTTTATTTTATGATCTTTTGGCTACTCTTCGCTCCCCTTGTTCAGGGCGGTCTTGCCCATCAGGAGATGGTAGAACCGGGCGATGTCATCATCGTAGATTTTCTTTTCAGCTTCCTGGAAGGGCATCGCCAGCGCGTCTTTGTAAATCTTCTCGAAATTAGGGATAAGCTTGACCAAACTGAAATTATCCGAACTAGTATTGTCTTCGGTCTGGGCAAATATCGGCGCTACTACCTGCACGCCGAACAGGAGCAGGCAGCAAGCCAATACGCCGGTGAGAAAACCAAAAGCGAGCTTCACTTACCTGGAGCCTCCGTTTGTCTTTGAGACCGAATACATCCTATTGTTATTCTGACATCCAATCGTTAAAGCAGAAATAAAGAGCATAAAGATTTCATAAAGAAATAATTAACTTATTATAAAGAAAATTTGGAAAGTCAGGGGAACTAAAGTACTGGGTCAGCTTGACACAGCTATAGCTCATGCCTAGAATAACAGAGACAGCAATCGCTGCAGCGCATTTCCAAACAAGATTAACTCGGGAGGTATCATGAGCAAATCCAAGCAGGTGGTGCCGGCGATTCTTACCGATAACCCTAAAACACTGGAAACGCTGGTGCGCCAGACCGAGGCTATTACCCGCAATGCCCAGTTTGATATCATGGATGGAAAATTCGTTCCCTCCCGCAGTATCAACTCGGAAGATATCCAGCGCTTAACTCCGAAACTGGATTGGGAAGTCCACCTGATGGTTCTGCAACCGGAAAATTACCTTGAAGGATTCCTTAAAGCGGGGGCAACCAAGATTGTCTTCCATTACGAGGCGACATCTGCGCCGCAAAAACTTATCCGGCAAATCAAAAAACTGGGTCTAAAGGCGGGTATTGCATTGAATCCTGAGACGCCGATTTCCGCTATTGAGCCGCTGGTTAAGGATGTAGATTCCGTGCTCTTTCTTTCCGTCAATCCCGGCTTTTACGGTGCAAAATTTATTCCGGAAGTACTGGATAAAATCAGGGAGTTTCACAAATTATATCCTGACTGTGAGGCGGGCATTGATGGGGGCATCAAGGAAAGCAACATCGCGGCAATTGCGCAGAGCGGCGTGGACGTCATATACGTCGGCAGCGCTATCTTTCTCCAGCCGGACCCTGCCGCCAGCTACAAAAGGTTACTAGCGTTAGCCCGTTGCGGCTAACCCTGTACCGGTTCTTCGCCCCACTGCTGCATGATTTCCTTGAGCTTTTGGGCTAATTTCGGGCTGGTGCGCAGGCGCTCGATGAAAATCGGGCAAGCTTCCAGCAGCGAATTCTGCGCCGCGCTCGCCATGCTGCCGAGAAGGTTCTGCATTCCCATATCCACTTGCTGCGGCGGGATGTTGGCGCCCGGCATACCGGTTTCCATCTGGCGGCGGATATCCTCGGTAGTAAACCGCATGGGTGTCGCGCAACTCTTATACCAGGGACACTCCTTGCACTGGACTATCCCGTAGGCTTCATTCAGAATATCTCCCATCGTATCCCCTCTCCGGTCATTGAACAATCTGTTTCAAACCGTTTTCGATTTCCTGTTTGCTGGCGAATGCGCCAATCTTGATGTTTTTGATTATACCATCTTTATCAATGAAGAACGTGGTGGGCAGGTACTGGATATGGAAGTCCTGGGATACGCTTTGAGTGGTGTCCAGCAAGACCGGCAGCGAAAGCCCGTTTTCCTTGAGAAATTGTTCTACGCGTTCGGCTGGTTCGCCGGAGCTCACCGCCAGGATTTGCAGTCCTTTGTCAGACCACTCTTTGTCCAGATAAAGGTCGTTCAAGTAAGGCATCTCGGCACGGCATGGTCCGCACCAGGTCGCCCAGAAGTTGAGCAGTACCGGCTGTCCTTTGAACTGGCTGAGAGACACTCCTTTACCATCGAGTCCCCGCAGGGCAAAATCGGGCGCGGTGTTCTCTTTCGAATCATTAGACGAACACCCGGGAATAATAAAGGATGCTATCAGTAATATGGATGTTAGAATAATCGTAATAATTTTCTTCATAAATGCCTCCCTGCTACAGCACAATCGAGGAAAACCACCCGATATTGTTGGTCAGCACCAGCATTCCAATGCCGATAAGAATCACTCCTCCGAAGATATGAATTGCCTGGGCGTAGCGCTGGATACGCTTTAGCAGCGGTGCAAAAGTATCAAAGGCGATGCCGATAACCAGAAAGGGCAACCCTAGTCCGGCAGAATATATCGCCAGCAGGTAAGCGCCCTGCCACGCCGTCGCTTTGACTGAAGCCAGGGTGAGGATGCTCCCCAGTATCGGCCCGACACAGGCAGTCCAGCCCAGGGAGAATACCGCCCCGATGAGAAACGAACGAAGATAACCTGTCCGGTTACTCATCCCCGGTGATAACCGCTTTTCGTAATTAAGCCACGGAATCTTGAGCGAAGCCAGCATAAAAACTCCGAAAACAATCAGCAGAGAACCTGCAATTTTATTTAGTAGAGTGGAGTTGACACTGACAGCATAACCGGTTATCCCGGCAACGGCACCCATGATAGTAAACACAGATGCGAACCCGATCACAAAGCTGAGCGAGTGGAAAAACAGGGTAAGCCGGCTGCCTGCAGTTTTGGCGGACAGAGTCTCAGCTCCGGCAAGGCTGGCAAGGTAAACCGGTACCAGCGGGAGGACGCAGGGCGAAAGGAAAGACACCAGCCCCGCGGCGAGCGCAACTAACCAGGACATACCCATATTATTATTATAGCCTACGGTATCATGTTTCTGCCAAGTTGACTGGGAAAATTGACAAATCCTGCGGATGATTTATAATTTCCATATCCCCCGATATCAGGAGGCGTACTATCAGACCGCTCAGTTACAGCCAGATTTCTCTTTATCAATCGTGTCCGCTCAGCTATAAGCTGCAATATATCGATGGGCTCAAGGCGAAAGAAAGGGGCTATTTCAGCTTCGGCTCGACGATGCATCTCTGTGCCGAGTATTTTTTCCGGGTCAAGGTGCCGCCGCCTCCCACCTTAGATGAACTTATGCAGTTCTACGAAAAGAACTGGCTTTCCGAAGGTTATGAGTCTCCCGAGGAAGAGTTGCGCTACAAGGCTTACGGCAAAGATATTCTCACTAAATTTCAGGAAATTCACAATCAGGATTTCAATATTCCGATTGCTACGGAACGCTCATTTAACATCGATATTGATGGCGTCAAGCTGCGGGGCTTCATCGACCGTGTGGATAAGTTGCCCACAGGCGGGCTCGCCATCGTGGATTACAAGACCAACCGCGATCTGTTTACCGCCGAACATCTCGAAAACGACTTGCAATTGACACTTTACCAGATAGCCGCCGAGAAGATATGGCAACTGCCGGTGGAAAAGCTTACTCTTTATCATCTGCGCTCGAATACCGCCTGCACCTGTGCGCCGCGGCACTCAGCACGCCTGGAAGAAGCCCGCCAGTTAGTGGTGGAAGTCGCCGGTAATATCGCTGCAGGCAAATTCCCTGCCACGGAAAACCAGTTCTGCCCGTGTGATTTCCCGGAGCATTGCCCCTACCATCGCCACGAGTACCTTATCAACGAGTCGCAGGATACTCAACAAGCCTCCCTTCTTCCTGTCTTAACCGCAGACACCGTCGAAGAATATGCCGCCCTGCAAAAACAGATTAAGGAGCTTCAATTGAAGCTCGATGAAGTTAAACAAGAGATAATCGGTTATTGCCAATCGCAAGGGATGAACCGGGTCTACGGCAAGGAACATGCTATCACTTACAAGCTCGTCGAACGTGCAGGATTCGATGAAGATGTTCTGCATACCCTGCTGGAACAGGCTGGTCTATGGTCGCGTGTCTTGAGCTTCGACCCGGCACTGGCGAAACAGCTTTCTGGCGACGAGTCTATTGCCCTCGATATCCGAAAACAAATCGAGGCACTGCGAAAAGTTATGTCATCTTCTCCCCAATTGTGGGTAAGGAAGCTTGCCGGCGACGAAGAATAACGCCACTTGCAAGTTCCATCGCTATAGCTTATTCTGGTTACGTTGAGATTTTTCACCGCGTTGCGATTTCTGACTACGATCCCCCTCCCCCGCCGGCGTGATACCACCGCCGAAGAACTGGGGCGTTCCGCCGTTTACTTCCCGCTGGTGGGGCTTGTCATCGGGCTGATACTGGCGGGTCTGAACTGGATATTCAATATGGTCTTGCCGCTTCCGCTGGCGAGCGCCCTGCTTATTGTAATCATGATAGTACTGACCGGCGGGTTGCATCTCGATGGTTTTTCCGATACCTGCGATGGCATCGGCGGGCAGAAGTCCGTCGAAGAACGCTGGCAGGTCATGCGCGACAGCCATGTCGGCAGCTTCGGCGTCATCGGCGTTGCGGCGCTGCTGCTGGTTAAATATGTCGCACTATCCAGTATCCCTTCCGGTCTAATGATGGTAGCCCTGCTATTCATGCCGGTAGTCAGCCGGTGGGTGATGGTCTATGCTATTTTCGCCTATCCTTATGCCCGCCCTGCTGGTTTGGGTACGTCATTCAAGCAAGGCACGAGATGGCTTGCCTTCACCATCGCTACCTTCATCACTGTTACCCTGGCGCTGGGCTTGACCCCGCTGTTCCACCTTGCCGGACTGATTATCATGGTCGTAATCTGGCTGAACACCACGCTCATGGCAGTGTACTTTGAGAGCAAATTCGATGGTCTTACCGGCGATACTTACGGCGCCATTAACGAAGTCTCCGAAACGGGCGTGCTGATCCTTTTTGTCCTGCTGTCTAATCTCGGATTGATCTGAGGAGAAGGTTTTGCCGCGATTATTGCTGGTCAGACATGGCGATACCAGGCTTAACCATCCCAAACGGTTCTGGGGGAGTACTGATGTCGAATTGAGTGAAATCGGCATCAAACAGGCAACTCGCTTGGCGGAGCGGCTGGCTTCGGAGAAGATAAATACGATTTACAGCAGCAAATTAAAGCGATGCCTCGTCACCGCTCAAATGATTGCCTCACGGCATAAGGCAGGAATCACGCTGTGTGACGACCTGAGAGAAATTAATTTCGGGTACGCGGAAGGCTTGACCTTTGCCGAGATTAGTCGCCTTCATCCCGAACTGGCGGAATCTCTATTAGATTGGAAGGCGCACCCGGAGTTTCCCGGCGGAGAGAGCTTTGATGATTTAAACCGGCGGGTATTGCAATTCCTGGGCGGACTGGAAAAACATAAACAGGAAGAGAATATCCTGATTGTTGCGCACAATGGCGTGCTGCGTCTTATCATCTGTAACCTGCTGGAGATACCCGTCGAACACTGGCTCCAGATGCGTATCGACCTGGCGTCTCTGAGCATCATGGAGACCTATCCCCGGGGAGCGATTCTGAATTCGCTCAATGACACTACTTATCTGGAGACGAAAAAACTACAGGAGGACAATTCCGATGGAATTAACCGTTAAAGTAATCTCTCAAAAAGGTACCTGTGCTGCGGGTCATAAAGTCGGCGATACATTTACTATGGGCGGCGAGAAGACGCCGGCCGGGGTCTGCCCCTGGGCGTTCTATACACTTTTCCCATTTGCCACAGTGCTGGAATTCGGGGGTGCGTTTCCGTGGGAAAAGGAACCGGGCATGACCACCGTCGCCTGCCCTGACCCCGGCAATCCTGTCGTTTTTGAACTCAGACGCAAATAGCTGTCCTCTTCTTTTTGTTTATACGTTACGAAGCGATAATACCACCAAAAAGAAGAAGGGGGCTTTCGCCCCCTTCTGAGAATCTTATCCTGTAGCAGCTATATCTTTTTAGCCGACATACCCTCGCCCTTGCAGAACCGGTCGAACCAGTCAGGTATGCGCTGTTCTTCGACACCTGCCCACATGTTGAGCGCCTTGCCGCGCGGCTGAGGTGGAGCGGGCCACTTGTCCAGCTCGTTGGCAATCTTGTTCATGTGATGCTCGGCATCGCCGAGGTACTGCTGGAGGTATTTGCCGCGCTTGGAATAGAGCGGCATGACGCCATCGAGAATGGTATAGCCGACGCCGCCATAGACCTGGTGGGCGCGCCAGCAAGCCCGCTCGTGGGAATCGCTGCAATAGCCTTTCGCCAGTGCTACTTCCATGTCTGCAGATTCGCCCTTGCTCAGCTTCCAGGCGGCATCATAGGTCAGCCACCATGAGGAGTCGAGTTCGGTCAAAATCATGACGCAGTGCTCCTGGACGTACTGCCACACGCCAATCGGCACCTCGAACTGAGTCCTGGTCTTGGCATAATCTACCGCCAGTTCCAGCATCTTGCGGTCAGCGCCGACCATCTGGGCAGAAAGAAGTACCGAGCCCAACTTCATCGCCTTGGCGAGAGGTTCCCAGCCGGCATTCAACTTGCCGACCATGTTAGCCTTTGGTACCTTAACATTATCGAAAATGACTTCACACTGTTTGTCGCCGCCGGTGGTTACCAGCAGGTTGGAAGTAATTCCGGCAGTCTTGGCATCAACGAGGAATAGGGTGATGGCGTTCTCTGCCTTACCTGTCTTTTGTGTCCGGGCAGCAACCAGCATGTACTCAGCAACTTTAGCAAACTCGACGAAGAGCTTGGCGCCGCTGAGGATGTAGTTATCGCCCTGGGCGGTGGCTGCCATAGTGACGCCTTCCGCTTCCCAGGCTTTACCGTCCCAGCTCGTCTCCGGC
>JAQTVW010000142.1 GCA_028706655.1 Dehalococcoidales bacterium | reverse complement strand
ACTGGCGGATGCCCGCAAAGGTCGCCGTCCCAGCTTCACGGACGCTGCTCCGCCGGCTCAGGCGGAGGAACTGTTCAACGAGTTTGTAAGTCTGGCTCGTCAAACGGGACTAAATGTAGCTACCGGGCGATTTCAGCAGCATATGCTGGTCGAAATTTTGAACGATGGTCCGGTCACCATCATGCTGGACAGCCGGGACAAGCTGGGGAAACCGGAAGAATAACATGGAACATCATGACGATTCGCTAAGCAGACTACGGGAAAAAGGCTACCGCCTGACACCGCAGCGGATGATGGTGCTGGAAGCTATCGAAGACAACCCCAACCATGTCAGCGCCGAAGAAATCCACGCACAGGTAGCGGCGAAATACCCCAACGTCAATATCTCAACAATTTACCGCACGCTGGAACTGCTGAAAAAACTGGGACTGGTCACCGAGACCGATTTGGGCGGGGGGCGGGTGCGCTATCACCCGGCGGAAAAGGGGCACCATCACCATCTCGTCTGCCAGCAGTGCGGCAATGTCATTGATTTAGATGAATCCGTGCTGAGTCCCTTGAAAAAGATGTTGAACGAGGAATACAAGTTTGCTGCCGACCTGCGGCACCTGGCGATTTTCGGTACCTGCGGCAAGTGCCGCCAGAAGAAATGAATATCAACGCTATTGCGAAAAGCGAGTGACGATGTGAGACATTACCACCTGATTTGTAAGAGATTGCTTCGCTTAAGCTCGCAATGACAGAGAGGTGACATCATGGCTGACCGGGAGCGGGAAAAATTAAAGATTCTGCTGGCGCACTGGGTTGAACATAACAACGAGCACAGTGACGAGTTTCGCGAATGGGCGGACAAAGCGAAGACTCTCGGCGAGACGGAAGTCGGCGGGTTGATGCGGCAGGCGGCGGAAGAGATGGACCGTTCCCGCGGCTATCTGGCAAAAGCCCTGAAGAAATTGGAGGGGTGAGATATGTGTCTATCCAAACTTTACGTTGAACAGGGCAAAGAGCGCAAATTATTGATGGAAGAGGTCTCTTCTTTAACGATGAAGGGCGGGAAAGTAACTTTGAAGACGCTGTTCGGGGAACGGAAAGAAATTGCCGCCGGTATCAAAGAAGTAGATTTCCTCAATCATACCATCCTCCTGGCAGACCTCAAAGACTAATCCAGTTTCAGACTTTCCGGGTCTAATTCCAGGCTGAGGTCCAGCGATTTCGGGGAATGGGTCAGCGCTCCGATGGAAATAATATCTACTCCGGTCAAAGCCACCTGCCGGACATTGGTCAGGTTGATTCCCCCCGAGGCTTCAATCCGTGCTCGATTGCCCACCAGCTTCACCGCATCTTTCATCTGCTCAAGAGTCATGTTGTCCAGCATAATCATGGTCGCGCCGGCGTTAACTGCGGTCAGCGCGTCCTGCGGACTGGGGACTTCTACCTCGATGGTGATACCTTTGGGCGCTTTCTCTTTTGCCCCGGCGATAATCTCGTCAAAGCTCATGCCCAGTTTGCGTAGCGCTGCCAGGTGATTATCCTTTATCAGCACGGCATCGGCGAGGTGGAGGCGGTGGTTCCGCCCGCCGCCGGCGCGCACGGCGTACTTCTCCAATAGCCGCAGACCGGGCGTCGTCTTGCGGGTATCGTAAATGCCTGCCTTAGTGTCTTTGACTTCATCAACGTACTGCCGTGTCAATGTGGCGATGCCGCTCAGACGCTGGATGAAATTGAGCGCAGTACGCTCGCCTTTAAGAATGCTTCTGACGCTGCCTGATACAGTAGCGGCGATATCGCCGCGCTTGATGACCGTGCCGTCAGAAATCATTATTTTAATATTGAGTTTAGGGTCTGTCTTGAGAAATACCCTGCGGAATACTTCTATCCCGGTGAGGATGCCGTCGGCTTTGACCAGCAGCGAGGCACAGCCTTTCAAATTAGACGGGATGATGGCTTCGCTGGTGACATCGCCCCGACCGGCGTCTTCCTCCAGCGCAAGGCTGATGATGGTATCTAATTGTTTCTCGGGTACATTAAATTCAAGCATTGGCTTGCTCGCTGGTAAAGATAATATGGCGCTGCCATCCGGCGGAGTGCTGGGGAAAATCGGAGCGGAAGTGAGCGCCGCGGCTCTCTTCCCTTAACAGCGCCGCCTCGGTCACGAGCCGGGCGGTCAAAATCAGGTGATGCAACTCGTAAGACGGGCGGTCGGTAGGATCAGGGAGCATCCGCTGCCAGGTCGCCAGAGTGTCCGCAGCATGGGTCAACCCCTCCTTGTTGCGGATAACGCCGACATTCTCCCACATGAGTTTCTGAAGTGCGGTAAAACCGGGTGGCGCGCCTTTGGTGTCAAAGCGTTCACTGAGTGCCGCGCGGATATCGTTGTTCTTTTTTGCATCCGGCGTTTTTTTAGGTGCGTTGCCCCGCGTCTTCTCCACGATGCGCTTGCTGAAAACAACTACCTCCAGCATGGAGTTAGAGGCGAGCCGGTTGGCGCCGTGAACGCCGGTACAAGCGACTTCTCCCGCGGCGAACAGACCGGGAATGCTGCTCTCGCCCCAGACGTTAGTCCTGACGCCGCCCATCATGTAATGGGCAGCCGGCGCCACCGGGACGAGTTCCTTGGTAATATCCAGCCCGCGGCTCAGGCAG
>JAQTVW010000065.1 GCA_028706655.1 Dehalococcoidales bacterium | reverse complement strand
CCTGGCGCAGGCGCAGGTAACGATAACCCAGACAAAGCTGGCGCAGCAGACCGCCGAGCTTGCTCTCGTCAAAACACAGGATACCCGGTCGGCGCTGGAGCTGGCGCTCTTTAATGCGCAGGTCAACCGCAAGACCGCTGAAGTAGCGCTCTCCCGGACGGAAGAGACCGCACCGGCGCCGGACATTGTCGCGGCAAAAGCGGCAGTAGACCGGGCGCAAACTTATTTACAGTACGCTCTGGACAGCCGCTCCAACGCGCGCGATACCTCTGTGTGGGACAAGGTAGTCGAGCGGGCGCAGATAGATGTCGATGTCGCCCAGCAGGAGCTGGACCGACTGACTGCCGGTTCCGACCCCGATGATATTGCCATTAAAAAGATGCAACTGGAGTCTTCCGAAAAAGCGGTCATACAGGCACAAAAGACCCTCGATGAACTGACCCGGGACATTGCCATGCAGGAAGTACAGATAGCCTCGGCGAAAGAAGTCGCTCTACAGGCAGAACGTTCGGCGGAACTGGCGCAGCTGATGCTCGACCAGACGCAAAAACGGCTCAACGAGGTTACGATTGTAGCGCCGTGGAACGGGCTGGTCATCAGCGTCGATGCACGGGAAGGGGACATGGTCGCGCCCCCGGCGGCAGGCGCCAGACCGGTTATTTATCTGCTCGACCCGTCCAGCATGGAAGTAAATGCCGAGATTGATGAAATCGATATCGCCGGCGTTAAACTCAACCAGAAAGCGGTCATCAGCCTGGATGCCGCACCCGGCGCGCCGTTCTCCGGCAAGGTCACTCACATCTCGATGGTGCCCATCCAGAAGCAGGCGGGCGTCGTCGCCTATGAAGTGAAAATCGGCATCGATGCCCCGCCCGAAATGCAGTTGAGAGTCGGCATGAGCGCCACGGTGGATATCGTTGTGAACGAACGGCAGAACGTTCTGCTGATTCCCAACCGCGCCATCAAATACGACAGCCTGAAGAAGCCTTTCGTCGAAGTTACCGTGGACGAGCAAATCAAGCAGCTTCCCATCGTCCTGGGAATGACTGACGGCGTCAACACCGAAGTGGTCAGCGGGCTGGAATCCGGCACCCTGATTGTAGCGGCAACGGCCGCCGGGAAAAAGGGATAAATCATGGCGATTGCCGTAATTGAGGAATTTGTTTAAGGCAGGAAAATAAAATGGTTAAATTCATATCCGGCATGATGTTCAAAGAGCAGAATATCCACCAGTACGATGAATACCTGATAAGGCTCAAGGATGTCGTGAAAGCCTACAAGACGGACGCCGGCGAGTTTCTCGCCCTGAAGAATATCAACCTGACTATAGGCGCCGGCGAGTTCGTGGGCGTCATCGGCAAATCCGGCAGCGGCAAGTCTACCCTCATCAACATGATAAGCGGCATCGACCGGCCGACCCGCGGTGAAGTGCATGTTGCCGATACGCCGATACACACACTGGGCGAAGGCGGTATCGCGAAATGGCGCGGACATAACCTGGGGATTGTCTTCCAGTTCTTCCAGCTTCTGCCCATCCTGACCGTGCTGGAAAACGTCATCCTGCCGATGGACTTCTGCAATTTTTATAACTCCCGCCAGCGGCGGGAACGCGCGATGCATGTTCTCGACCTGGTGGGCGTGGCGCAGCATGCCAACAAACTGCCCTCGCAGCTTTCCGGCGGCGAGCAGCAGCGGGTCGCCATTGCCCGGGCGCTGGCGAATGACCCGCCCATCATCATGGCGGACGAACCGACGGGCAACCTGGACTCGAAGACTTCCCAGATAGTGTTCCAGCTCTTCGAGAAGCTGGTCGCGGGCGGCAAGACCATCGTCATGGTGACCCACGACGGCGACCTTGCCAAAAAAGTGAAACGTACCATCATCATCGCCGATGGCGAGATTATCGAGGGTTATTTGACGAAGGCTTTTCCCTCGCTGACCCAGCAGCAGCTTATCTGGACGACTTCCATGCTGGAAACACAGAAGTACAAAGCGGGCACAACGATTATGAAAAAAGAGGATGCCCCGGAGCGGTTTTACATCGTCACCATGGGTGAAGCCGAAGTAGTCCTCCGTACTCCTTCAGGGCAGGAATGTGTCACCACCCGGCTGGGCAGGGGAGAATATTTCGGAGAGGTGGGACTTATTCACGGCGGCTTGCGCCCGGTTGATGTCCGCGCCGCCTCTGATGTGGAAGTCGCCGCGCTCGACCGCGCCAGTTTTAATGAGTTTCTCAACCAATCGGAAGATGTCCGCGAAGCCGTCAACAAGGTCGCGGCGGAACGTCTGCAGCAGGCGCTGGAGATAATCGAGGAGAAAAAAGATGTTTGCACCACGCTGGCGTAAAGTTTTTCGCGACCTGAGCAGCAACAAGACCAAGACTATCCTGGTCATGCTGGCGATTGCCGTCGGAGTTTTTGCCTTTGGCAGCGTCTTCATCACCCAGGACGTTCTGGTCAAGGATATGGATACCCAGTATCGCGCCATCAATACTTCCAGTATCTCCATTTCGATGGCGCCGTTCGATGAAGATGTCGTGCGCTGGGCGGAGCGCCAGCCGGAAGTCGCCGATGTGCAGGGACAGGCATTCTACACCATCAAGCTGATTACCGCTGCCGATTCATACAACCTTTTCCTGTATGCCTACGGCGATTATTCGGATATCTCGATGAACAAAGTCACGCCCGTTGCCGGACAATGGCCTCCGGCGCGGCGGGAAATCGTCATCGAGCGGGCTTCCCTTTCATTAAGTAAGGCACAGATTAATGACAAAGTGCTGGTCGAGACCTCTGACGGCAAGCGTCATGAGCTGACCGTAGTGGGCACCGTCCACGACTTAAACGCCCTGCCGGCTAACATGTTTCCCATGCCCACCGGCTATGTTTCCCTGGAAACAATGGAATGGCTCGGTCTGCCGGGTCTGTGCAACCAGCTCAATATCATCGCCCGCGATGGTAATAATGACATACCGGCGCTGGAAACCGCTGCCTACGCCATCCGGGAAAAGCTGGAAGACCAGGGTTTGGAGGTATATTCCACCACCGTCCGCAAAGTTGATGACCACTGGGCGAAAGAAGTGACGGAAAGCTTCATCCTCATTCTGAGCGCCATCGGTATTTTCTCGCTTATCCTGAGCGGCTTCCTCGTCGTCAATACGGTCACCGCTCTGCTCACCCAGCAGAGACGTCAGATTGGTATCATCAAAGCTATCGGCGGCACCGGCCGGCAAATCATCGGGCTGTACCTGGTGCTGGTCGCCTTCTACGGACTGCTGGCGCTCCTGCTGGCGCTGCCCGTCAGTATGGGGCTGGGCTACTTCTTCACCAGCATGGTCGCCAATCTGCTGAATATTGACATCATCGGCTTCAATCTCCCTTTGCGCGTCTTCCTCCTTGAGGCGGCCGCCGCCCTGCTTGTTCCCGTAGTCGCGGCGGCTCTCCCCATTTTAGGCGGCGTCCGCGTCAGCGTGCGGGAGACCATCAGCGATCACGGCATCGCGGGGAAACGCAAAGCCGACCTGTTCGACCGTATGTTGATGAGAGTGCGGCTGTTCCCGCGCCCGGTGCTGCTTTCACTGCGCAACACCTTCCGGCGCAAAGCGCGGCTCGCATTGACCATGGGCACGCTGATTCTCGCCGGGACCCTGTTCATCGGAGTGATGAACGTGCGGAGCTCCTTGATGGCTGACCTCAGCCGTATGTTTGATAAATACTACAATTATGAAGTGGCGCTGTACCTGGACGGCAACTACGCCGAGAAAGGGGTCGAAACCAGGGTCATGCGCCTGCCCGGCGTCACTGACGTCGAGGGCTGGACCGGAGCTTCGGTGCAGCGCATTAAAGCCGACGACACCAAAGGGGCTTCCTTCAATATGGTCGGTTTGCCGCCGGAGACCAAATTCATGAACCCCGACCTGCTCTCCGGGCGCTGGCTGCAACCGGGCGACCGCAATGCCATCGTCCTGACCAGCGGCATTGTGAAAGAGATGCCCGAGGTCAAAGTCGGCGATACCATAACTTTGAATGTCTATAACCACGAATACGAATGGGAAGTGGTCGGCATCATGCCGATGATCTACGACCGGCTCGGCTATGCTGATTTCAATTATCTTTCCCGCATCAAAGGGACATCCGGACTGGCATCGACATTATACATTGCTACCGAACAGAAAGACGGGGCGTCCCAGTCCGCGATGGCGGAGACGCTGGAAAACCAGCTCAAAAAGTCCGGTGTCAAAGTGGGCGGCGCCATGACCCGCAACACGATTGCCGCTTCTCTGACGGGACGCAACGATTTCCTGATATACTTCCTGCTTATCATGGCAATCATGTCCGCGGTCATCGGCGGGCTGGGACTGATGGGCATGATGAGTCTCAACGTGCTTGAACGCACGCGGGAAATCGGCATCATTCGCTCTATCGGCGCATCGACGAGGTCGGTGGGCAGCATCGTGGTCACCGAAGGCTTGATTATCGGGATGATGAGCTGGGTGCTGGCGATTCCCCTCAGTATTCCGGCGAGTATGGGTTTTGATGCCATGCTGGGACAAATCATGGGCGGCCAGCCGATACCCTTTGTTTTCTCGCCGCTGGGGCTCGTGGAGTGGCTGGGGATTGTGGTCGCCATCTCGGTGGTCGCCAGCATGCTGCCCGCGCTCCGGGCGATGCGCATGAGCGTCCGCGAGACGCTGGCATACGAATAAACCGGGGAGGGAGAACAAATGAACACAAAGATTGTCACCGACAGCACGGCAGACCTGCCTCCTCAGATTGCCGGCGAACTGGGCATCACGGTCGTACCCGCTTACGTGAACTTTGGGGACGAAAGCTACCGTGACCGGGTCGATATCAGCGAGGATGTCTTTTACCGTAAGTTGTCAGAAAGCCCGGTGCACCCCGATACCGTACCGCCCACCCCGGAAGACTTTGCCGAAGTATACCACAGGCTGTCCCGGGAAGCGGACGGGATTATCTCAATCCACCTTTCCGGCAGGCTGAGCGCGACCATCAATTCGGCGACACGGGCGAAAGCACAGGTGGCAGGGTTCCCGGTCGAAATTATCGATTCCCAGTCGGTGACGATGGGCGTGGGACTGCTCGCCGTATTTGCCGGTGAACTCGCCGCCGCCGGACTGCCGCCGGCAAAAATTGCCGGAGAAGTTCGCAAAGCGGTGCCACATATACGGATACTCGGTTACCTGGACACGCTGAAGTACCTGTCACTGGGCGGGCGCATTGGCAAGGCGAAGGCGCTGCTGGGTTCGGTGATGAGCGTCAAGCCGCTGCTTACCATGAAGGACGGCGAGGTAGAGCCGGTTAGTAAGGTGCGCTCCCGCGACAGAGGTATCGAACGGCTGGTCGAATTTGTGAACAGCACGAAAAATATTCAGGACCTGGCGGTTGTCCACAGCACTACTCCCGATGACGCGCAACTGCTGGCGGAGCGCATCGGTTCGACCTTTACCCGCGAGAAAATCAAGCTGGCGCGTTTAGGCCCGGTGCTGGGCGTCCATTCCGGCCCCGGGATTTTATTCGTCGCGCTGCGCACCGGGAACGGTTAATCAAATAGCCTGGTCATCCGGCCAGTATCATAACTCTCCCGAGGTATAAACGGCATTCTCATCAAATGCAGGGCGTATCCGGGAGAGTCTTATTTTATAATGATGGTAGATTTCCAGAAACGGGGCAGGAGGCTGAATATGAAAAAGTGGAATGGGACAATCGATAATGCGGGCTACGTAAGTCCGCTCAATAAATCGCTGAAAGTGTTTTTCCGGAACGCCCTGCGTGTCAGCCTTTCCCATCCGGCGCAGGCGGCCTATTTTTTGAGAACGGTGCAGCGGCAGAAAAAAGCGGCACAGGTGCGGGCGAGCTACCGCGAACAGGGATTACAGGTGCCGCCGATTATGATTTACAGCATCACCAACCGCTGTAATCTCCACTGCAAAGGGTGTTACCACCAGACGCTGCGCGCCGGGGCGCACGAAGAAATGAGCACCGTGAAAATGCGCAGCGTCATCGCCGAGGCGAAGGGACTGGGTATCTCTTTTCTTGTCCTTGCCGGCGGCGAACCGCTGGTGCGCCCGGAAATCCTGGATATTACCGGCGCGAATCCGGATATCATTTTCTTTGTTTTCACCAACGGCTTGCTAATCAATGATGCAGTGGCGGAAAGGCTCAAGAAACAGCGGAACGTCGTCCCCATCATCAGCCTGGAAGGCTATGCAAAAGATACCGACGAGCGGCGGGGCGCCGGAATATACGAGCGCTTGCAGATTGTCGCCAAAAAACTGAAGAGCAAAGGTATTTTCTTCGGTACCTCGTTGACAATGACCAGCCTGAATTATGATACGTTGACCGGCGAAAGATTTATCCGCAGCCTGACCCGGGCAGGTTGCAAGCTGTTTTTCTTCGTGGAATACAGCCCCGTCCAGCCGGGCACCGAAGCGCTGGCAATCAGCAACTGGCAGCGGGACTGTCTCCCGTGCGCGGTGAACAAACTCCGCAAGAAATTTCCCGCGCTCTTCATCGCGGTTCCCGGCGACGAAAAAGAGTTTGGCGGCTGCCTGTCTGCCGGCAGGGGATTCATCCATGTCAGCGCCGCCGGCAATGTGGAACCGTGCCCGTTCGTCCCGTATTCCGATGCCAACCTGACGCAGGTATCGTTCAAAGAAGCGCTGCGTTCCGATTTCCTTAGGAAGGTCCGGGAAGGGGTAAGGGAACACGAAGGGAAGGGCGGCTGCACGCTGTGGGAAAAACGGGACTGGGTGCAGTCTCTGCTGGCGCGCAACCATGACGAAGATTGGACTTTACCTGCCGTGCCCGAAAAAGAGCCGGCGGTCAGATAGGAGAAATGAATATGTGGCTAAAGCATTATATCAATTGTTTCTTGCGCAAACACGCTTTTCGCGATGTGACCTTCGAGAACGCAAGCTATCAGTATTGCCTCCATTGCGGCAAGACCGAAAAGGCTCTTTAACTTATTTTATCCTAGCCGGAGCATATCTGCTAGCCGCCGGGTCCGTACGAATATCCGGCGGCTCTTTTTTGTTTCGCACAATCTCTCGCTCGCTACCCATTGTGTTCTTTCTGATGTTTACTTCCCACCAAAAATTTACCTTCCCGCGGTATTGACAACTCCCGTGGAATGTGATAATTTATATTATAGTTGATAAAGTAGATTAACAAAGTCAACAAACATCTCCACAATACAGAAACACTCAGGAGTACGGCATATGGAAGAGACCATATCCACGGTGGAAAAGATTAAATACGGGACCCTAACCATTCCCCGGCTGATCCGCGGCATCGCCCGGGATACGACAGAATTGATTGGCAATACGCCCCTGGTAAGGTTGAACCGTTTGACCGCGGGCGCGCAGGCGGAAGTGGTTGCCAAGCTGGAATCGTTTAATCCGGTTCACAGCGTCAAAGACCGCATCGGCGTCGCCATGATTATCGCCGCTGAAGAACAGGGTTTAATCAAGAAAGACACGGTCATCGTTGAGCCGACCAGCGGCAACACCGGCATCGCGCTGGCTTTCGTCTGCGCTGCCCGCGGCTACAAGCTGATTCTCGCCATGCCGGATACCATGTCCATGGAAAGGCGGCAGTTGCTGGCAGTATTCGGGGCGCAACTGGTGCTGACTCCCGGTTCGGAAGGTATGAAAGGCGCTATCAAAAAAGCCGAAGAACTGGTTGCCGGCAATCCCGGCTATATCGCGTTGCAGCAATTCAAGAACCCGGCTAATCCGGATATTCATCGGGTGACCACCGCCGACGAAATCTGGCGGGATACCGCGGGCAGGGTTGACATACTGGTGGCAGGCGTGGGTACCGGCGGCACGATTTCCGGCATCGCGGAGGTGCTCAAAAAGACAAAACCGGCGTTCAAGGCAATCGCCGTCGAGCCGGCAAATTCCCCGGTGCTTTCCGGCGGTAAGCCCGGACCCCATAAAATCCAGGGTATCGGCGCGGGTTTCGTTCCCGATGTATTGAAAACCGAGTTGATTGACGAGATTATCAAAGTAACTAACGAAGATGCCGGCATTACTGCCCGGCGGCTGGCGAAAGAGGAAGGTATCCTGGCGGGTATTTCTTCCGGCGCGGCGACCTGGGCGGCGGTGGAAGTGGCAAAGCGTCCCGAGAACAAAGACAAACTTATCGTGGTGATCCTGCCGGACACCGGCGAGCGTTACCTTTCGACATGGCTGTTCCAGGAAAATGGCACGTCTCCCGTTATCTAGCAACAAATTAAGGAGCGGTGGTTCGGGGAGGAAGAGATGAAGCTATACCAGATAGTACTCAAGGATATCATGAGGCGTAAGCGGAGAGTGCTGTACGCTACCCTGGGCGTGTTAATCGGCACGATGACGGTCATCGCGATATTGACGGTCGCGCAAGCCGGACAGGCGCGGATATACAGCCAGCTCGAAAAATACGGGGCGAACCTGACCATCGTTCCGGCAACCCGGAGCCTCAACACCGGGCTCGGCGACCTGACACTGGGGACGGTAACGGTGGGTGAAAATTATATCCCGGAAGACAAACTGCCGGAAATCAGGCGCATCGCCGATGGTAAAATCAAAGAGGCGCTGAAGATAAAAGATGACGGCGAAATCGCTGCCATCGCCCCGAAGCTCTACCTGACCGGGGACATCAAAGGCACCTCGGTGATGCTGGTCGGCTTCAACCCGGATAAAGAGCGCTCGATAAAGACCTGGTGGGAAATCCAGTCCGGCAAGTTTCTCGATGGTGCTGACCAGCTTCTCGTGGGCAGCCGGGCTGCCGAACTGTTGAAATTGAACATCGGTGACGCCGTACCGGTCAACGGCAGCGATTTGGCTGTGACCGGCATCCTCGGTGAAACCGGCTCGAACGAAGACTACCAGATATTTGTACCGCTGGCGACGCTGCAGGCGCTGTTCAACAAGCAGGGTCTGATTTCATCGGTAGATGTTCGCGCATTGTGCAATGCCTGTCCCGTGGAAATCATCGCCGATGCCATCAACGGGGAAATTCCGGGCGTGCGAGCGGTAGCAGTCAAGCAGGTCGCCGCGACCGAGATGGGCATGGTCGAAAAGATTAACAACTTCATGCTGGCTATTGCCGGCATCACCTTGCTGGTGGGCGGTTTCGGCGTGGTCAATACCCTGATGACCTCCATCCACGAGAGAACGAAGGACATCGGAATCATGCGCGCCGTCGGGGCTTCCCGCAACCAGATTATCAAAGCCCTTATCTATGAAGCGACTGTTCTGGGCGTCGCGGGAGGTGTGCTGGGCTACCTGGCGGGAACGGCGCTGGCATATATCGTGGGTCCGCTGATATTTGAAGGCACGCAAGTCAGCATCGTGCTTACCTATCTGCCGCTGTCGTTGCTGCTGGCGATATTTATCGCGACGCTGGCAACGCTTTACCCGGCGTTCCACGCTGCCCGCATCAGGGTCGCCGATGCGTTCCGTTCTTTGTGAGGTAATCAGATGTTAGAAATTAAAGACGTCAGCAAGATTTACGGACGCAATTCCACCTCGGTCGTGGCGTTGAACAGCGTTTCGTTCCAGGTCGATTCCGGCGATTTCGTCGCTATCATGGGACCATCGGGGAGCGGCAAATCGACTCTTCTGAATATCATCGGCGGGCTGGATGTCCTCTCCAAAGGCGCCATCGTTCTTAACGGCGAGCGCATCGATAACTTAGAGGAAGATGCGCTGGTCAAGTTCCGCAGAGGCAAAATCGGCTATGTCTTCCAGCAGTATCACCTGCTGCAATCATTGACCGCCCTGGAAAATGTACTGCTGCCCTTGACCTTCGGCGGCGGGAAACCCGACCACGGCAAGGCGCTGGAACTGCTGAGGCGGGTAGGGCTGGAGAAAAGGGCAAGCCATAAGCCCAGCCAGCTCAGCGGCGGTGAACAGCAGCGGGTCGCTATTGCCCGCGCGCTGGTCAACGACCCGCTACTCACTCTGGCGGACGAGCCGACCGGCAACATGGACCACAAGA
The DNA here is from genome assembly GCA_028706655.1 of Dehalococcoidales bacterium. GTDB lineage: Bacteria > Chloroflexota > Dehalococcoidia > Dehalococcoidales > RBG-16-60-22 > JAQTQH01. The sequence continues at coordinate 400 of JAQTVW010000065.1, read as the reverse complement.
CCGGCAAGGAAATCCTCGACCTGTTCGACGAGTTGAACCGGGAAGGGCGCAGCATTATCATGGTCACCCATAACCCGGAAGCGGCGGAGCGCGCCAAAGGGATTGTGTTTTTGCAGGATGGTCAGATAGTGAACACGGTCAGGAAATAAGGAGAATACTATGAAACTTAACATCAGGCAGGCGATTATCGGCGTAAGCGTGCTTTTCATAGTGGGCGTAACGGTGCTGGCGTGTACCAGCCCCAACGTCAGTGCGGCAATTCCTTCGGCTACCACGGATGTAACACCAACACAGGACGTCATCAAAGCAACCAGTCTTACCGTCAATCCTCCCGAGGTAAATACGGGAGTGGATATTTTAATCACCGCCAGCGTCACCAACACCGGCGACAAGCCGGAAA
>JAQTVW010000141.1 GCA_028706655.1 Dehalococcoidales bacterium | reverse complement strand
CCAGCATCTCCGGCGCGGCGGATTCGATGCCATAAGCGATGGCATAGCACCCGGCGCGTTTCATATGCCGGAGCAGTTCTTTGTCAACGAGATTAACCCGCGTCTCGCAGGTCCAGTCGAACTTCAGTTTCCGGCTGAGGAACTCTTCGGCAATAGCGTGGGTTCTCTTTTTATCCAGTGTAAAAACATCGTCGTAAAAGGCAACCTCGCGGACGCCGAATTTCTCGCGCAGGTAGCTGATTTCGTCGGCGACTCTTTGCGGGCTCTGTGCCCGGTATTTATTGCCGAAGATTGGTTTGGAACAGAAGGCGCAGTGATAGGGACAGCCACGGCTGGTTACGACCGAAGCGAAGGGCAGCGATCTGCCATGCGGCGGGTGCGGGCGGTAGCTGCCCAGCGGCAGAAGGTGATAAGCCAGGAACGGCAACGAGTCCATATCTGTCGTCCGGGAACGCAGGGCGTTGTGCATAATCTTGCCGCCGGAACGGAAACTGATTCCGGCGATACCATCCAGAGGCTGCGCCGTTTCGATGACGTGCAGCAGTTCAATGATGGTTTCCTCGCCTTCGCCACGCACGGCGATTTCGATTTCCGGGCAGATTGCTAAAGTTTCTTCAGGCAATAGTGAAACATGCGGACCACCCATGATTGTCGTCAGCTTCGGGTTAGCCATTTTGAGCTTGCGGATAATCTCAAGGGTCGCGCTGACCGTGGGCGTCATGGCAGAAAAACCGGCGATATCCGCGTTCTTTACCAGGGTAATCAGCTCATCAGACGTGAGGCGCAGGGCGGCGGCGTCATAAACCGATACGCGATATCCCGCTTTTTCCAGCACAGCGGCGATAAGGGCGAGTCCGAGGGGCGGCTGGGGATAATTGGCCGCATGACCGGCGTTTATCAGTGCGACACTAAGCATCAGCGGTAGCCGTACACCTGCTTCATCCAGGCGATTGTCTTCGGGATACCTTCTTCCAGCGGGACTTTCGGGCTGTGTTTCAGGTCTCTCCTGATTTTGGAGAAGTCCATATGTTTCACCCGTGTGGTGAATGGTTCCGCCGGTTTGTAGGTAACCTTCGAATCGTCTTTGCCGAGGTTTTTCAGAATGAGGTCGGAGACGTATTTTATCTCGTGCTCCCATTCCTCTTTGCTGCCTACGTTATAGACTTCGCCGGGTTTGAAATTGTCCACGATATTGGCGAAGGTACGGCAGGTATCCTCGACATAATCAAAGATGCGCTGGTGACCGAGATAGACGGTGTAAGGCTGGTCGTGCAGGACTTTGTATATTATGGCGGGCACGACGCCGCGGTAAGGGGTGTAGTGCTCGTAGGGTCCATAGGCATTGACTGGGCGGACGCGCACCGTCTCCGTACCGAACATCGCTGCCGAATTGAGCACCTGCATCTCGCCGACCCACTTGGTCATGGCGTAGTCGTTCATCTGCTTGATGGCGATGCGGTCCATAACGTCTTCGCTCATTTTGCCGTCATAATCGCCGTAAACTTCGGCGCTGGAAAAGAAAATCATGCGGAATTTCCTGCGCTCCTGGATGCGGATGAGGTTCTTGGTGCCGATGACGTTAGTCAGCCAGAGGTTTTCATAATAGTCTTCCCCGTTCCAGCGCCCGTACTCCGCGGCGAGGTGATAGACATATTCAAAATCGTGTTCTTCAAAGAGCTTCTCAAGCTGGCGGTATTTGCTGACATCGGCGCGGGTATAATCGGGACCCTCCGCGTTCTTGAGGTCGCAGCTCCATACTTCGTGACCGCGGCTCTTCAGTTCGGGAATCAGGTTGGAACCGATAAATCCCGAACCGCCGGTAACCAGTATCTTAGCCATAAGTGCTCCTCAGTATATCGACTATCCGCGCCCCCGCTTTGCCGTCCCCGAAGGGATTCACCCAGTCTCTTTCTTTATTGAGCATGTCCTGAGCGCACTGCAAGATATTTTCCGGGTCGGTACCTGCCAGGACATTGGCGCCGACCTCCAGAGTCTCGGGGCGCTCGGTATTGTCTCTCAGCGTAACACAGGGCACTTTTAGCACGCAACTCTCTTCCTGCACACCGCCGGAGTCAGTCAGAATGAGGCGGGCATGATTCTCCAGCAGCAGGAAACTCAGGTAGTCCATCGGCTCCAGAAGTGTCAGATTTTCTGTTTTGAGATTGAACTGCTGTATCATCTTGCGCGAGTGGGGATGCACGGGATAAAGCACGGGTAAACCAAGTGCAGTGGAAAGCTTATCCAGCCCGCTGAGTATGGAAGTGAGCCTTTCTTGATTATCGACATTCTCCTGGCGGTGGACGGTTGCCAGTAAGTATTTTCCGGGAGTCACATGCCACTCCGCCAGACTGCCAATCCGGCTTTTCGCCATCTCCAGGTTCTGGTAGACTGCATCGACGATGGTGTTGCCGGTAACGGAAATCTTTTCGGCGGGGATGCCCTCGCCGAGGAGAATTGATTTTGCCTTCTTCGTGGGAGCGAACAGATAATCAGCGCAATGGTCAGCGACAATCCGGTTGATTTCCTCCGGCATGGAGCGGTCGTAGCTGCGCAAGCCGGCTTCAATATGTCCTACTTTAATATGAAGTTTGACCGCCGCCAGCGTACCGGCGAGTATGGTATTAGTGTCTCCCAGCACCAGGATGACATCCGGTTTTTCCTGCTGTAATACCGGTT
>JAQTVW010000064.1 GCA_028706655.1 Dehalococcoidales bacterium | reverse complement strand
CACAATCAGGAACTTGCCGCCGAACTCCTGGCGGGCGCCCGTCTTGCAATCGATGGTCTTGATGCCTGAAGCCACGCCGTTTTCCATAATGATGTCCGTGGCGAGGACATTTTCCAGCACCGGTATTTTCTGGGATAAGACCTGCTTGCTGAGGGTCAGCTCGATATACTCGCCGGTCGCGTCACCGCCGGCATGCAAAATACGGGGCATGCTATGGGCGGCTTCCATGGTCAGCGCGATTTGCCCTTCGAGGGTATCGAACGGAACGCCGAAATGGACGAGGTCGCTGATGCGGTCGGGGGCTTCGGTGACGAGGATGCGTACCGATTCTTCATTGCATAACCCGTCCCCGGCGGCGATGGTATCACGGAAGTGGAGCTCCGCGGAATCGCCCCTGCCGATAGCCGCCGCGATGCCGCCCTGGGCATACTTGGTATTGCATTCGCTGATGCTGCCCTTCGTGATGATGAGCACACTGCCATATTCTTTGGCGAGGAGGGCAGTATACAGTCCGGCAATGCCGCTCCCGATGATAATGTAATCGTATTGCTTCATAAATACAGCTTACTTTACAAACGAAGGGGTGGAACCGTCTCTATTTTATTGTGTGCTTACCTTGCCGGCAATAGCGTCCTTGGCGAAGCGGAGCGTGGCGCCGGACTCCACCTTCAGAACAACGCTGTTCTGGTCGATGCTTTCAATCTGCCCGTGCATCCCGCCGATGGTAATGATATGGTCGCCTTTTTGCAGACTCTGCATCAGTGTCGCATGCTGCTTCTGGCGTTTTTTCTGCGGGCGGATCATAAGGAAATAAAAGACCACAAAAAGACCGAGCACAAATACGACCATGGAAATAAGGCTGCTTGTATCTCCGCCGGCTGCCGTTCCGGTCCCGGCAGGGACGCATCCCGCCGCCAGCGCCAGCATTGTTATAATCAGTCCTGCCAGTATTACCAGATTCATCATCTATCCTCCTTGTGGAGCCTTCGTTTCAATCTTGCCCTGTAACGACCAGGGACCGGTTTTGGTGATGCTGATATTAACCAACTGTGCCAGTCGCTCGTTCTTGTCCGGGAAAAACACCAGCTTGTCCGTTCGTGTCCGCCCGTACCATTTGCCCTTGCTCCTGCCTTCGACGAGCACTTCCACCGTCGTGCCCAGCAGACGGGCGTTTATTTCCGTGCCGATTTGTTCCTGGAGCTTCTCCACGGTACGCAACCGCTCGTCTTTGATTTCCTGGGGCACATCATCCTTCAACTCGCGGGCGGCGATAGTACCCGGACGGGTTGAATAGGCAGCTACATGGACTGTAGCAAACTTTATTTCGGAAAGCAAATCAACCGTATCCTGAAATTGCGCTTGTGTTTCGGTGGGGAAGCCCACGATGATGTCGGTGCTCAGGACGATATCCGGGATTTTGACGCGTATTTGTGCGATAAGCCGGCGGTACTGCGCCACAGTATATCCGCGCCGCATCAGCTTGAGAATTTCGTCGTTGCCAGCCTGCACCGGCAGGTTAATCTGCTTACAGACTTTCTCCAGCCCGGCGATGGCTTCGATAAGCCGGGGGCTCATGTCCTTGGGATGGTTGGTCAGAAAACGCAGACGGAACAGACCATCAATTTCGTTCAGCTTCGTCAGCAGGTCTGCCAGTTGCGGCTGGTCGGGAAGGTCGTGACCGTAGGAGTCAACGTTCTGTCCCACCAGGATGACTTCCCGTGTGCCTCTCCTGACCAGTTCGGTGATCTCGCAGGTAATGTCCGATACCGTGCGGCTGCGCTCTCTGCCGCGCCGGAAGGGAACGATACAATAAGAGCAAAAGTTGTTGCATCCCTGCATGATGGGAACATAGGTAACCGGCGCCGGGCGTACGGGCAGGGAATTACCTGACATAACATTGGCAAGCCAGGGCGGATTATCGCCCGCCTTGAAAAAATAATCGACGTGCGGGTAGCGTTTCTTGAGAAGCGGAATATCCGAATCGACGAGGCAGCCGGTAACAGCTAATATTTTGCCGGGATATTGCTTTTTGACCGTCCTCAGAGAAACGATTTTATTGGTGACCCGGCTCTCCGCACTCTGGCGCACCACGCAGCTATTAAGGACGATGAGGTCGGCGGTTTCAGGAGTCTCCACAGGCTGGTAGCCAAGCTCCGCAAAGCAGGCGCTCAACCGTTCTGATTCTGCCTTGTTCATCTGGCAGCCGATAGTCCAGACGTAATAGCCGGGCATTGACACCTTCCTGAAATAAATATACCCCTCATGAGGGGTATCACAAGAAAGGCGGATGACTCTTGAATGGCGGAGGGAGTGGGATTCGAACCCACGACCCCAGAAAACCCAGGGTAAGCGCTTAGCAGGCGCCCGCACTAGACCACTATGCGATCCCTCCGTGGGGTCGCTGTCTTCCGTATCCTTTCTAATATATCATAACGGCGTGCTTTGCTCAATGAAAACTCCGTACTGGCGTTCGCAGGGCGTTATATGTTATCTTAGATTTGGATATGAAATTCAGTAAAAGCGAAATCATCGTCTTCGGAATCGTAGCAGCTTCTTTCGTTGTCGGGATTTTATTCTATCCGCAAATGCCGGAAAGGATGGCGTCTCACTGGGATGCGCAGGGCAACGTTAACGGCTACATGTCCCGCTTCTGGGGACTGTTTTTTACACCCATCCTAACGCTGGGACTGGCTTTACTGCTTATCTTGCTGCCCCGCATCGACCCGCTGAAAGAAAACATCAAGGCTTTCCGCAAGTCCTACGATGGATTCCTGGTCGTGATTTTCCTGTTCATGCTGTATCTCTACCTGCTGACCATCGTGTGGAACCTCGGTAAGACCTTCAATTTCACCCAGCTATTAACGCCGGCGTTCGGGATATTGATTTATTACTGCGGAGTTCTGCTTGAAAAAGCAAAACGCAACTGGTTCATCGGCATACGGACGCCGTGGACGTTGAGCAGCGACCGCGTGTGGGAAAAGACGCATAACCTCGGCGGGAAATTGTTCAAGCTTGCCGGCATCATTGCCATGCTGGGTGTTGTCTTCCCGGGTTACGCATTTTTATTATTGATAGCGCCGGTGATTGCAGTTGCCATTTTTTCCTTGGCCTACTCTTTTATCGAGTACCAGAAAGAGCAGCGCACCGCCCGCACTTAACTATTTGCCCTTGAACTGAGGCGGGCGCTTCTCCATGAAAGCCTTCAGACCTTCCTTATGGTCGGCTGTCCTTGAGCAGATGGACATAGTAGCGTATTCCACCTCGACCTGTTGTGCCAGGGTGTTGTTCAGACTCTTTTTCAGAGCCTGGCGGGTCAGGTTCAACGCCATTGACGCCCCGCCGGCAATTTTCTGAGCCAGTTCGTGAGTGGTCTTCATCAGGTCGGCAGCAGGCACAACACGGTTGACCAGGCCGATTTTCAGGGCTTCAGCGGCGGTCAGCGGGTCGCCGGTGAGCAGGATTTCCGCGGCTTTCGCCGGTCCCACGATGCGCGGTAAATTATAGGTAACGCCGATATCCGGCGTGATACCCATGCGGTTGTATCCGGCGAAGAATTTGGCTTCTTCTACCGCGATGCGGAAATCGCAGAAGAGCGCGATGGACATGCCCGCGCCGGCAACCACGCCGTTGATCGCGGCAATCATGGGTTTGTTGAAATCGTCCAGCGTTAGAGTCAAGTCCTGCAGTAAATCATAAAGTTCGTGGAGAGGCTGGCTGCCCAGTTTCGCCAGGTCTTCAGCATCGAGACCGGCGCAGAAACCGCGACCAGCCCCGGTGATAATAAGCACTTTGACGCTATCGTCTTTACTTAGTTTGGGAAGCAGGTCTTCAAGACCGGCGGCGATTTTGTTGGTGAAAGCGTTGAGCTTCTCGGGTCGGTTAAGCGTCAATGTGGCGATACCGTTCGCTGTTGCAATGGTAAATCCTTCGTAATTCATAACTGTCCTTTCCTAGCGAATAATCCGGGCAGCGCCGATAATATCAGTAAGGCTGCCGATGTGTTCTTTATTCATGAATTGCTGAATACCTTCGAGGACATCCTGCGGGGCGTGCGGATTGGCGAAGCTCGCCGTGCCGACTTCGACCGCGCTGGCGCCTGCCATGATGAACTCGATGGCGTCGTTGCCCCTGGCGATGCCGCCGCAGCCGATGATGGGAATTTTAACCGCGCCGGCGACAGTGTAGACCATGTAGAGGGCGACCGGCTTGATGGCAGGACCGGAGAGCCCGCCGATAATGTTGCCCAGTACCGGGCGCCGCCGGCGGATATCGATGGCGGTGGCTTTCAGCGTATTGATAAGGCAGAGGGCATCCGCCCCGGCATCGGCAACGGCGCGGGCGATTTCCACTATTTCGCCGGTATTGGGCGTCAGTTTCACGATGAGCGGCAATGATGTTGCGTCACGCACCGTACGGGTCACTTCGGCGGCAGGTCCGGCGCAGGCGCCAAATTCGGCGCCGCCCTCTTTAACGTTGGGGCAACTGATGTTCACCTCGATGCCGCCGACGCCGGGGACGTCGTCCAGCATCCGGGCAATCTGCGCATACTCATCGATAGTCGCCCCGGCAATATTGACGATGACGGGCATGTGCCATGCTGCCCATACCGGAGCCTTTTCTTTAATCAGCGCTTCTACGCCGATGTTCTGCAAGCCGATGGAGTTAATCATCCCGGAGGGTGTTTCGACGAGGCGCGGCTGGGGATTGCCGTCGCGTGGTTTTAACGTGGTGCCCTTGCAGACGATAGCGCCAAGCTGTTGAATATCGAAGGAATGTTCATATTCCATCCCGTACCCGAAGGTACCGGACGCGGTCATGACCGGGTTGCGGAGCAACAATCCGCGTTTATTCCGGGGAGCTAGCTGAATGGAGAGGTCTGGAATCTGCTTCATTACCGTGCTTTCTCGTTTGAAAGCTTAGCAGACTATCTGCCGCAATGCAAATTTCTTTCAGACAGCAACTTGGGCAGACCGGCTTCGTGCGGCAGGCATTTTTGGCATGGGCGACGAGCAGGGCGTGGTATTCGTTGAAAAGCGGTGCGTCCGTGGGCAGGTTGTCCATAAAGAGGCGCTGATAGGCGGTGTAGGAGTCTTTTGCCGGCGCCAGCCCGAGCCGGCTCATTATTCGGCGGGTATAAGAATCGATGACGAAGATTGGTTTATAAGCGGCATACAGGATGATGGAATCGGCGGTCTCTTCCCCGACCCCGAAAATTGACAACAGCTCTTCACGAAGCTGGGTAATATTGCGGTTAAAAGCGGCATCCAGATTGTCTCCGTATCTGCCGAGCCATTCCGCAAGCGCTTTGAGTTTGGTGGCTTTGACGTTGTAATAGCCGCAGGAGTGGATGAGTCCGGCAAGCGCATCATGGGGCAAAAAACGCAGCGCCGCAGGATCCAGCACACCTGCCGATTTCAGGTTTTTGATGGCTTTTTCGACATTGACCCAGGCGGCAGACTGGGTGAGGATGGCGCCGACCATCACTTCAAATGGAGTTTGCGCGGGCCACCAGTGTTGAGGACCATAGCGGGTCTGCAAGCGGCGGTAGATGTCCCGCAATCTGGTTTCTAGTGGTGAGCGACCCATGGCGGTGCCTTCGCGTCAGCAGCCGAATCGTAACCGGGAATATACGGTTTGATATCGATGACCGGAGTACCGTCTACGGCGTCCAGCCCCTGTACCCGCAGCAAGTTGCCGCGGCGTTCCAGCAGCCTGACGGTCGCTTTACCGACGGGATTAGGGCGGCTGGGCGAGCGGCTGGCAAAGACGCCTTTTAACGGGATGGAGGGGTCGCGGCGGGGGTGTACTTTGATGGGGAACGGTTGTTTTGCCCGGTGCATCCAGTAGAGCACAATGATGTGAGAAAACTCATCGATGTTGTCCAGCCCTTCGGTCAGGCGTTCATCGATGATAATTTCGGAGATGACGCCCTCGTTGTCATGCTTGCCGGCTTCCCTGGTTTCGCTGCGTACGAAACCGATGGGGGCTATTATGAAAGTATCTGTTTCTTCAACCATGATTTATCGGCTTATTCCAGCGGCGTCATGGTAAGGAGCTTACGGGCAATCTGCGGATATTTCGCGATAAAAATAAGCTCGTCTTCAACGAGCGGTTTATGCGATTCCACGTTGGCATAGCGTACCAGTTCCAGGATATCGTTGGCTTCTTCGCGGCTGTTGAACTTGACGTCCATCTTGCCCATGACGTGGCTGAAACCGGAAATACCGCTGTACTGCCCGGTGATAATTTCTCTGCCGGTTTCTACCTTGACGGGTTCACCTCTGCCCAACTCTTCGTAGCTGTAAAGTTCGTAGTTTTCCGGGTCTTTTAGGACGCCATCGGCATGGATGCCTGAGGAGTGAGCGAAGGCGTTAGCGCCGACGCCCGGCTGGTTGATGGGAATCGGCACGTCGAAAGCATAGCTGGTGAACTTGGCGAGTTCCCAGGAGCGGCACATATCGATTTTATTGCCGAGCGGGTATTTTTCGGCAAATTGCTTGGATTTGGTCAATGCCAGAATGACCGCAATCAGGTCGGCATTGCCGGCGCGTTCCCCGATGCCGTTTACTGTAGTATTGATATAAGCGTCTTGCCCGCCGTCAATTGCGCCCTTGGCTCCGGCGATGGAGTTGGCGACCGCCATGCCGAGGTCGCCGTGGCAGTGCAGTTCTATCGGCATGCCGGTATTCTGGGCGAGCAGTTTGGCAGACTCATAAATTGTGAAAGGATTATCGTAGCCGAGCGTATCGCAGTATCGCAGGCGGACGGCACCATGTTCTTTTGCCGCCAGTCCGAACTTAATCAGGAAGTCAGATTCGGTGCGGGAAGCATCTTCGGCATTAACCCCGATACTTTCGGCGCCGAGTTTTTTGGCGGCATCTACGGCATCGGTCATTTCACAGATGATGTCATCGCAGTTCTTTCTGCCCTGGAATTTGCCGTTTATCATCTGGTTGGACGTGGAAATCGAAAGGTTGAGGTGGCGGATGTTCGGGACGAGTTTGAAGGACATCTCAACATCTTCTACAATAGCGCGAATCCAGCCCTCCAGCCGTATAGGCTTGAGCACGCCCATTTTTGCCAGTTCGAGGTTAGCCTGCAGGTAATTGGTCTCGTGACGGGTAGTGGGAAAGCCGAACTCAGACTGGAAGATGCCCATCTCGTTCAGGTAGATGTTAATCATCGTTTTTTCCAGCTTGGACAATCCCAGCTTGGCAGTCTGGACGCCATCGCGGTTGGTCACGTCAACGAGATAAATCTTAGGCATCTAGTTTCTCCTGAATGGATTTGTGTGCAAGGTGCTTAAGAAGAGGAGCTATATTTTTATGGTAACATATTCCTGTTTGCCCAGCAAGAATTTGATTGCATGGTTTGTTGACAGGTGTTACCATGAAATCTGGAGCAGGACATGGATATTGGCGTATGTAAAATCAGCTTCCGCATCCCGGAAAATGAATCGCTCAAAGGCAAGCGGCAGGTGCTCAAGTCCGTCATCGCCCGTATCCGCAATAAATTTGAAGTGGCGGTCGCGGAAGTGGATGACCAGGACGTGTGGCAAATCGCAACAATCGGTATCTGCTGCATCAGCAACGATAAACGTCACGCCAACCAGGTGCTTTCCAATATCGTCAATTTCATAGAGGGCAGCCACCTGGATATTGAAATGCTCAATTACGAGATAGAAATTCTGACCGTTTAGATATTTATATGAATGCTACCGCTTTCCTCAACCACCTGCGCGCCCATGCGGACTATCTGAATCAGATAGCGCATATTGAACATATCTGGCCGCGCGAGGCAAACTGCGGCACCCTCGATGAGCCGCTGGACCGGGAATTGCAGGACTGCCTCGATAAGCAAGGACTATCCCGTCTGTTCCGCCACCAGGCGGAAGCGGTCAATCACATCAGGCAGGGTAAAAACGTTATCGTAGCGACCTCCAGCGCCAGCGGCAAGACGCTGTGCTATAACATCGCGGTGATGCAATCGCTGCTTACCGAACCGGCAAGCCGGGCGATTTATCTCTTTCCCACCAAAGCGCTGGCGCAGGACCAGTTGCGCAGTCTGCGGGAGACTTTTACTCCTGAGTTGTTTCCGCCAACGGATTTCGCCACTTTTGACGGCGATACGCCGCGCGAAGAGCGTGCCGTGGTGCGGAAGCAGTCCCGCATCATACTTTCCAATCCAGATATGCTCCACGTGGGCATCCTACCCAACCATGCCGCATGGGCGGGACTCATCCGGCATCTGCGCTACGTTGTGGTGGATGAAGCGCATATTTATCGCGGGGTATTCGGGTCGCATGTGGCGGGTGTCCTGCGCCGCCTGCGCCGGCTCTGCGAGCTTTACGGCGCTAGACCGCAGTTTATCCTCGCCTCGGCGACAATCGGCAATCCGCTAGAGCTTGCCGAAAAACTGACCGGGCTGCCGTTCGAGGTGGTAACCGCAGACGGTTCGCCGCACGGGGGCAAGGACTTTGTTTTCTGGAATCCACCTATCGTTGACGCAGCAAAGAGCCTGCGGCGTAGCGCCAACAGCGAAACGACGCACCTGTTTACCGAACTGGTAAGCCAGAAAATCCGCACGCTGACCTTCGTCCGCACGCGGCGCCTGACCGAGTTTCTCTATATCTTTGCGAAACAAGAACTGGAGAAAAAGAATCCGGAACTGGCAAGCCTGATCAAACCTTACCGCGGCGGCTACCTGCCCGAGGAACGGCGCAAAATCGAGCGCGAGCTTTTCGGGGGGAAATTACTGGGGGTGGTGGCGACCAATGCCCTGGAGCTGGGCATCGACAGCGGCGGATTGGAAGCTACCGTGCTTACCGGCTATCCGGGCAGCATCGCCAGTACCTGGCAGCAGGCGGGCAGGAGCGGGCGGCGGGAAAAAGAATCCTTAAGCTTCCTGGTGGCGTGGGACAATCCGCTCGACCAGTATTTCATGCGGCACCCGGATGCCTTTTTCGGGAAGAACTTTGAAAGTGCGCTGGTCAACCCGGAAAACCAGTACATCCTGCGGGCACATCTCATGTGCGCCGCCTGGGAACTGCCGTTGACGAATTTTGACGAGCGGTTCTTCAGCGCCGCGTGGGTCGAACAGCGAAAAGTGCTGGAAGAACAGAGCGCCCTGCGCGAGCGCCGCCAGAAGTGGTACCTCGCCCCGTCAATCTCTTATCCGGCGCAATCGGTCAACATCCGCTCCTCCAGCGGTGATAACTATATCATCATCGATACCCCGACGGGCTCGATGCTGGAAACCGTGGAAAGCAGCGTCGCTTTCTTCCAGATTCACGAAGGCGCAATCTACCTTCACCAGGGCGAAGCCTATATAATCAATCGCCTCGATCTGAAGACGCATACCGCTTATGCTGCGCCGACGAAAGCCAACTATTACACCGAGACGAAAGAAATCCTCGATTTGCATATTCTTAAAGTATTGCAAAGCAAGACGGTGGGCAAGGTGAATGTCTATCTCGGAGAAGTCGAGGTGACCAACAATGTCGTCGGGTTCAAGAAGATGCGGCAGCTTACCAACGAGGTCATCGGGCAGGAGCCGCTCAACCTGCCGCCTATTGTTTTCCCCACCGTCGCGCTCTGGTTCGACCTGCCGCCGGAAGCGGTCACCATGCTGACCGCGCAGCAGCTTGATTATACCGGCGGACTGCACGCTACCGAACACGCCGCCATCGGGATTTTGCCGCTGTTTGCGCTGTGCGACCGCAATGACATCGGCGGCTTATCGACTCCGCTGCACCCTGATACCGGCAGGGCGCAGGTCTTCATCCATGACGCTTACCCCGGCGGCATCGGCATCGCGGAAAAAGGTTATGAGATGATAACCGAGTTGTGGCAGGCGACGCTGAAAGTCATCGCCGAATGTCCCTGCCAGGACGGCTGCCCGAGCTGCATCCAATCGCCCAAGTGCGGCAACAACAACGAGCCGCTGGACAAGGAAGCGGCGGCAATCCTGCTGGAAGGACTGCTGGGACTATAATTTTCCCTTTTATCGTGAAATTAGCTATACTGTTAGTAGACACTAAGAGGACACTTACGTTTATTTCCCTTATTTTCCCTGAAGGTGGTGGTATAAATCCTTAACCTGTTTAAAAAAGCCTTGCAGCGCAGTCATGACAGCTGGTTTAGCAAGGCGATGAAATTGTTCGACCGCCAGTCGATTGATGAAGCGGTCTGGACAGAACTGGAAGAACTGCTGATTGCCGCCGATGTCGGGGTGAATACCGCGGAAAAGCTCATTTCGCGGGTAAAACAGCAGGCATCCGAAGCTAGACTTAATGATGGAGAGCAGGTGCGTGCCGCTCTGAAAAAAGAGATGGTCAACATTTTAACTCTGCCCCCAAAGCCGCCTATTGAAAATGCCGCTCCGCCGCGGGTAATTTTAGTGGTGGGCGTCAACGGCAGCGGCAAGACCACCTCGATTGCCAAGCTCGCTTATAGTCTTAAACATCAAGGGAAGAGCCTGCTGCTGGCGGCGGCGGATACCTTTCGAGCTGCGGCTATCGACCAGATAAAGACGCAGGGCGAACGCGTTGGCGTGGAAGTGGTGGCGCACCAGCCGGGGGCAGACCCCGGCGCCGTTGTCTTCGATGCTCTGCAGGCAGGGCGCAGCCGACGCGTCGATTATGTTATTATTGATACCGCGGGACGGCTGCATACCAAATTCAATCTAATGGAAGAATTGAA
>JAQTVW010000063.1 GCA_028706655.1 Dehalococcoidales bacterium | reverse complement strand
ACCGGCTTGTCCATTTTAACGCCCAGCACGCGGCAGCCGCGGGACAGGAGTTCGGGGATAATATCTCTGCCGAAATCGCTGAAGCCATTTGGGATAAGGTCGAGCAAAAATGGCTCCATGAGGTAGATGCCGGCGTTCACCCAGTGGCTTACCGCCGTTGTCGGTTTTTCCACGAACTGCTTAATCCAGCCGTCCTTGTCCATTACCGCCACGCCGCTGTGCCGGATATCCTCTTTTTCAAAAACGGCGATGCTCATATCTGCGCGGGCTTTGGTATGCCGATTTTTGATTGCGTCTAAATCATAGTCGGAATAATTATCGGCATAGATAACGAAAAATCTTTCTTGCTGCAGCCGGCCGGCTAAATGCTTCACCCCGCCTGCCGTTCCCAAAATGGTCTTTTCATAAGAGTAGGTAATGGAAACACCGAAATGCCCGCCGTCTCCCAGTACATCCTTGATAACATCGGGCAGGTGATGCAGGTTGATGAAAATTTCGGTGATGTCGTATTTGCGGCAAAGCTCGATGTTGTGCACGATGACCGGCTTGCCACGGACGGGGAGAAGGGGTTTGGGAATTTGTTGAGTGACTTCCCCCAGACGCTCACCTCTGCCGGCGGCGAGCAGCACCGCTTTCATACCGCCGCCCTTTGCGCGAGAATGTTCTCTTTGATTACCGGCACTCTGCCGGCGAAGGAAATCTCCGGCTTCCAGCCGAAAAGCTCACCGGCGAGGCGGTTGTTGAAAGCAAACCCATAATCATCGCCGGGGACAGCATTTATCTTTGCCGCTGGATTAATCAGGCGGATGTATTCCAGGATAGAGGTGATATTAGCCGTTCCCCCGCCCGCATTGAGCTTGATGCCCCATTGGTCTGATTTCAGTATGAGTTCCATCAGTCTGCCCAGGTCGTCCACGTGGAGCGGGTCGCGGCACTGTTTGCCGTTGCCGGTCGCGGTGACCGGTTTGCCTTGTAACAGCGTTCTCATGATGTCCACTACCCAGCTCCCCCGGTGATGGTAATAATCGGTATAGCAGGATGAGAGGCGGATGACCGCCGATTGCGGGTGGCTTTCCGCGATGAACTCGCTTATCAGCTTGGACTTGGCGTAGATGGTCAACGGCGCGAACGGCTGTCGGTCATCGACGGCGAATTTCAATCTATATCTGCTTTTTTCTTCGGTAACATCGGCTGCCGAATACACCTTTCCGAAAACATCCTTGGTGGAAATGTGAATTAGCTTGATATCCTTATCCTTGAGTGCCGCCACGATAGCCCTTATGCCGCCCACATTTACCCGGTCGCTCTCCGCACCAATCTCAAAGCGGTTGGTAGTACGCTCGGTAACCGCGGCGCAGTTGACTACCGCCTGTACTTTCAGGTCTTTCACCACGGATCCGTTCAGAGTACATATGTCCTGTTGTTTCCCCCAGCCGATGACTTCATGGTGCGTACTGAAGTAGCGCATCAGACCCGCGCCAAGGTATCCCTCGTGACCCGTCAGCAGGATTCTCACGATTGCTCCCGTATCTCGGCGGCGAGCTTGCGCCCGGTCGCCTCACAGGTAATGATTTTGGCGGCAAAGATTGACCAGCACCCGTTGCCGTGCCGTGTGATTTCGGTCAGGCGGGCATCGTCATTAAGCCGGTTAGCGTCAACCACCCTGTCCACGAAGATAGAGCGGATGTACTTCGCTTTCTTGAGCAGGGGGATGTATTCCGCGCAGGCATTCTGCACCTGCGCCCAGTTCGACTCGATATAAGGTACCCGGTTGAGCAGAGGAATTGTTCCCGGCTGGATTTCCCGCACCAGCTGGGAAGCGATGACGTGCGCCAGCAGGTATTGATTGGTGTGCCCTAGGGGTAGGAAAGAGGGAAACGGTCCGTCCTGCACGGTGATGCCGAGCTTCTCGGCAACGGGCAGTTCAATCACGTCCAGCTCCTGCAGGTTGAATTGAAAAAGGCGTTTGGGGAAGCCGAACCACTCGCAGAAGCGGTTGTGGCTGGCATACATGGCATTGATTATGAAGTCGAAGCGGTGCTCCTGCACCTGACCGCCGTTTTCCGTTACGAGCACTTTTTCACCGCCGGGCTCAATACGTCCGGAAACAACGCGGTGCTGCTTCTTTATCGCTATGGTTGCTGTCTCGGTAAGTCGTTTCTCCACCAGCTTTCGCAGTATATCATAGTCGTAGATGCCTTCCTTGACGCGCAGGCAGAGTGCGATTTTAGATTTATCCAGCACGCCTTCCGCAGGCCATTCCTCGCGGAACTCCAGCCCCATCTGCTCGCAGAAGCGCACGTAGTTCTCCGGCGTGGTCAGGGAATTATCTCGGGATACGCCGTAATAATCGGCGAAGTTCATAAAACAGCATTCGCCGTAGGTCTCCTCGAATAAGGCGCGGCTTTCCAGACACTGTCGGGCGGTCTCCGGGCTGCGGGGATAATGGAAGCCGTAATGGTGGCGGTTGTGGTTGGCGTAGGTGGCGCCGCGCAGGATGTCATTACCCTGCTCAAAGACGGTGACCTCGTGGGTCCTGTTCAGGTTAAGGGCGCAGGAGAGCCCGAAAATCCCCCCGCCGATGATGCCCACCCGCGCCGGCTTCTTGAGGTGCATATCTGCTTCTCCCTGTACCGCTGGCTACTTCATCTTCTCCAGCGCTTTCTGGGCGTCTTCGATAAACTGCCGTACCGTCTGCCGGGTGTACTGGTGGTCTGCCATCTTGCCGAGGAACTGCGGGGGAATCGTTACAATGTGAGCGCCCGCCAGCGCCGCCTGCAAAATGTCTGCCACCGCGCGGATGCTCCCCACGATAATCTTGCTTTTAAAGTCCCAGCGCTCCAGCCAGTCCACCGAGTTGGCGATTACCTCGGCGGCGTTGCCCCCCTCGTCTCCGACCCGTCCCGAGAAAATGCTGATATACGTCGCTCCCGCCTTGGCGGCGAGGACGACCTGTCCGAAGGAGAGCGCGGCGGTGGCGTTGACCCGGATGCCTTCCGATTCCAGCTGGTGCATTACGCCGTAGCAGGGTATGCCGTCCTGGTTCTCCTGCGGTATTTTGATCGCGATGTTGTTCGCCCAGGAAGCGAAGCGGCGCGCCTGCGCCAGCATTTCGTCGAGATCATTGGTAGTTACCTCCACGCTGAGCGGGCGCGGCTTGATGAGCGCGGCAATCTGCCGGGCGCCTTTTTCAATATCATAGACCCCGTCTTTAAGCATCACGCTGGGATTGGTCGTTACACCGTCGATAATTCCGGTATCGAGCCATTTTTTGATTTCCGTCATGTTCGCTGAATCAATGAAGATTTCCATTTTGCTCTCCTGATAATATTATTTCGGCGGCTTCCCGCAGGTCGGCGGCAATCGCGTCCGGACGGGAGCCATTTTCCTCCATGAGATGGCAAAGTTCACATTTCATTTTACCGAGGAGTATCGTCCGGCATCCTGCACTTTTCCCCGCCTGGACATCGGTCAACCCGTCACCAATCATCCATGAGCTTTTTAAATCAATATCGTTTTCCCGCGCCGCCTGTAAAATCAGTCCCGGGGCGGGCTTGCGGCAATCGCAGGACACCTGTAACTCCGCCACTTTCGCTTCGGGGTGGTGCAGGCAATAGTATTCGCCGTCTAAGGCAGCGCCTTGCTTCTTTAATTCCTGCTTCATTTTGGCGCGCACTCTGGCGAAGGTTTCTGGCGAAAAGTGCCTTTTGGCAATGCCCGGCTGGTTGGAGATGATTAATAGCTTATAGCCGGACTGGCTGAGCTTCCTCAGCGCTTCACCAACCCGCGGGAAAAGCGTAAACTGCGCTTCGTTAGCCGGAGAATCAAGTAATCCGTGCTCCGGCAGGTACACGAGCTCGTTAATCACGCCGTCTCTGTCCAGAAAGACCGCCCGCTTCATTGTGCCGCAATCTTTTCCTTAAGCAGGTTACTGATAAGGTGTTCCAGCGTCAGGTGGAAAGATTCCACGTGGGGGGTGGAGTTCGCCGGCACGACGATGCAGACATCCGCCATGTCTTTCATGGGGCCGCCATCGAATCCGGAAAAGCCGAGGTTGTAGCCCCCGTGTTCCTTGGCGTAGCGCATGGCTTTGAGCAGGTTCTGTGACCACAGGCTGGCTTTGTCTTTGCCGGCGCCGCCGTGCACGCTGATAGTGATGAGTACGTCCCCGGGCTGGAAGCGCCCGATAAGCTGCTCGATATAGAGGTTGTCGAAACCGTTGTCGTTGACTAGGGCGCTCATCAACGGGATATTATCGTTGAGGCAGTACATCTTGAATCGGGGCTTATCCGCAACGATGGTCGCCTTGGCGAGGTCGCACATCATGTGCGTCGCGGTGGAGGCGGAGCCCCCGTTCCCGCAGGTGAATATCTGGTTGCCCCTCTGCCAGGCGGCAAACAGGAGCTCGACTGCCCGGTCTATGTCCGCCGCCGGCATCCGGTCGATGACCTGATGCATTTCGTTAAAGTAATTATCAATGTATTTCCGGTTGTCCATCACTCACCCCTAGTCTCGTTTCATATTTACCAGAATTCTAGCACCTTCATGGTCAAAATGGAATCGCACCGGCTTGAGCCCTCTCGCTTTCATCGCCTGGTTCAGACGGGACTTATCGGTGCTGCGGCAATAGAACATCAGGAAGCCCCCGCCCCCCGCCCCCACCAGCTTCCCGCCGATGGCGCCGTTCTTGCGGGCGATTTCATAGCTTTCATCGATGAAAGGATTCGTCATTTTTGAAGAGCGCTTCTTTTTTAATTCCCAGTGGGTGTGGAATAACTCGCCGACCATGTCCACCTCGCCGCGCTCCAGGTACTTCTTCGTCGCTAACCCGATGGCTTTTATCTGGTGCAGGTTGTCAATCATTGATTTTTCGTCCTGCCGGCTTTTCGTGTCCTGCTCCTTGAGAATCTCGGAGGCGCCGCGTTCAATTCCGGTGAAGAAATACTGCAGGTTGCTTTCCAGCTGCTCGCGCGTTTCCTCCGTGATTTTCAGCGGCTCGACGAGGACTTCGCCGTTCTTTGCGAAGGTCAGGCAGGTCAGTCCCCCGAAAGCCGCCATGTACTGGTCCTGCTTGCCGATGGGCTCGCCCAGCACGTCGATTTCGATAAGGCAGGCTTCCTCGGCAAGCTGCCGCTGGGTGACGAACTCGCGCTTGTAGGCATGCAGGGCGTTGAGCACCGCCACCATGAAGCTGGACGAGGAACCCAGTCCGGTGTTGGCGGGGATATCGGCAAAGGATTGGATTTCAATCCCTTTATCGATGCCGGTAAAACGCAGGGCTTCCCGCAGGCGGGTATTCTTGATATCGTCTAATTTATCCACTACCTCGAGCTGCATGTAGCTGAGGCGGATGCTGTCGTAGAACCGCTTGTTGGCGAGGATGGAAACATACTTATCAATCGCGGCGGCAATCAGGAAGCCGCCATAGTTCGCGTAGTAAGACTTGAGGTCGGTGCTGCCGCCCCCCAGCGTTATCCTCATCGGTGCCGATGATAGTATCATTCGAGTCCTCCCGAACGTTACCTATTTTTTGCAGGCAAATATCGCTTCGTTGCCGGTATCCAGCCGCAAATCGGCGTCATCGTAGCGGACGGCTTCGACGGTAAAACCGGCTTTCCGCAGCTTCTCCGTGATGTCCCAGCCGTAGCTGCGGCAGTGCTCGTAGAACCGGCGCTCGGCAAACTCGGTGGTCTGCCTGCCTTCCGGGTCATCGTAGTAGCCGATGGGTACCTGCACCAGCGCCGCGCCGCCTTTCTTGAGCACCCGGTGCATTTCCCGCATGGCGGCGGCGTCATCGGCGATATGCTCCAGCACGTGGGAGCAGACCAGCAAATCGAAGGTCTCTTCTTTAAAGTCCAGTTTCGTCAAATCGACCGCAAGCATCGCCCGCGCTCCGTCCATGTCTCCGGAAAGATAGACGATTCCCGGCAAGGCTTTTTCACCGGCCTAGAGCGGTCGGGCCCGATTTCCAGGCAGAGGAAATTGCGCTCCTTGATGATATATACGTATTCCGTGAAGAAGCGTTGCCTGAGGTATTTGAACAACGCTCTCTGCCGGGGCTCGGAAAGGCAGACCGGACAGGCAATTTCTTCATCGCAGCGCAGCATCTCGTTCCGTCGGGTCAGGAAACGCTCGCCGCGCCAGCCGCAGATGTTGCAATGCCTGGTTCTCTTCGCCTGCTGCGCGGCTATTTTCTGCGTAACCTTCTCGCGGTATTTCTGCCGCAGCCAAGCAAGGGGACGCCTGACTACAGAGGGCATCCCGGAAGTGATTATTTTTTCGGCCAGAGAACTTAGTAACTCCATAAATTGATTCGTAAGAATATGGGGACTATTTATTTACCGTCCGCAAATTAGCAGCGAACCGCCTCACCCCGTTGAGGGCGGTGCTCCATAGCTTCTGCCGTTCGTTCATAAACAGTATACCACTGGCAAACCAGATTAGCACTACGAACAGACCCGCCCCCGCGCCCAGCCGGGCGCAGAGAGACAGCCACGGGGAGTCCATGCGTATCAGCCAGCCGGTGGCAAACGCCGCTATCAGGATAAGCACCCCTTTTAGTAGTCCGGTCAGGTTGTAGTCTATGTGATGGATTCTTTGCGCCCAAATGTAAGTGATGGCCATGAAGATGAAATATGCCAGCGCCGCCGCCGCGGCGGCACCTAAGGCGCCGAATCGCGGGATAAGCAGGAAGTTAAATCCCAGATTGCTCAGGGCTGCCGCCACGCTTGCTGCCGCTACTGCCTTCGGTTTCTTCTCCAAAAACAAAGGGGCGCCCAGCATGGCGTGTAATAAATAGCAGAACAGCCCCGCGGTGAGCAGCGGCACGAGCTTTTCCGCTTCCAGGTAACCTTCTTTAATGCCGAAGGAACCGGAGAGAATGCGGAGCGCATCCCCGCTGCCGAGGCTGAGCAAAAGGAAAAGGAGACCGCTTAACAAGAACATGTACCGTAGCATCCGGGATAGCAGGGAGTTTGTCATGGCGGCGGAATTATTTGCGGAATAGGATAAAAAGAACGGCGTCCAGAACAGCCCGAAAGGGGTAAAGAGGATAATGTTGAAAAGGCTGGCAAAGTTGCCTGCCAGCGCATAAATACCCACCTCGGCGGAGCCGCTGAAATTGTTAAGTATCAAACGGTCCGCAGTGCTCAAGACCCAGACGGACATGGTGCTGAACACGAAAGGGAAACCAAGGCGCAAGAGCCTCTTGAAATATCCGGCACGGAATGGCAGGCTGACATAACGTGCGAAAAAGGGGAGCGTGCTGATG
Organism: Dehalococcoidales bacterium; assembly: GCA_028706655.1. Taxonomy (GTDB): domain Bacteria; phylum Chloroflexota; class Dehalococcoidia; order Dehalococcoidales; family RBG-16-60-22; genus JAQTQH01. Next base: position 3,662 of record JAQTVW010000063.1, on the reverse strand, counting down.
AGTACTATGCAGTTGGCGATGACGCCGGATTCAAAGTATCCGTTGATGCCCCGCTGCCAGCCGATGATGAAAAGCAGCTTCAAGCCGAAATCGGTGCCCAGTTTAAGCAGGGAGAAAGCCACGTAATGGCGCGGCTTCTTCTCCAGCCGGAAGACCGCCAGTGGTATTTCCTGCAGCAGGGCAAGGGCAAAAAAACCACCCACCAGCCGCACGGTGTAAGTATAATTTGTGCTGTGGAGCAGCGATTGGGAAAGATACGGCGCGAGAGAGATGAGCAGCAAAGCGCCGGCAGCCGCACCGAAAAGGTACCATATCCCGGTGGTGCCGACCAGCTTCTTGCGCTCGGTAGCCGAAGCCTCGTAGTAGAGCATGAACATCCCGCTGACCATGCCCACGTTGGCACAGAGCGAGAGCAGGCTGACCACCACGAGGAGTAGCGATACCACCCCGTATTCGGCAGGTTCAAAGTAGCGCAGGTAAAGGGGCAGCAGGAGGAAATTCAAGGCGGTCTGGCTGACGGATCCAACGCCGTAGGTAAAGAATTGCTTGAGCGAATCTTTTACCATTTCTCTTCTTTTATCGTTGATTTATGCCTGCCATAAGACCAGCGCATCCCTCGTGGGGTAAATCGGGATACCGGCTTGACCCGTTCTATCGTGAGCAGATTAAACAGTCTTAGACGGGAACCTTTACCCCAGAAATAGTAGCCCAATTTTAACACCGCGTCTCTCGCGGCGATATTGCCCGGATTTTGCACGTCCCACGCGCGTAAAAATCCCTGTTGCTTCAGTTCGCGGAGGGTGTGGGCGCGAACGCAAGCGTGGATATTTTTTCGGCGATACTCTGGAGAAGTATAACCTGCCAGCCCTGCCGTGTGCTTATCCGGCATGGCGAAGGCAAATGGGTAGCTTTCCCGTGATGGGCTGCTCGCCAGTGCCTGTGTCATGTGCGCAAGTCCCCCGTTAACCAACGCCCCGTAAAGGATAGCATTCATGCCCAACAACTCCCGGTTGCGCGGCATATCGAATCCCTCGTCTATCGTCTGGCGTGATTCTATCTCTGCCAGGTCTTCCGGAGAGGTGATTTTCTTAATAATCAGGTCAACATCACATCTGGTCTCTGGAGGAGTGAGGTTGCTCTCGTAAATATCGTAGCTGGAGTAAACATAGAGGAACTGGCGTAAAAACAGCAATAACCGCTTGCAGAAACGCCCTAACCCCTCTTCACGCCAGACCTGCCGCGCCCGGTGCCATAGACTCATAATTCCTCTCAGTATTCCGCCCGGTAAAAATCGTGAATTGCTTCCGCCACGTACTTTATCTGCTCGTCCCGTATTTCGGCGTTAAGCGGCAGTGAAATGGCTTCTCGGGCAAACTGCTCGGTATTGGGCAGCTTTACCCGGCCCAGCCCCAGCCCCTTATGGCGGTAAAGAGGTCTGGATAAGTACCATGAGGTCAGCGTCTCGATGCCCTTTTTGGTGAGATAATCCACCAGTTTATCCCGCCTTTGCGCCCGTATCACGTAGTTCTGGTAAACATCGAAGTAGCGGCCGTCCTCGGGGGGCGGCGGCAGTTTTACCGGTTTGCAATCAGACAGCAGCCGATGGTACAACGCCGCCGCTTCGCGCCGCCGCGCAATCCACCGGTCGAAATATCTCGACTTTACCGTGAGGATTGCCGCCTGGATGTTATCCAGCCGGCTGCTGTATCCGTGAAAAAGGATAGCGCCGCTTTCCCTGTCCTGCCCCAGGTCGCGCAGAGCGCGCATCTTCTTGTCCAGTGCCTCATCATTGGTGGCGATAAATCCGCCGTCGCCGGTGCAGCCGAACATCTTCATCGGATAGACGCTGAAACACCCCAGTTCCCCGAAGGTGCCCACTTTTTTGCCGTCGAAACATGCCCCCGGCGATTGCGCGGCATCTTCTATTATCATTAATTTATGCTTGCGGGCAATCGCCATTAGCTTTGCCATGTCGCACGCCCGCCCGTTAAGGTGAACGGGCAGGATGGCGCGGGTGTGGGGTGTTATCCGGCGTTCCACCTGTGCTGCATCCATGTTGTAATCTTCCGCCACATCGACGAGGACGGGCTTGGCGCCGTTGTTGCTGATGGCGGAGATGCTCGCCACGCAGGTGAACGCCACGGTAATCACCTCATCGCCGGGACCGATGCCCGCCGCCCGCACGGCGATGTTCAGCGCGTCAGTGCCGCTGCCCACGCCGACCACGTATTTCATGCCGAGGTACTTGCCCATGTCTTCTTCGAACCGCTGCAGATCGCTGCGCAGGACGAAATCGCCGCGCTGCAGGACATCATCCACCACCGCCAGGATTTCTTTCCGGAGTTCCGCATTGTAGAGCGTCGCGAAGTCGACAAAAGGTACCCTGTATTTCATGACCTGCCGCCTTTCTTGCGTACCAGTCCCAGGTACAGCTTTTCCATTTGCGCCATTTCTTTTGCCCAGTTGTTCCGTTCCATGATTATCTGCCGGTTCGCCTTGCCGAAGCGCTCCCGGAGTGATTTATCTTTTAGTAAAGTAATGATGCGCGCAGCCAGCGTATCGGGACTGCGCGGCGGGATGATAAAACCGTTGGCGCCGTCCTCGACCCATTTGCGGTTATCGCCGAAGTCCGTCGTGATGACGGGCAGCTCGCAGGACATCGCTTCGATGATGCCGCCGGGACCGGCATCGGAAAGCGCCGTCGAAACGCAGATATCCGCCGCGTTGAGGTAGCGCGGGACTTCCTTTGCCGGTACGGCGCCGGCAAACCGCACGTTGCCGGCAACTCCCAGTGATTTTGCCATTTCCTCTAACATCGCCCTTTGCGAGCCTTCGCCCAGGAAGACGAATTTAGCCCGCGGGACTTCTGTGACGACCTGTGGAATCGCTTTGATAATGGTCTCGATATCGTAAAGCGCCTCCAGCCGCCGCAGGCTCAGTATTGCGGGCGAATCGCCGATGTTTAATTCTTGAGCCAGCCCTTCCTCACGGGGGGCGGGCTTGAACTCGTCAACATCAACGCCGAATTTGATGATGTTTATCTTCGGTGGCTCGGCGCCAAGGTCGACCATGCGGTCTCGGATATGCTCGGTATCGCAGGTCAGTAAATCGGCGTGCCGGAGGGCATAACGGACCAATAACCGCCGTACCGCCGATTTTTGGGGAGCGATAAGGATATCGGAGCCCCAGGCGGTAGCGACAAAGGGACGGAAACCGCTGAGAGCGCCGAGGATGGCGGTGTGCTCGATGGTATGGGCATGGAGAATATCCGGTGCTGTCTGGCGGATAACTTTTTTTAGCTGAGACTCAAGCCGCCACAAATTTTCCAGGGTCTTAAACCAGGGCAGTCCCTTTTCCCGGAGCCGTAGCCGGTGTATCTTGATTCTATGGTCGATGTCCTCGTAAGGCTCTTCTGAGATTACGAGATGGACCTCGTGACCTGTTCTGGTAAAATAGTTGAGCCAGCGGTAGGTGTGGACATTGTTGCTTGCCATGTAACAAATTCTCATATCCCACGAAAATCGGAACAGATGCCCGAACGGCGGACTATGTTCCAGTACAACACTATTTGAACTTATTATATATGCCGTAGTTACTTTTCACAAGGTAATCAGTGCTTTCCTTATTTGCCTGCGGGCATGGTATAAGCTATAGTTACTCTG
>JAQTVW010000140.1 GCA_028706655.1 Dehalococcoidales bacterium | reverse complement strand
TCTTTTATGAGCACCATCAATCTGGATGTTCCGACAGTCTACCAGAAATATGACCCCGATAATATGCTTGCCCGTATCCATGAGCTGCCGTCTCAGTGCGAACAGGCGTGGCAGGAAATTTCAAAATTCAAACTTCCGTCAGACTATGTAAAGGTAGATAAAATAGTAATCCTGGGCATGGGCGGCTCGGCAATCGGCGGCGATTTGGCTGCCAGCCTGGCTTTCAGCGAATCCAGAGTGCCGGTGACCGTCAACCGGGACTATCACCTGCCCGCTTACGTCGATAAAAAAACGCTGGTCATTGCTTCCAGCTATTCCGGCAACACCGAAGAGACACTGACCGCCTTCAAAGAGGCGCGGAAAGCCGGGGCGAAGCTGCTGGCGGCGACCACCAGCGGCGAACTGAAAAGCATTGTCGAAAAGGAGAAAATCCCGGCTTTTATCTTCGGCTACAAGGCGCAGCCGCGCGCCGCCCTGGGCTACAGCCTGCTCCCGATGCTTGGCTTTTTGCAGAAGCTGGGCTTCGTAAAGGATAAATCGGCGGATGTCGCCGAAATGCTGCGCGTGATGAGAAGCCTTGCCGGGCGAATTAATGAGAACGTACCTTCGGCGGGTAATCCTGCCAAGCAGCTAGCCGACGACCTGCATGGGAAATTATCCGTCATCTACGGTTCGGGTATCCTCTCCGATGTCGCCCGCCGCTGGAAGACGCAAATCAACGAAAATAGTAAAGGCTTCGCTTTTTACGAAGTGCTCCCGGAGCTGAACCACAATGCCGTGGTGGGCTATCAATATCCTGCGGAACTGAAAAAAGCCATCAAAGTCATCATGCTGCGGTCGCCGCTGCTGGAGCCGCGCGTCTTGCTGCGCTACCAGATAACCGGCGAGCTCCTCGCTAAGGCGGGGGTGGCTTACCAGTATATTGAGGGGGAGGGGAGCAGCGCGCTGAGCCAGATGATGAGCCTGGTGCTCTTCGGCGACTATGTCAGCTACTACCTGGCGATTCTCTATGAGATTGACCCTTCTCCGGTGGCGGTCATCAGCTACCTCAAAGACCGGCTGGCGAAGGGATAAACACACTTTTCTGAAGTCATTGCCTGCAATGACGGATTACAACAAAAATAAGAGGGGGCTTTCGCCCCCTCTCTGCATTTGATGATTTCTTGAACCGCAATTAACGCTTGGTGTACTGCGGCGCCTTGCGGGCTCTCTTGAGTCCGGGTTTCTTTCTTTCCTTGGCGCGGGCGTCGCGGGTGAGCAGCCCGTTCTGGCGCAGGGCGGACTTGAAAGTCTCGTTAGCCGCGACCAGCGCGCGGGCGATGCCGTGCGAGATAGCGCCGCTCTGACCGGAAACGCCGCCGCCGGCGACCTTCGCCATGATGTTGAATTTGCCCATACTTTCGGTGACCACGAGCGGTTGGAGGATGACGCGCTGATGTTCGATATCGGGGAAGCGCTCCTCGTAGGGCTTGCCATCGATGATGATGGCGCCGTTACCCGGCATGAGCCGCACTCTGGCGACTGCCGTCTTGCGCCGGCCCGTTCCGTTGAAGTAAGTCTGTTTTTCCATCTTTCAGTCCCTCATTCGGCTTTCTTAGCCGGTTTCTTGATATGGGTGAGAGTCGCCGGGGCATCACCGGCGTAGACGCGGAGCTTTTTTATCATGCGGGCGCCGAGCCGGTTGCGCGGCAGCATCCCCTCTACAGCGTGTTCGATGACGCGTTCAGGGTGCTTTTCCAGCATTTCATCGAGCGTGGACTGATGCAGTCCGCTCGGATAGCCGGAGTAGCGGTAGTAGATTTTCTTGCTGCCCTTATTGCCCGTGGTGTGAACTTTTTCGGCATTGGTCACCACGACAAAATCGCCGGTATCCTGATTGGGTGTGAAGATAGGTTTGTGCTTGCCCATCAGCAGTTCGGCAATATGTGTCGTCAGTTTGCCCAGGGTCTGCCCCGAGGCATCAATGACATGCCATTCTCGTTTTATTTCCGCCGGTTTGGCGCTAAAGGTTTTCATTGTTTTCTCCCCAAGAAACCGGATAATTTACTTTCATCAGGCACAGCCCACTGGCAGGAGCGGTCGGCCCTGCCAGACCTGGCTTTTTCGCCTGCACAATATTGTTAAAATCCGCCACGGTCATCTTTCCCTTCCCCACCCGGATGAGCGCCCCTACCGTATTCCGTATCTGGTGCGGCAGGAAGGCATTAGCGGTCATGTCCAGGATAACCCGTTCGCCTTCTCTTTTCACCTCAGCCCGGTAGACCTCCCGGACTGTTCTCATGCCTTTCTCCGCCTTCGTGGCAAACGAGGCGAAGTCCTTCTTGCCAAGCAACGCCTGACAGGCCTGGTTCATCGCAGGAATATCCAGTTCCCCGATGACCCAGTAATCGTAGTTCCGCAGGAGGGGCGAGCGCGCTGGGCGGTTCACGATACTGTACCGGTACTCCCGGCTCACCGCGCGGCGCCGCACATCAAAGTTCAGGTCGATGCGGAACGCTTCCTTTACCGCGATGTCCTCCGGCAGGTAGTAGTTCAGTCCTCGCACATAGGCGAGGAGGGGCAGGGTGGAATGCGTCCGGAAGCTGATGACCTGTCCCCTGGCGTGGACGCCGGCGTCAGTCCGGCTCGCCATCAGGACCCGGAGCTTTTCTCCGGTAAGCTTCTTGAGCGCCTGCTCAACCACTTTCTGAATCGTGATGAGACCGGCCTGCCACTGGGAACCGTGGTAATTGGCGCCGTCATATTCAGTTATTAAAGCAACTTTGGTAACTACTGTCTGG
>JAQTVW010000139.1 GCA_028706655.1 Dehalococcoidales bacterium | reverse complement strand
ATGCAGTTTGTCCGATGATTTATCCTTCACATTACGCCGCTGGTTTTATTGGTTTAAAAAATCCTAGCGCTTATCCTTATGAGGTGATAAAATATTCTATGGAAGCGACAAAAAAGAAAATAGCAGCCTTAGAAGTTTTAAAAAATTCTACAACATCATCAATAGAAATTCAAAATGCAAAAATAGCTCAAATGCGTCCTTGGCTTCAAGATTTTGATTTAGGTGCTGATTATACAGCAGAAATGATTCGTTTAGAAAAGAAAGCAGTTTTAGATGCTGGATTTAATGAGGGTTGGATGTTATGGGATCCGAGAAATGTTTATACAGCCGGCGCTTTAGATTTACAATAATTTTTTATGGCTAAACTTTATATTATTGCTACACCTATTGGAAATTTACAAGATATTACTTTGCGCGCTTTGGAAGTATTAAAAAGCGTTGATTTTATATTATGCGAAGATACGCGTCATACTTTGAAATTATTAAATCATTTTGAAATAAAAAAACCCTTGATTTCTTATCATCAGCACAGTCAATTGCAAAAAATAGAAAATATTATTGATTTATTAAAACAAGGGAAAGATTTAGCTTTGGTCTCTGATGCTGGTACTCCTGGTGTTTGTGACCCAGGTAATAAATTAATTGAAGAAGTTTTAAAACAATTGCCGGAAACAGAAGTTGTTTCTATTCCTGGGCCATCTACTTTAGGAGCGATTTTGTCAGTTTGCGGAATTAACTCGGATAGATTTTTATTTTTGGGATTTTTGCCTATGAAAAAGAAAAGAAAAGAATTTTTAGGGAAAATTGTTGATTCAGAATATCCAGTGATATTTTTTGAATCCCCATATAAGATTTTGAAAACTTTAAAAGAAATTGAAAAATTAAATTCTAATGTGCAAACGATTGTTGGTAAAGAGTTAACCAAAATGTTTGAAAAAATTTATCGCGGGGATATTAAAGAGGTAATTGAAAAAATTGAAAAAGATAAGGTGAGAGGGGAATATGTTGTTATAATATCAAATGTCAAATATCCAATTTCAAAATAAGGTTTAAAATTATTTAATAAAAAAACCGCTACGACAGAGTCGCGGCGGTTTTTGCGTTATATTTTAGGAGATTTCGTAAAAAAATGATATTAAATAGGCATTTTTTATTCTTCCCTCGGATTCATATTGACATGTTTCTGTAGTTTTTTCAAAAATTCGTACTTTTTTTTGGTCTTGTCTACTCATATCTTTACGAAGATTTTTTAAGAATTCTTCTATTGCATCATCAATAATTTCTGCGCCTTCTTCTGGATTCCTAGCTTCACCTATTTTTGCTACAATAGTTTTATGATAAATATTATTAATATTCATTTTACCTCCTTCTAGTTTTTAGGAAAAATAAAGCTCAAAAGCATGTTTAAAATTTTTAAAATCGTGAAATCGCAAAGAATGATAGGGAAGGGTATGAAAGGTGCGTTTAAAAATGCAGTTAGATATTTTTACTATCACGATAATTTCTCTTACAAAAACACCTTCTTTTGATAGCTCTAAGGCCTTTTCATATGTTTCCAGAGGATTATCTAAGGTTGTAATTTCTTCTCCTCTGTGTTTCCAATAATGAATTTCAAAGGATGCCTCTATTTCAAGTTTCATAATTTCTCCTTAGTGATAAGATTTTAATATGCTGGCTTTATATTAAATCAAATATATTTTTTGTCAAGGAAAACGTTTGACATCATAATAGTTTAGTTTTAATATGCGGTTAGAATAGTAATTTAAAAAAAGAATATGGAGGAGAGAGAAGTATGAAAAAAATATTTTTAATCTTTATTTTATCGTTTTGTCTCATGTCCTGTTATAAAACATTAGGAGAGGATGATGTTTTGGATTTAAGCGTTTGGAGTCCTTATATAAATATTCATAATTTTGAATTTAGTCTACAAGCACCTCATTTTAGTAAATTAGTTGATGCGGGTGTAGTGAGGGGAATTAGGACAGGAAAATTAGAAGTTGGATCAGTTAGTAGTTGGATGTTTGGTGGGCAAATTGAGGTTTTAGGTATTTTTGATAATGAATATCTACGCAGTCCAAATGTTTGTGAAATATTTGAAGGATATGTTTGTAGTCATTCTTATATTCAATATTGGGAAATAGGAAATGAGGTAGAACATTTTATTGGAATGTCTCCGGAAGAATATATGATTATTTTTGATAAAATATATAAATCTTCTAGGAATCTTAACGTTACGCTTTTATCTCAAGCTCCTTTTGGTAATATTGATGGTTCCAAAATTTTTAAGAGAATGATTGATGCAGGATTAAATAAATATCCAGATATTATCGCAGCTCTTCATTTTTATGCTTTTGATAGTAAAGCAATTCATTATTTTGCTGAACAAGTTGATAGACTGCCTTTAAGTACAAAGGTGTGGGTAACAGAAGCTGGTATTAATCAATTTTCTAAACATATTAGTTTTGTGAATCAAATTTATCCTGATATTGTTAATTCTTTGCGTGCTGAAAGAATTTATTGGTATGTTTTTTCTGAATGCGGAGAACATTCTTTAGTAAGTAATTTAGCCCCAGCTTGTACTGGCTCTGTGATGATAAGTCCGTTATATCATAAATTAATTGAAGGAAAAATAAGAGATTCTAGTAATTCTAGTTCTATATTTGGTGTTAGAAGGAGGCAGTAATGAATAAAAAAATCTTATTTTTTTTGGTAATTGTTATTCTTTTAACTACTTTTGTTTTTTCTCAAGATTATATTGAAAAAAGAGTTCATAGTCAGACATTTTTTGGGATTAATTATCAATTAGA
>JAQTVW010000001.1 GCA_028706655.1 Dehalococcoidales bacterium | reverse complement strand
CGAAGAAGGCAAATACCAGCTGGTCTCTCCGGATATCGCCACCTGTCCGCAATGCCTTGAGGAAATCTTCAATCCTGCCGACCGCCGCTACCGTTACGCTTTCACCAACTGCACCAACTGCGGGCCTCGATTTACCATCATCGAAGATATTCCTTACGACCGTCCCGCGACCACGATGCGCCGCTTTAAGATGTGTCCCGATTGCCGGAAGGAATACGACGACCCGCTCAACCGGCGCTTTCACGCCCAGCCTAATGCCTGCCCGAGCTGCGGCCCCACGCTCGCGCTCACCGATGGGGCAGGTAAATCCCTTCCCTGCCCTGATGTCATCGAGAAGACGGCAGATTTTCTCCGGCAGGGCAAGATTATCGCCATTAAGGGTTTGGGGGGCTTCCTGCTCGCCTGTGATGCCACGAATGAGAGCGCCGTCACCATTCTACGACAGCGCAAACACCGACCGTCGAAACCTTTTGCCGTGATGCTGCCGTCCCTCGATGAAGTCGACAAACATTGTTATGTCAATAACGAGGAAGCCAGGCTGCTTGCCGCTCCGGAAAGCCCTATCGTCCTGCTGCGCTGGCGGAAAGAGTCCTCTATTGCACAGATTAAAGCGCCCGACCTGAAATATCTCGGAATAATGCTCCCCTACACACCCTTGCACCACCTGCTGATGCGTGAAGTGAAGCGCCCGCTTATTATGACCAGCGGCAACCTGAGCGAAGAACCGATTGCCCGCGATAACGCTGAGGCATTGCGACGGCTGGGCGGCATCGCCGATTATTTTTTGATACACGACCGGGATATTTATGCCCGCTACGATGACAGCGTGGTGATGGTGGAGCGTGGCGTGCCGCAACTGCTTCGCCGTGCCCGCGGCTATGCTCCCTATCCCATCCGCCTGCCCTATCAGAGCCGCTTGATTCTCGCCTGTGGCGCCGAGGAAAAGAATACCTTCTGCCTGACCCGCGACAATTACGCTTTTTTAAGCCAGCATATCGGCGACCTGGAAAATATGGAGACACTGGAACATTTTGAAAACACTATCGACCTGTACAAGCGATTGTTCCGCATCGAACCCGAAGCAATCGCCTGTGATATGCACCCGGAATACCTGGCAACTAAATACGCAAGAGAACAGGTGGCAGCATGCAACCTACGGCTCGTGCCGGTTCAGCACCACCACGCTCATATCGTCAGCGGGATGGTCGATAACGGCATTGATACGCCGGTGATTGGCGTGGCATTTGACGGCACCGGCTACGGCACGGACGGCAACCTCTGGGGCGGCGAGTTCATGGTTGCCGATTACCGCCAGTTCACCCGCGCCGTTCATTTCCAGTACCTGCCGCTGCCCGGCGGTGTGCTGGCAATCAAAAAGCCCTACCGCGCCGCTCTGGGCTACCTGCTGGCGCTGGGACTGGACACGAATCTACCTGCTCTGAACAAAATCGTTTCCGGGGAAAGGACAATCATCGAAAACCAGCTAAGCAGGAAGATAAATTCGCCGCTGACTTCCAGTTGCGGGCGGCTTTTCGATGTCGTTGCCGCCCTGCTCGGCGTGAGAGGAGAAATCAATTACTCCGCACAGGCAGCCATCGAACTGGAAATGCTTGCCGCCGATGACGAAGAAGAGGTCTACCCGTTCAATATCAATGAACAGGATGGCATGAAAGTAATCTTGATAAAAGACCTGCTGTCAGCGATAATCGATGATATCAAGGAGAGCGCATCCGCCGCCCGGATTTCCGCCCGTTTCCACAATACCATAGCCCGGATAATCAACGACATCTGCGCCGTAATGGCAATCGAAACCGGAATCCAGCAGATAGTATTGAGCGGCGGAGTCTTCCAGAACCGGCTGCTGCTGCGCAAGATCGTCGCGTTACTTGAATCGGGCGGCTTCAAGGTATACACTCATCGCATGGTGCCCTGCAATGACGGCGGCATATCCCTGGGGCAGGCGGTGATTGCGAATTTTACCAAAGGTATAAACTGATATGTGTTTGGCGATTCCCGCATTAATTAAAAGCATCAACGGACTCATGGCGGAAGCGGATATCGACGGCGTGGTGCGGCAGGTCAGCCTGCAGCTTACGCCCGAAGCGCAAGCCGGCGATTATGTCCTGCTGCACACCGGCTACGCTATCAACATTATCGATGCGGCGGAAGCGGCGGAAACGCTAAGGTTGCTGAAGGAGCTCAGTGAAATTCGCTGAGGAGTTCCGCGACCCCGAACTGGCGAAGAAGCTTGTCGAGCGGATTCACCGCAACTCGACGAAGCCCGCGAAGCTGATGGAGTTTTGCGGCGGGCATACCGTGGCAATTTTCAAACACGGCATCCGCCAGCTTCTCCCGCCTCACATTGAAATGCTTTCCGGTCCCGGCTGCCCGGTCTGCGTGACCGCCAGCGCCGACCTCGACCGGGCGATTGTCCTGGCACGTCTGCCAAATGTCATCATCACCAGCTTCGGCGACATGCTGCGCGTGCCCGGCAGCTATTCCAGCCTGCAAACCGCCAAGGCGGAAGGCGCCGATGTCCGCATCGTCTATTCGACACAGGATGCGCTGGAGATAGCGCGGCAAAATCCGCAGAAGTCCATCATCTTCATCGGCATCGGGTTTGAAACGACGGCTCCAACTATCGCCGCTTCGATTTTACAGGCGGAGCAGGAAAACATCAACAACTACTACGTCCTTTCGCTGCACAAGGTCTGCCCGCCCATCATGCGCGCCCTGCTGGCGCGCGGCGAAATCAGGATTAACGGCATCATCGCACCGGGGCATGTCAGCGCTATCATCGGCGCGCATCCCTACCACTTCATTCCCGAGGAGTACCGCATCGCCTGCGCCATCTCCGGCTTCGAGCCGCTGGATATCCTGCTCGCCGTTGACCGGCTGGTAATGCAGATTGAAAACAACAAACCGGAAGTGGAAATCGCCTACCGGCGCGGCGTCAAGCCGGAGGGCAACCCGCAGGCGCTTAAGCTGATGGACACTGTGTTTGAAACCGGCGAAGCGAACTGGCGCGGCGTGGGCACCGTCCCCGGCAGCGGACTGAATATCCGGGAAAAGTACGCGCGCTTTGACGCCGGCTGTAAATTTACCGTCGATCCCGGCATTCCCCGCGAGCCGCCGGGCTGTCTTTGCGGCAGCATATTGCGCGGGGTCAGCCAGCCGCCCGATTGTAAATTGTTCCGTACTGTCTGCACGCCGCAGCGCCCGGTGGGTCCCTGCATGGTCTCATCGGAGGGTAGCTGCGCCGCTTATTACGACTACGGAGAGCGCCCCGATGGAAGATAAAATTCTGCTGGCGCACGGCAGCGGCGGCAAGCTCAGCCATGATTTGATTGTCGAACTACTCTCGCCCCTTGCCAATCCCATTCTGAACCGGATGGACGACTGCGCGGTGTTCGAGATGGGCGGCCGGCTCGCCTTTACCACCGATAGCTTTGTCGTCAAGCCGATTTTCTTCCCCGGCGGCGATATCGGCAAGCTGGCGGTCTGCGGCACGGTCAACGACCTCGCCATGAGCGGCGCTGTCCCCAAATATCTGAGCCTTGCCCTGATTATCGAAGAAGGGTTGTCCTTCGCTGAATTGAAAAATATAATCCAATCGATTTGCACGTCAGCATCAGAAGCCGGCGTCAGGATTGTCACCGGAGACACCAAGGTGGTCAACCAGGGACAGGCGGACAAGCTGTTCATCAATACCGCGGGCGTGGGCAGTGTCCCTGAGGGAGTCGATATTTCAGCGGCGAATGCCCGTCCCGGTGACAAGATTATCCTCAGCGGCAATATCGGCGACCACGGCATCGCCGTACTGAGCCAGCGGGAAGGCTTGCGGTTTGAATCGCCGGTGAGAAGTGATTGCGCCCCGCTGAACGGACTGGTGTCAGAGATGCTGGCAGTCTCGAAAAATATCCGCTGCCTGCGCGACCCCACCCGCGGCGGTCTGGCGACTACACTAAACGATTTTGCCCTGCAATCAAAGGTCGGCGTCAGAATAGCGGAAACCAGCATACCGGTCGCCAAAGCGGTTGCCGCCGCCTGCGAACTGCTCGGCTTCGACCCGCTGCACATCGCCAATGAGGGCAAGCTGGTCGCCGTGGCTGCGCCGCAGGATGCCGATAAGATACTGGCGAAAATGAAGCAGCACAAGTATGGTAAAGATGCCCTCGTCATCGGCGAGGTAGTCAAGGAACACCCGGGGCGGGTGGTCATGCAGACGCGCTTCGGCTCATCACGAATCATCGATATGCCCGTCGGCGAGCTGCTGCCGCGCATCTGCTGACAGAGATGAAAAAGACTGCCAACCGCTGCGTGGTTATCGGCGTGGGCAACCTGCTCATGAAAGATGATGGCGTGGGCATCCATGCCGTTCAAGCCTTGCAGGAGTTAGCTCTGCCGCAGGAAGTCACAATTATCGATGGCGGTACTTCGCCGGACCTGATTGCCCTCTCGCGGGCGGGAGATAAACTGATAATCATCGATGCGGCACGGGCGGGCGGCGCGCCGGGGGCGATTTACCGTTTTACGCCGGATGACCTCGACCCGCGGGCAGGCCGGCTGCTCTCACTGCACGAGTTCGGCGTCAAAGAGAGCCTCCAGACGATGCGACTGGCAAAGACCGCGCCCGCAGAGACTGTCATCATCGGCGTCGAGCCGAAGGAAATCGATTGGGGCATGGAGCTTTCCCCCGAAGTCAAGGAGAAGCTGCCGGAGATAGTAAAAGCGGTGCTCCGAGAGATTGAGGCTAGAGAGAGCTAAACTACACAGAGCAAACACTCAAATCAAAGTCTGAGCCATCGCAACTATCTAATCCGAAACTCGTGTTGTGCGATTACCTTATGGGACTACCCGCTGGAAACTTTCGCAGGCAATCTCCCACTGTTCAATCGGAATTCCCTTGCTATCTGACCTTAACTCAGGAAGAATAACCTTACTCGGCCAGCAGTATTCGAGAATATACTTAACCAGGGGGGTATTTAAATCTTTTTTACTATAAATCTCAATGCTCAGCGAGTGCCGTTCCGGTTTGCCCATTAAAATAGTCTGTCGCCACGCCCACATTGCATCATTTTCGGTGGACAGAGCGCGCTCGAGGATAACATTCGGATATCTCGTCATGCCGGGTCTTTTTCTGAGTATTCTGTCCTCGCCGTCCTGGTATTCAATAACATCGGTTACGGAGCTGATGTTGGAGACCGTCAGGAAAGTACCCAGCAGAGCGTTGTGCTCATCTTTAACAACAACAGTATAATCAATCAGCGAAGCGTCTTTCGTTGCCGCATAGACGATATCTTCCTGGGAAGTGAACTTCGGGAGTAATAATGAAGTACAAACCAACAACACAACCGCAGCTATGATAATGTATACTTTTCTCGTGGACAATAACTTCCTCGTCATGGCATTCTCTCCCTTATGACTTCTCACTTAGCGTTATTATTCAATAGCGATTATATCCCTGTTTTTTGCATTTGTCTATAGGTAAACGCTAACAATCCTGCAATCTCTGAAACATTAAAGAGTCTAGCAATTCCCATGAGGTTACTTTACCCGTTAGACTTTCCAGCAAAGCAAAGGTATAATTATGGTAACATTAGGCAACAAATCAGGAGGGATCGTCATGTTCAGGAGTCTGGGAGTCCCCGAAATTGCCCTCATCCTGGTGATTATTCTTATTATCTTCGGCGTCGGGAAACTGCCGCAGGTAGGCAGTGCCCTCGGCAAGGGCATCCGGCTGTTTAAGAAAGCACAGACCGGCGAGGACGAAGAAGAAAAAGACAAGTCCAAGGAAACTCCCGATAAGCCGGTCAAAAGCTAGCTGACGTTTCCGCTCTTTCAGCGGGACTGTGGTTATAACAATATGGAACTTTTCGGCATGGGTTTCTGGGAGATTTTCCTCGTCCTGGTCATCGCCCTCATCATCTGGGGACCGGGCAGGCTGCCGGAAATCGCCCGCACTATCGGCAAGACTATTCGCGCCCTGCGTAAAGCCAGCTCCGATTTTACCGGAGCCATCACCCGGGAAATCGAAACAGAAGAGAAACTGAAGCCACCCGCCTCGACCCAGCCAAAGGACGACGGCAAACAAAATGACTGACGGCAAACTGACAGTCCTCGGGCACCTCAACGAACTCCGCAAGCGCCTCATCCGCATTGCCATTGCCCTGGCGATTACCACCATGATTTCCTTCGCCTTCTGGGAACGCCTCTTCGGCATCCTGATTCGACCGGCACAGAACACGGAATTCGTCTACATTGAACTCACCGAGATGCTCGGTACGATGATGCAGGTCTGCTTGGCGAGCGGTATCGTACTCGCCGCACCTTATGTCATCTTACAGATAGTGCTGTTCATCGCTCCCGCCCTGACCTCAAGGGAAAAGAAATATCTCTATATCGCGCTGCCGTTCATCGGCATCATGTTCGCCGGCGGCGTGGTCTTCGGCTATTTTGTCCTTATCCCACCGGCGGTAAATTTCTTAATCAGCCTGGGCAGCAACGTTGTCACACCGCAAATCCGCATAGGCAACTACATCTCACTGATTACCCGCATACTGCTGGCAATCGGGCTGGTCTTCGAACTGCCCGTCCTGACTACCATCCTCGCCCGCATCGGCATCGTCAAGGCGCGCTGGCTGGCAGGCAAACGGCGGGTCGCTCTGCTGGGCTCCTTCATCCTTGCGGCAATTATTACCCCCACCTTCGACCCGTTTAACCAGCTTCTGGTCGCCATACCGCTGATTGTCCTCTACGAGCTGAGCATCTGGTTGGCAAAGCTGTTCGAGCGCCGCGACGTCCCCGTGACCGAGACCGCGCTCACGCCGGATTCCGGGCGCTGATACTCTTTACAAATACCGCTCCATCTTTTATACTTGAACCGCCAACGAGGGGAGCGCATGAGCCCCGGTGGACTTCGCGGACTTCAAATCCGTTGGGGGGCACGTCAGTGTCTTCGGTGGGTTCGACTCCCATGCGCTCCCGCCAGATAATTCAGGAGGAATTCATGCCCGAGGAGAAAAGTTTCTGGGAAACCATCATGCCTATCGACCGGACGTACAACCGGGATACCGAGGCATGGTACTTCGAACAGCGCTGCAAGAAAGCTATCGAGTGCCTGGAAAAGAACTACATGAAGGGCTACTATGCTCCCGACCGCAAGAGCGCTTTCGCTACGGTGATGGAGCTCATCCCGCCGGGGTCGGTCATCGGCTACGGCGATTCGGTGACGCTCCACCAGATAGGCGTTATTGCCGAACTGAGAACAAGTAAGTACAATTTCATCGATCCGTGGGAGCCGGGCGTCAGCAGTGAAGAAAGCATGGAGCGGCGGCGGAAAGCCCTGACGGCGGATGTTTTTCTTTCCGGCGCCAACGCCGTCACGCTCGATGGCAAGCTCATCTACATCGATGGGATAGGCAACCGTGTCGCGGGGCTGCTCTTCGGACCGAAAAAAGTCATCATCGCTGCCGGAGCCAATAAAATCGTCAGCGATGCGGAAAACGGGATAAAACGGGTCAAGGAAATCGCCGCGCCGCTGAATGCCAAGCGGCATACCTTCCGCAACCCCTGCGGAGTGACCGGCTTTTGCAACAACTGCCGCGGCGAGTTGAAGATGTGCCGCCAGATTGTCATCATCGATGGTGAACACCCGGGGATATATCCGGAAACCCACACGCACGTCGTGATGGTTGGTGAAAGCCTGGGCTTTTAGGACGTCCTCAGAGCGCTATCAACAGATTCCAGATAAGTATGCCGGTAAACACCGAAAGACACAGGGAACTGAAACCAATCGCCAGCCGGGGATGCCGCTTGTGGATGCTCCAGAGATACATCGCGGCCAGCAGTCCTCCCATCAGCTTCAGGAACAGGAAGGTATCCTGGTACACCCAGTAACGCAGCAGCGGATTGCCCTCATAAGCCAGCCCGTTGAAGACCAGGAAACGGGTGATAACGCCATCCGCGACAACGGCTGCAACGAGCGCGCCCAGGATGATTCTTATGGGGTAACTGCCCGCAAAATAACTCTTGAGCGAATTCATAAGTCAGCTTGAAACATAACCTGAAATAACGCTTTCTTATACTCACGATATCATACGATATCCGTTTCTACGGCTCTACGGTGTCATCCCCCAGTTGTCGTCCAAGGTTTCCCTGAAGCGTTACCTCTAAGACCGTCCAATCGATATTTTTGCCTTCCGGCGGCGGCAGCAGCTATAATAAACAAAATACTGCTGCTGATAAAATGATAATCACCCGTCCGGCAACCTACTTGCACCGCAGGTGGTCCCACATCACCGCCGAGTTCCGCCTGCTCTGGAAGCATTACGTTTACCAGAGTTTGCTGGCGACCGTTGTACTGGCGATTGTGCTCGCAGTGCTGAGAGCCGAACATGCTGTTGTTGTGGCGTCCATCGGCGCGACAGCTTTCATCGTATTCACCATGCCGGGCTTGAGCACTGCCAGGCCGCGGCGTATTATTGGCGGGCATATAATAGGGTTGATAATCGGTTCTCTTTGCTTCCTTTTCCCGCACGCCTCGACTGCATCCTCCATAATTGTATATTCCGCATCGGTGGGCATTTCCATGTTCCTCATGGTGGCGCTGGACGCTGAGCATCCCCCGGCAAGCGGCACCGCGCTGGGCGTCGCTATCAGCGGTTTTTCTCCGGCGATTATTCTGACCGTCTTGACTGCCAGCATCCTTCTGGCGCTGGCGCACCGCTATCTGCATAAATACCTGAGAAACCTGACCTAGCATATTGCCTGAAAAGTTCCTAATATGATTAAACTAACGGACAAGCAAATTACGGAATACCTCCACCGCAGCTATACCGCCGTCGATGGATTATGGTTCATGAAGCTGGAAGAAAAATACGGCTTCGAGGAGGCTCTTGCCCTTGATGACGCCGTCTGGAAAATCCTGCCCAAGATACAGGCTCGCATCTTGAAGTCCATGGTCAAGACAGATAACCCTATTGACGCCCTGTTTGAGTGTTTGACCACACGCCAGGCAATGGAAGGATTTCACCTCAAGGACTGGCGGAAATCAGAAGATAGCCTGGAGCTCCATATCGACCGTTGCCCGTTCCTGGAAATCCAGGTGCGTTCGGGGCGGGGCAGCCTCTCCGCGCGTATCGGCGATGTCATCTGCAACAGCGTTCATTCAGCATGGGCGGCGGAATTTGACAGCAAATTGTCCTTTCAGCACCTGCAGCGCATGTGCCGCGGTGCGGAATTTTGCATCTTTCAGTTCCGCCGTTAGCCTTTTCCGCCCGCCGGTTATATAATCAAAGTAGAATGAATTTCGATTTCCGGAAAAAGTTGTTTCTCGTTTCCGCCGTGGTGGCGATAGCTTCGCTCGGGCTGAGCGTCAGCCTGCTGTACCGCTTCGAGCAGCTATCCGACCGGGTGACGCGGCAGGGGCAGATGCTGGCTAATTACGAGCAAATCCGGGCGCAACTGGATGTGAGACTGGGCAGCGGCCAGAACGCCCGGCTTTTCATCACACCGGACGAACCGGCGGTAGCGGCGCTGGTTGATAATATTACCGGCGGTTTTCATCCGGACTCGTTCTGGAAAGACTACACCGAGATGTACCGCTGGGTACTGATGAACGTGGAGTATACCCAGGACAGCCCCACCCCCATCCTCCCCGAAAACCTGGAATCCGGTGCTGATGCCCTGCAGTGGGAGAACGATTTCTGGCGGCTGCCCATCGAGACTATCATTGACCGGCAGGGAGACTGCGAAGACATTTCCGCGCTGCTGGCAAGTATGCTGCTGAATTACAGCCAGAGACAATATCCTATCTGGATTATCGGCGCCAGGACGGAAGAGCCCACACCCAAAGCCCATGTCGCGGTTGGCATCCCGCTGGACGGAGGGCATCTCTCCGTTTTTGATGTTTCCGGACGTTACTACACCCCGTTTGTGAATCTCGGCGGCTTCGGCAGTCAGCCGTTCCCGCAGGCGCTGGCACACTGGTTTATGAATCTGGAGCGTTCCGGAATGTACAATTCCCAGATTTATATCGCGTTTGCCGAGGAATACTACCGCGAGTTTTCCGGCACCGATGAGTTCCTTGCCTGGATAGACGATTATTACCGGATGGTGAACAGCACTCCGCCGGCTACCAGTCCACCGTCTTCTTCTTCAGAATCTCAACAAGGTGGTCGATAGGCATCGCCGGCAGCGTCGTCGCACCGACGGTACCGCGGGCGCTCAGGTTGATGGCAAGCTTCGCCGCGACTTCATCGCTGGGGGCTTCGATGATATTCACAAAATCGTAGGGTCCGAGCAGAGCGTACTGCGTCAATATTTTCACGCCCATAATCTCGACTTCCTTATCGACTTCCCTGATTCGCTCCGGATTGTCCCGGATGGTCTTGCGGCCTTCCTGTGTCAGCGTGGTCAACATCATGTAGACTGGCATCGCGAACCTCCTTGCATCAGCTACCCCGTGCGGTTATCTTATCCTGTGGCAGGCTAATTGTCAACCGCTTTTCTGGTCTGTCTCCCTCACATCATCCGGTGAATTACCGAAATAGACCTTAGTGCGCGGCAAGGGTATCTCGATTCCTTCAGCGTCAAACGCCTTCTTCAAACGGAGTCGCATCTCCCCCATCACGTTCCACTGCTCGATAGGCTTGACATCCCCGATGATTTTCAGTTCAATACCGGAATCCCCCAGTTTGTCTACCCGCAGCACCTTTGGCGTAGTCCGGATAACCTTTGCCCACTTTTCTTCGGCAGCCATCTCACGGCACACACGGTTAATAACATCGATGGCATGGTCAAGGTCAGTATTATACGATACTGAGATATTCAAATTCACCCGCGAGTAGTGGCGGGTTAAGTTGCTGGCAACTCTTATTTCACCGTTCGGAACATGGTGCACGATGCCGTCAAGGTCCCGCAATACCGTCTTGCGCAGGTTCACTTCCTCCACCAGACCGGAGACATCAGCTATCTTCACCACATCGCCGACCCGGTACTGGTTCTCCATCAGGATAAAAATACCGGCGATGATGTCCCGTATCAGGTACTGGGCGCCGAAGCTGACGGCGATACCGACGATACCAAAACCGGCCATGATAGGGGCGATAGGAATGGTTAGCTCGGAGAGAATCATGAAGACAATCATGATGACAATCAGTATCTTGCCTACACCCAGGAAAATGCCGAGCAGAGTATCGGTACGTTTTTTGACGCCTTCCAGGCTTTCGCCCTTGATTGGATGCACCATCAGGCTGATGACGAGCGGCGGCAGAAACCGTATCAATGCGTACCACATAGCTACCCCGAACAGAAAGATAAACAGGATGGCGCTGCCGTGTTCCAATAGCCATCCTTTCGCCATCTCCGGAGTAATCACCGAACCGATGCCCACCCGCGAAACGATGGTTGCCCACAACCCCATCGCGACAATACCCAGCAGGATGACTTCGGTAATCCAGAAGACGGATGACCAGGATTTACTGTGCTTGTGAGGTAATAACTCACCACCGGGTTTTTTACGCCGGGGCCGTTCCCGGATAACCAGCAAGGCAACCAGCATGATGCCCGCAGCCAGCATTACCAGTGTGCTATGGGCGATAAACCATTCCCACATTATTCGCTCCTTAAGCAAGGGATAACGATATTATACAATAACGGAACAGGGTGATTAATACAGCACCCGGTCGTCACCGACGCGTTTGGTGATTTTATGGGCGTCTACATACTCTAAAAACGCCTGGGCATACTTGCGGCTCGTTTGGAAAAGGTCTCTGACTTCGCCGAGCGTGACCTTGCCGTGCTCCCTGATATAGGTTTTCAGCTTCGCCAGCATGGCATCATAGGCAGAAGCGCTGAAGACGATGCTGTCGCTCACTTTGACCACTTTGCGCTGGCTGATGAGCAGGTTCAGTACATCCGGCTCCGGCATCAGGTCGGAAGGCGGGGCATAAGGCTGCTGCGCCAGCGACCTGAGAAAAGCATCTATTTTGGTCTGCTGCGCGGAGGTCAGTTTCGCCGTGTGCTCCGGCAGGCGCATGACCGTGTTTTCTTCCGCGATAACACCCTGTCCTACCAGTTTCCCCAGCGCCGCCGAAGCAGGTTCGCCTAGTTTCAACTTGCTGGCAAGCTCGACGCGGGGCATACCGCTGCGCGCCGGGAACTTCTGGTGGTAGTCCCGCAGCCAGGAAGCCACCCGCTTTGCCAGGTTGCTCCATCCGTTCGCAGTAAACAGCAGACTCTGTTCTCCCTGCCCGATACTGATGATTTTTCCCTGCGCGACGAGAGCATCGACAAGAGTGCGGGCTTCTCCTTCCGGCAGATGACTCTGGCTCAGGAGAGCGGGGATAATCATCGGCTGCTTGGTTTCTAACAAAGCCAGTACCGCTTCCTCGGCAGTGCCCGCCTGCCTGGCTGCGAGGCTCCGGAATATCTCCGGGCGGAAACGCCGCAGACGCGCGGCATGCGGTTCGATTATCTCGCCGCCGCCCAGCGTTTCCACCGGGGAACGGATGATAAAGCGGTCGCCGCCGACCAGCGCTACCGGTTCGGCTAAAACTATCTGAGCCCACGCTGCTTCTCCGGGCTTCAGTGTCTCACTTTCCAGGAGCCGCACTTTCGCCACGGTCTCGGCAGCGCCGCTGTGAAAGCTGACACTGGTATTATGCCGCAAGGGGCGTGGCAAGTAGGCAAGCAGTTGCAGTTTTACCGTCAGCATGGTCGCCGGTTTGAGCCACCCCGGCGTGGTGAGGACTTCACCGCGCTTTAATTGTTCCAGTGACACTCCGACGATATTCGCCGCCACGCGGGTGCCCGGCTGGGCGGAATCGACACGGGACTTGTGGGTCTGCAAGCCGCGCAGGCGGGACTTCAAGCCCGCCGGGACAATCTCGACTTCCTGTCCTACCGAGAGAGAGCCGTCTATCAGCGTGCCGGTCACAACGGTACCGGCGCCGGTAATCGTGAAAATCCGGTCGATTGGCAGGCGGGGTTTCCCCAAATCTTTGCGCGGCTCGGTAGATTCCAACAAATTATCGATAGTCGCCAGCAGTTCCGGGATACCTTCTCCGGTGATTGAGGAAACGGCGACGACCGGCGCCTGCGCGAGTGTCGTGGGCGCCATCAGTTCGGCGATTTCCATCTTGACCAGGCTGAGCAAATCGGCATCAACTAAATCTTTCTTGGTAATGACTATAATACCACGGCGAACCTTGAGCAAATCGAGGATGGCAAGATGCTCGCGCGTCTGCGGCATGACACCCTCGTTGGCGGCAATCACCAGCAGCGCCAGGTCGATGCCGCCCACCCCCGCCAGCATGTTCTTGATGAAGCGCTCATGTCCGGGAACATCGACGATGCCGACTTCCTTGCCGCCGGGCAGCTTGAGCCAGGCAAAACCGAGGTCGATGGTCATGCCGCGCTCTTTTTCTTCCTTGAGGCGGTCAGGGTCAATGCCAGTCAGCGCCTGCACCAGCGCCGATTTGCCGTGGTCGATATGCCCTGCGGTACCCAGAACGAACATGAAGCTAACCTCGCTCAGGATTTAATTTAATGAGAAACAGCCCGGTAACAGCCCCAACAGAGAGCCCGCCCAGCAGACCTGAGACCGCACCGATAATGATGGTTACAAACAAAGCCGTTTCCTCGCCGGGAATCGCCGCGCCGGCAAAGATAACCGCTAAGCCAACCATCCATGCCAGCAGATTCGCCGGAATCCAGCGAATGGCGTCAGGGGTATGTTTCCTTAGCTCCAGCCACTGCGCCGCCCCGAAAAGCGCCCCCAGAAATATGCCGAGTGCTGCCGAAAGTAATATCATTTGCCAGCCGGCGATATCCGCCATACCTCCACCGTCCTGCGGTATGAAAGTAGACGGCAACATCCCCAGCAGCCAGGCAACAGCCGCGCCCAGCGCAGTGTAAAAAAGCCAGTTCCGCGCCCTGATGTCCGCAAATCTAATCTTCAACACCGCCCACTGGAAAGCGCCGGTAACCGACCCTTCGATAATTCCTGCCAGCATCATTATCACAATCAGCAACAGACGCCGCCCCGCTGTCTGCGGCTCGCCGAGGAACCGCGAATGCAGCACCCAGATTCCCGCCGCCGCACCAATACCAATTAATTCTCCGGCGCCGCAGGCAATGGTCCATTTTACCCAGTATTTATTAATGCTGCCGGTCATCTTGCGATGCTCCTCAGCTATTGTAAATTACGCAATAACTGCAATATTATGTCGTCTTCTTCCGGGAGGACCGAGCGCGGGTCGAGGAGCAGGGTCTCCTGTTCAATCCTTCCGATGACGGGCACTTCCTGGTGCCGCAACTGCCGGCTCAAACGCTGGGCCAGCGCGGCATCCTGCCTGCCGATGGCGACCAGACGCGTCGGCAGCGTCCCGCCGGGCAGGCTGCCGCCGCCCACCATGCTTTCCCCGCTGACGACCTCAGCCCTCTTGCCCAAAGCATCCGCCCACCGGTTTGCCCGGCTTTCGATATCGGCAATCGGTGAGGCAATCATACGCCAGACCGGCACTTTGCTTTCCGCCTCGCCTTTCAAATAATGAAGCAGGGTTGCCGCCAGACCTGCCAGCCGTATCTTGTCAATCCGCATCGCCCTTACCAGCGGGTGTTTGCGCAGTTTATCGATATATTCTTTCTTCCCGGCGATAATGCCCGCCTGCGGGCCGCCCACCAGCTTATCTCCGGAGAAAAACGCCAGCGCCGCGCCGCAGGCAATACTCTGCGACACCATCGGCTCATAAGCGAGACCATATTTTGTCGTATCCAGGAAACAGCCGCTGCCGAGGTCGTCAAAAACAGGCACATTCTTCGCTTCGCCCAGCGCCGCCAGTTCTTCGATAGTAACCTCATTCGTAAAGCCGACGACCTTGAAATTGCTGGAGTGCACCCGCAACAGTGCCGCAGTGCGTTCGGTGATGGCTTGCTCATAATCGGCGGGGTAGGTGCAGTTGGTCGTCCCCACTTCAATCAGTTTCGCACCGCTCTGACGCATGACATCCGGGATGCGGAAACCGCCCCCGATTTCCACCGCCTGTCCCCGCGAGACGATGACCTCTTTGCGTTTTGCCAGGCCGCTCAGCCCCAGCAGGACGGCAGCGGCATTATTGTTCACGACTATCGCCGCTTCGGCGCCGGTCAACCGACAGACCAGCGTCTCGATGTGACTGTCCCGCGAGCCGCGCTTGCCGCTTTCCAGGTCGAACTCCAGGTTGGAGTAGCCACGGCAGACCCTATCCATCGCCGCAATCGCTCCAGGACTCAGGGGAGCGCGTCCCAGGTTGGTATGCAGGATAACACCGGTGGCATTAATCACCGGGCGCAAATTTGGCGTTTCCAGAGCCTGCACTTCCGCCAAGACCGCCGCGGCAATCTCTTGCGCTGTATGCGGCTTTTTCCCGCCGGCAATCCGGCGGCGCTCCTGCTCCGACTGCTCTCTGGAGAGGTCTACGATTAGCTCATGGGGATAAGTCCCCTCCAGCGACCTGATTCGCTCATCGGAGAGAATTTTATCCACGGCGGGCAGGTTGCGGAATTCGTTTGTCATGTACGTACTTTATACAACACGGGACACAAATTGTAAAGCAGTCCGGTTTTCGATTCCGAAATCTGGCTTAGCTTAGTTGCAGAGTATCGCCATACGCCGGTACGGCGACCTGCCAGCCGGTACCTTTCGCCACAAAATCGGCAAAGCGATGGGCTGAGTCTATTTCACCATGCGTGACGATAACCCGGCGCGGCGGTTTTCCCAGTGCGGTAAGCCATTGGTAAAGCCCGTCCCGGTCCGCATGACCGGAAAAGCCGTGTATCTGGGCGATTTTTGCGCGCACCCGGTAGTTCTGCCCCAGTATACGCACTATTTTATCCCCATCCAGGATGCGTCTGCCCAGCGTACCCTGAGCCTGATATCCGATAAACAGAATTGTGCTTTCCCGCCGGGAAATATTAGAAACGAGGTGGTGTTTCACCCTTCCGCCGTTGCACATACCGGAGCCGGCAATTATCATCGCAGTCCCGACGACATGGTTGATTGCCTTGGACTCCTCCACAGTATTGACATATTCCAACCCGGGAAAGCGGAATGGGTTCTTGTGCTGGTGGAGGAGTTCCGTCATTTCTTTATCATAAAGCTCGGGATGGCGTTCAAAAATACCGGTAATATTGTTTGCCATGGGGCTGTCGGCAAAGACGATGATATGCGGAATACGGTTCTCACGGAGTAACCCGTTCATGTAAAAGAGCATCTCCTGCGACCGCTCCAGCGCGAAACTGGGCACCACGATGTTGCCCCTCGCCTGAACGGTGTAGTTGATAACATCGGCGAGGTCCTCGGCGATGTTTCCGGGACGCTCATGCAGCCGGTCGCCGTAGGTGGACTCTATAACGACATAGTCCGCCTGCGGAAAGACCGTCAGGTCGCGCAGTATCGGTTTATTACGCGCGCCGACATCACCGGAGAAGACGATAGTACGTTTCTCCTGACCTTCAGTCACGACAATTTTGAGCATCGCCGAACCGAGAACATGCCCGGCATCGTGAAAAGAGACCTCGACATTTTCGCCGAACTTGAGCGGTTTTTCATAATCTACCGGCGCAAAATAGGGCGCCGCCGCCTGTGCATCCGCGACGGTATAGAGCGGGATTTCCGGGAAAGGAGCTTGCCTGCCCTCGCGCTCGTGTCTTTTCTTCTTCTGCTCGGCGTCTTCTTCCATAATCTTGGCGGAGTCCTGCAAAATAATCTGGGCAATCTCCGCGGTGGCGGTGGTGCTGTAAATCTTGCCGCGGTAGCCTTCGCGCACCAGCTTGGGCAGCAGACCGCTGTGATCTAGATGGGCATGAGTCAGCAGCACCACATCGATGCTGTCCAGAGGATAGTGGAAAGGACCCCAGTCCCGGCTCTTAAACTCCCTTTCCTGGTGCAGCCCGCAGTCTATCAACAGCCGGATATTATTCGCTTCCAGCAAGTATTGCGAGCCGGTGACATTTTGCGCCGCGCCGAGGAAAGTTAGTTTTATCGACAAGGATTCGCCTCCTGAGTATATTTTGTATTTATCATACCACCTAAGCAAGCCTGACGACCAGCGTAGCGGCTATTGACATGTTGATTGATGCCATGATAAATTTAAAACAATCCCTATTATTTTGGTCAACAATGGAGACAATGTTATGAAACTATCGACCAGGGCAAGGTACGGCACAAGGGCGCTGCTCGACCTGGCGCTCCAGCCGCCTGACGAGCCCGTTCAACTCAAAGACATTGCCCGGCGGCAGGAAATCTCCCTGCACTACCTCGAACACCTCATCACACCGCTGGTCAATGCCGGTATCGTAAGGAGTATCCGCGGAGCGAAGGGCGGCGTGATGCTGGCAAAAGCCCCCGAACAAATCACCCTCGCTGAAATCATCGAGCTCCTCGAAGGCTCGTTTACGCCCGTTGAATGCGTGGACAAACCGGAGGTATGCGACCGCTTCCGTGAGTGCGCCACCCGCGATGTCTGGTGCGATATGCAAATGGTGGTACGGAATTTCCTCGAAGGGATAACCCTGCACGATTTAGCGGAGCGCCAGAAGAGCAAAGAGTCCGCGGGACAGGCAATGTACTACGTGTAAGGAGCAGCAAAGTGACTGAAACGGTAAAATACTGGAATACGGAAATCCTCAAGTTGACCCGGGGCATCGCTCCGGATACGACACATCTCATCGGCAATACGCCGCTGGTCCGGCTGAACCATGTCACAAAAGGCGCCGTAGCGGAGGTCGCCGCCAAGCTGGAATCATTCAATCCCGCCGGCAGCGTCAAAGACCGCATCGGAGTCGCCATGATTGCCTATGCCGAAGCCAAAGGTCTGATCAAGAAAGATACGGTCATAGTCGAGCCGACGAGCGGCAATACCGGCATTGCACTCGCCTTCGTGTGCGCCGCGCGGGGATATCAGCTCGTCCTGACCATGCCCGAGACCATGTCCGTAGAGCGCCGGCAACTGCTCGCGGCGCTGGGGGCGCGGGTGGTGCTCACGCCGGGGAGCGAAGGTATGCCGGGCGCTATCAAGAAGGCTGAACAATTGGTAGCTGAGGACCCGCGGTATTTCATGCCGCAACAGTTCAAAAATCCGGCTAATCCGGAAATCCACCGCCTGACCACCGGCGAAGAAATCTGGCGCGATACTAATGGTAAAGTAGATTGCTTTGTTGCCGGAGTCGGCACGGGAGGGACCATCACCGGAGTCGCCGAGGCAATCAAATCAAAGAAGCCCGGCTTCCGTGCAATCGCCGTCGAGCCGGCCGGTTCGCCTATCCTTTCCGGCGGCAAACCGGGGGCGCATAAAATCCAGGGCATCGGCGCGGGATTCGTTCCCGAGGTGCTGAATCGAAGCCTGATAGATGAAGTCCTACAAGTAGCAGACAATGACGCGATAGGAATGGCGCGCCGTCTGGCGAAAGAAGAAGGCATTTTGGCGGGGATATCCTCCGGGGCAGTCGCTTGGGCGGCGGTGGAAATCGCCCGCCGGGCTGAAAACAAGGGCAAGCTCATCGTCGCCCTGCTTCCTGACACCGGCGAACGCTACCTATCCACAGTGCTGTTCCAGGAAGCAAAGCCTTAATCATCAAGAGAATGTCATGCAGTCAACTTCAGCATTGAACGTAAAAAGCGGTATAATATAGGCAGTTAGTGACATAAGGCAAATGATGAGGCTCTATGTTTAAGACACTCAGAGAAGACATTCGCACCGTATTCACCAAAGACCCGGCAGCCCGCAGCACCCTCGAAGTGCTGTGCTGCTATCCCGGTCTGCATGCCCTGTGGTCTCATCGTTGCTCCCACTGGATGTGGAACCATAATCTGAAATTCTTCGCGCGATTGAATTCGCACTGGAGCCGGTTTTTCACGGGCATCGAAATCCATCCGGGCGCGAAAATCGGGCGCCGTTTCTTCATCGACCACGGTTCGGGAGTGGTTATCGGCGAGACCGCGGAAATCGGCGATGATGTCCTTCTCTACCAGGGGGTAGTGCTGGGCGGCACGACGCTGGAAAAGAAGAAGCGCCATCCCACGCTGGGTAACAACGTGGAGATGGGTAGCGGTTCCATTGCCCTCGGCGCAATCACCATCGGGGACGGCGCGCGCATCGGCTCCGGCTCGGTGGTCATCAAAGATGTGCCGCCGGGCGCGACGGTCGTGGGCATCCCCGGTAAAGTTGTCCGTGACCGCCTCAAGCCCTACCAGGACCTGGAGCACGGCAAACTGCCCGACCCGGTGGCGGAAGTTATCCGGCTGGTGCACCAGGAGCTGCACAAGGTCGAAGACCGACTGGGCAAACTGGAGAGCGTCGCCGGCGTTACACCGCCTGTAGAAGCCCCGGAAGAGCACCAGGAAGTTATTGCCGAAGTCGAGGATAGCGGTGGCGATTCAAAATAGCCCCGGAAATAAAAACATCAGGGTCCTCGTCGCCATGAGCGGCGGCGTCGATTCTTCAGTCGCCGCAGCCCTGCTCAAAGAACAGGGCTATCAGGTCACCGGCGTCACCATGAAGATATGGGACGGGACGGAAGTATCCGGCGGTGGCGCGCATCACGGGTGCTACGGACCGGAAGAACCTTATGATATCGAAGACGCCCGCAGGGTCGCGGAATCGTTAAACATCCCCTTTCATGTCATCGACCTGACGAAAGAATACAAGACCACCATCCTGGACTATTTTTGCCAGGAGTACCTCTCCGGGCGGACGCCCAATCCCTGCGTGAAATGCAATCATCAAATCAAGTTTCACGCCCTGATAGAGAAGGCGAGGGACAGCGGGCTGGAGTTCGATTTCGTCGCCAGCGGGCATTACGCCCGCGTGGAATATGACCCGGCGCAGAACCGTTACCTTTTGAAGCAGGCTAAAGACCTGTCCAAAGACCAGTCCTATTTTCTGTACCGGCTGTCGCAGGAACAACTCAGCCGGTTGATGCTGCCGCTGGGCGGTTATACCAAGACCGAGGTCAGGGCGATGGCAGCGCGCTTCGGGCTGCAGGTTGCCGATAAGCCGGACAGCCAGAACTTCATCTCCGGGGACTACGCAGAAATGATGCAGGGGGAAGCCAGACCTGGACCGGTCCTGGATAAGGACGGGAACATACTGGGGCAGCATCGCGGCTTGCCGTTCTATACCGTCGGGCAGCGGCAAGGGCTCGGTATCGCCGCACCGGAGCCGCTATATGTGACCGCTATCGATGCCAAGCGCAACGCCATCGTGGTCGGCGGCAAAGACGATACTTACGAGCGGGAGCTGACTGCCGCCGGTGTGACCTGGAGTGCAATCGCGCGCCCGGAGCAACCGATTACCGTAAACGCTAAAATCAGATACCGCCATCCCGGAGCAGAAGCTCTGGTCACACCTCTTGACGGCGATAGAGTAAGCGTGGTTTTCGCGCCCCCGCAGATGGCAATTACACCGGGACAATCGATTGTCTTTTATGACGGGGATACGGTGCTGGGCGGCGGCACCATCGAACAAGCCGCAAGCAAAGCGAAGGAGTCTGCAGGTGGCATCAGTAATCGCCGTATGTAAGAGCGATATCAAGGGCGTCCGCAAGGAAGCTGTCCCCGAAGGAGTCTTCAAGGAGAATTTCGGGATGGTCGGCGATGCCCACGCTTCCAGCGAATGGCACCGGCAGGTCAGCCTGCTAGCGGAAGAGAGCATCAACAAAATGCGCGCCAGCGGACTGAAGCTCGTTCCCGGCGATTTCGGCGAGAACCTTACCACGAAAGACATCGACCTGCTCGCGATACCCGTCGGTACAAAGCTCCGCGTGGGTCAAGATGTCATCCTGGAGATGAGCCAGCATGGCAAGGAATGCCACACCGCCTGCGCCATCCGTAAACAGGTGGGCAAGTGCATCATGCCATTGGAAGGCGTATTTGCCCGCGTGATAAAGGGCGGCAGGATAAAGCCCGGCGATAAAATAGAAATCGGGGAAAAATTATGACACTGGAACAGGAATTGACCATCCAGGACAAAATCCTCAAGCTCAAGAAAGCTAAAAACGCCGTCATCCTGGCGCACAACTACCAGTTAGGCGAAGTCCAGGACATCGCCGATTTTGTGGGCGATTCGCTGGAACTGAGTCAGCAGGCGGCAAAAACCACCGCGGACGTCATCGTTTTCTGCGGCGTGCATTTCATGGCGGAAACCGCGGCGATTCTCAATCCCTCACGAATAGTGCTGCTGCCCGATGCCCGCGCCGGCTGCCCGATGGCGGATATGATTACCCCGGAACAGTTGAGGCGCATGAAAGAACAGATTCCCGGCGTCGCAGTGGTCTGCTATGTCAATACCTCTGCCGCCGTCAAGGCGGAATCGGACATCTGCTGCACCTCGGCAAACGCCGTGAAAGTGGTACAGAGCCTCGGCGAACGGGAAATCCTGTTTGTCCCCGACCAATTCCTGGGACAATATGTCGCGGCGAAGACCGGTAAAAAAATGCACCTCTGGCCCGGCTACTGCCCACCCACGCCCGCATCCTGCCCGAAGACATTGCAAAACTGAAGCAGGAGCACCCGCAGGCGAAGGTCGTCGTCCATCCCGAAAGCCGCCCGGAAATTATCGCCCTTGCCGATGAAGTACTGAGCACCGGCGGCATGCTCCGTTACGCCAAACAACCGGACGTCACAGAAGTGATTGTCGGCACCGAGAGCGGACTCATCCACCGGCTGGATAAAGAAAATCCCGATAAGAAGTTCTATGCTGTCTCAAAGCGGGCGGTCTGCCCAAATATGAAGCTGATTACCCTGCCCAAAATCCTGTGGTCGCTGGAAGAACTGGATCCGCGCATCACAGTACCGGAAGACATCCGCGTCCGGGCGAAGCAGGCGTTAGACAAAATGCTGGCGCTGGTCTAAGCCAATGACGACGACCGATTTTATCATCGTTTTCGTCACGACCTCCTCCAAAGCGGAAGCGCAGAAGATTTCCCGGGCGCTGCTGGAAGCTCACCAGGCTGCCTGCGTTAATATCATTCCGGCTGTTGACTCGCATTTCTGGTGGCAGAACAAGATTGAGAATGCCCAGGAATGTCTGCTGGTAGTCAAGAGCCGCGCTGCCCTGCTGGGTGAAATAATATCAACGGTGAAGAAGATGCACAGCTACAGCGTGCCGGAAATAATCGCGATGCCCATTATCGGCGGCAACCCGGACTATCTCCAGTGGCTGGCAAACAACACGAAACAGTGAACTTTCATCATTCGACAGTCTCAGGGTGAGCGGCGTTATTTTAATCCCTCGGATTCCGCTCGTGGCGAGCTTGTCGAACCTTAAGCGAACTTCTCTCATCATTAACGGCTCTGGGTGAACAGAAATTTATCCTCTTTTTGCCTTGAGCCACTTCTGTTTCTGAGTCACCCTCACCGCTTCGTTGGTAGGCTGGTATTTAGCGTGAAACTCCCTGCGAAATTCTCCGAACGCGCCGTCCAGAATCGCCGCCCGGATGCGCTCCATCAGGGTCTGCATGAAGCTCAGGTTATGGAGGGTCGCCAGGCGGTAAGCCAGCAGTTCTTTCGCCTTGAACAGGTGATGCAGATAAGCCGCGGAAAAGTTGCGGCAGGTGTAACAGGCGCAGCCAGGCATCACCGGGGCTGACATCTCACTGAAAATCGCATTATCTATATTGCGCCGTCCTGCCCAGGTCAGCAGCGCCCCGTTGCGGGCGGTACGTGTGGGCAAAGCGCAATCGAACATATCAACACCGCGTGCCACGCCTTCCACGATGTCTTCCGGAGAGCCGACACCCATCAGGTAGCGCGGCTTGTTTACCGGCAGCAGCGGCAGGGTCGTGTCCAGTACCGCCATGGTGTCCGACTTCGGTTCGCCGATGCTCAGACCGCCGATGGCGTAGCCTTCAAAGTCCAGAGAGGTCAGGTATTCCGCCGATTGTTTTCTCAATTCGGGAAAGACTCCGCCCTGCACGATGGCGTAGAGCGCCTGCCCTTCATGGCGGTGCACCTTGCGGCACCGTTCCGCCCAGCGGTGCGTCCGTGCCATCGCATCACGTATGACCGTTTCGCTCTCGTCATGCGGCGGGCACTCGTCCAGAACCATGATGACATCCGCGCCCAGCGACTCCTGGTATTTGATGGCCAGTTCCGGCGAAAGGAAATGCTCGCTGCCATCGATATGGGAACGGAAGGTCACCCCTTCGTAGGTGATGCGACGCAGCGGCGAAAGGCTGAAGACCTGGTAGCCGCCGCTATCGGTTAATATAGCGCCGTCCCAGCCCATAAATCGGTGTAATCCGCCCAGTTTTTCAACGGTTTCGATGCCGGGCCGCAGATAGAGATGATAAGTATTCGCCAGAATCATCTTCGCGCCGATAGCATGAATGTCGTCGGGAGTCAGAGTTTTGACCGTCGCCTGGCTGCCCACCGGCATGAAGACCGGCGTGAGCACTGTGCCGTGAGGTGTAATCAGTTCTCCGGCACGCGCGCCGCCGGGCAGGTCGGACTTCAGCAGAGTGAAGCTCATCGTCTAAAGCCAGATGTCCAGGCACATTACCAGGAAGATAATGCCGAGGTACGGGAAGGTGGATAGTTTGTACAGCTTCCAGGCATCTTTTGCCGCGCCGGTCGTCACGAGGCGCAAGCAGGCGAAGACCAGCGATATCCCTAATAAAACTGCCGCTACCAGGTACAACCATCCGAAACTGCCGGTGTAAAACAGGCTGAGGGAAATCACGAACAGCACCAGTGAAAACACCATCAGCACCCTCACCGATTTTTTCACCGGGTAATTGATGGGGAAATAGTTCAGTCCCGCCTGCCGGTAGTCTTCCTGGTGCGCGATGACCACGCTCCAGACATGCAGCGGCAGCCAGACGGCAATCAGGGCGCAGAGCAGCAGGATTTCCGGGTTGAATACCGGTCGCACGGCAAACCAGCCTATCAGGACCGGCGCGCAGCTGGCGATAACTCCCTGCGGATAAACACAGGTTACTTTTTTGCGCCAGGTCGCTGCGGTAAGCGTGCCGAACAAATCGGCGAATAAAGCAAATGGATGCAGGTACAAGGCAAGCGCCAGTCCGGCGATTATCAGGCTGATTAACCAGGGCAGCACCTTCTGCGCCGGGTAGATGCGCCGTGACGGCAGCACGCGGTTCCTGGTGCGTGCCATGCGGGCGTCAAGCTCGCGGTCGAGGTAGTTGGTGAGACCGTTTGCCGCGCCGGCGGCGATGAAGATGGTTGCCGTAATGAGCAGAAGCCGCGGGGAGATTACCCCGTCACCAGCGATTATCGCCGCTCCCGCCCCGATGAAGGCAAGCAGCAGACTGGGAAGCGGCTTCAGGACTTCAACATAATTCCACAAATACCTAATCCGGGAAAACTCACGGATTTGAGATTCATTTGCCGCCCGGTCATATACGTTCATTTTTTGAGATACCGCCAGTTAAAGCCTAACGTGTTCAGGCACTAAAAGTCAAACGGCATAATGTTATGTCAACATCACTTCCGCTTTAAAATTTGTCTTAGTCACTCTCAAGTATTAGAATAGAAATAGCATGAAGCAGCAACTACAGAAAGTCCTCGCTCAGCGGCAAAAGTCGCGCATCATGGATGTTAAACGGATTCCCGCCGCGGTATTGTTGCCTCTCTATTGTAAAGACGGCAGAATCCATATTCTGTTTACCAAGCGCACCCAAAGGGTAAGGACTCACAAGGGACAGATTAGTTTCCCGGGCGGCACTTATGAAGCTGCCGATAACTCGCTCCGGAACACGGCACTGCGGGAAGCCCACGAAGAAATCGGGCTGAAGGAAGAGGATGTTGAGGTGCTGGGGGAGCTGGACGATTTTAACAGCGCCACAACGAACTTCGTTATTTCGCCGTTCGTCGGTTTTATTCCATCTTCATACAATTTCAAGCTGAACGAATTTGAGACCGAGGAACTTATCGAAACCCCGCTGGACCACCTGATGGACCGGCACCATATGCGGGAAGTGAACCGCATCTTCAACGGTAAAAAGGTGACATCGTATTTTTACGATTATCACGGCAAGGTCATCTGGGGCGCTACTGCCCGTATCCTGAACCAGTTTCTCGATATTTATGCCGGCTTGCCTGCCGTAAAAAAGGGCTGACCTCAACTCCGCGACAGACTTCGTATCAACAGTATTTTATTGCTGTCATTCTGAGAGCAAGCAAAGAATCCGGCTTATTCGTGACAGGCACGGATTCTTCGTCATTCCACTCCTCAGAATGCGCCTGGATCAACTTCCCCGCTACGCGACGGGGGACATGATGCATTCTTTGAGGATGATGTTCTTGCCGTGTCCGCCGTATTTCCCCCGGACAGTCACCATCTGTCCCGGCTGTAATTTCTTCAACTCGCTGCTGTAGCTCGGTTCAAAGGTGCAACGCACATTCCAGATGCCGTTCCGTTGCATATTGCCCATCACCAGGTAGTAGATACCGAGGCTGTCATTGCTGAACGCCCGGTCGACGGCTCCGGAAATGATAAGTGTTTTTCCCTCGAACTTAGCTTCGGCAGCTTCCTGGTCCGCCTGATACAGCAGGTCGAGCTCTTCGGTGGTAAAAGTATCTTTCTCCAGAAGTGCCTTGATGTCTATCTGTGGCGCAGGTTCCGGTGCAAGAGGCGGTGGTGTCGAAGGCGCGGCAACAACATCATTCTTTGGCTCGCTCCCGGCGTCAGGGACGGGACCGGCTTCCGGCATAAGCTCCGGTTTAGGCGCTTTGACCGGGATTTCCGGGATAAGCTGCGCTTCCGCCATCAATTGCGGTTTCACCATCGGTCTGACCGGTTCCGGTTCGGCGATTTCCTCCGGTGGCGGAGGCGGCTCTGCTTTTACTACAGGGGCTTCCGCCATGACCGGATTTGGTCTCGCGACCGGTTCAGGCTCGGGGCGCCTGGCTACCGGCGGTGCCTTCTCTATCGGTTTTATTCTGAGTTCCGGCTTGGGCGGCGGTTTCATCCGGTATTCCGCCCCGGGGTCGAATTCGGCTTCGACTTCCGCTTCTTCTTCCGGAACAGCTTGATGCTCCGGGATTTTTCTTTCTTCCTGTAATTGTTTAAATGTCTTGGTTAATTTCTGGTAGTTACCGTGCAAAAGGGGGTAACCGCACCATTGGCAAGCCCAATCGATAGTGCGGGCGGTCGGTCTATCACAGTTAGGGCATCTTTGCATCATGCACCTCCACCTTTAAAGTATACCTGACAAACCAGGCTTGTCAATATAACTGCCTTGTAAAACCAACCGCCCTGGCTTAGAATGAAAGTTAGCTGTGAAGAAAAAACCGGAGTCTGCAACTTCCTGGCAGAATGTCAGCGATTGGTACAGCCGTGCGGTGGGTTTGGAAGGTCACTACTACCACCAGCACGTGATACTTCCGCAGAGCCTGCGACTGCTGGACTTGAAGGAAGACTCTTCGCTGCTGGACATGGCCTGCGGACAGGGCGTCCTCGCCCGGCTGCTGGCTGAAGAAGTATACTATACCGGAGTAGATGCTTCGCCGGCGCTCATCCGGCATGCGAAACAACTGGACAAGGCGCGCAACCATATCTACATGGTGGCGGACGTCAGCCGCCCGATGCCGCTCATCAAGAGGGATTTCAGCCATGCCGCTCTCATCCTGGCGCTGCAGAACATCCAGGACGCCGGCGGCGTTTTTAAGAATGCCGGCATTCATCTCCGAAGGAAGGGACGATTTCTTATTGTGCTGAACCATCCCTATTTCCGGATTCCCCGGCAAACCAAATGGGAAATCGACCGGCAGAACAAAATCGAATACCGCCGCATCAACAGCTACCTGTCTCCCCTGACCATTCCCATCACCGCACACCCGGGTCGCGGCGTAAAATCGGCGACGACATTATCCTATCACCTGCCGCTTGCTGAATACAGCCGCCTGCTTCTGGAAAACGGCTTCGTCATTGAAAAGCTGGAGGAATGGATTTCCGATAAGCACAGCGTCGGCGAGGCGGCAAAAATGGAGAACCGCGCCCGCCAGGAGTTTCCCCTCTTCATGGCAATTCTGGCGCGCAAAGACTGACAATCGACAAGCTCACCACGAGCGGCTCGTTGTATCTAAAGTGAACCGGCGCTATTCCGAACGCAGCGCTTCAATCGGGTCGAGACGCGAAGCGCTCCACGCCGGATAAAAGCCGAAGAAAAGCCCGATGCCCACCGAAACCGAGACTGCCAGCAGCACGATATCCGCCGAGACCAGCGTCTTGACCACGCCCATGTTGCCCACAATGGCAGACGCCCCCCAACCCACCAGTACCCCGACAATGCCCCCGGCAAAGGTCAGGAAAGCCGCTTCAATGAGGAACTGGCTCCAGATATCCCGCTCGTGCGCCCCCAGCGCCTTGCGGATGCCGATTTCGCGGGTGCGCTCCAGCACGGAAACCAGCATGATGTTCATCACGCCGATGCCGCCGACCAGCAGGGAAATCGCGGCGATAGCACCGAGCAGTAAGGTCATCGTGCCCATCGTTTCGGTCATCGTCTTGATAATATCTTCAATGGATGTAATACGAAAATCATTCTCCGTCGCCGCGCTTAGTTGATGGCGGTAACGCAGCAGACTGGTAATTTCCTCAACAATCACGGTGGAACTGCTCTGATCAGCAACAGTGAGAGAAATACCGGATACCACGTGACCGCCCTGGCTGGTACGCGGCTGGGCATACATCTGCTGGGATGCGGTCAGAGGAATGTAAACTGCGTCATCCGGAGAACCCATGCCCGCTCCTTTTTCCGCTAATACGCCGATAACCCGCACCACATTACTGCCGACGCGGATAGTCTGTCCAATGGGATTCGTAGTCGTGCCGAACAGAGTCTCACTTACGTTAGCACCCAATACCGCGACACGGGCGCTGGACTGGTAATCATAATCGGAAAAGAAAGCGCCTTCACTGATTTGCAGGCTATAGACCTGCTGGTATTCGGGAGAAGTCCCGGTAATCTGGGAACGTGTATTGGCGCTGCCGAAAATCAGTTGTTGAGAGGTGGAATAAGTAGGCGCCATAGCAGAAAGACCGGGCACCTGTTCCCAGATAGCGGCGGCATCTTCGAGGGTGAGAGTACTGGCGCTGCCGCTGGCGCTGCGGACTCCGCCGAAATTGAGCGCCCCCGGGCTGATAGTGACCAGGTTCGCGCCGAGGGTCTGAATCCGGGAAAGGATATCCGCCTGCGCGCCGCGGCCGATGGACATCAGCGCGATGACCGCGCCGACGCCGATGACAATACCCAGGATAGTCAGGAAGCTGCGCAATTTATGCGTAATCACGCCGACCCAGGCGCTGGCTATCGGTTCAAACCATTTCTTCATAGTTTTTCCTCGCTGGCAATCTGCCCGTCCCTGATGTGGATGATGCGCTGGCAGTGATGGGCGACGTCCGGGTCGTGGGTTATCATCACGAGAGTAATACCGCGCTCGGCGTGCAATTTAGTGAGAATGGAGATTATTTCATCGCCGGAGCGGCTATCCAGGTTACCGGTGGGTTCATCGGCAAGGATAATGGGCGGCTGTTTCACAATCGCCCGCGCGATGGCGACCCGCTGCTGTTCGCCGCCGGAGAGCTCGGTGGGACGGTGGGACGCGCGGTCGGACAGCCCCACGCGGGTGAGCGCTTCCAGCGCCTTGCGGGAATCACTGCCGCCGGAATACCTCATGCCCAGCGATACATTCGCCATGGCGGAGAGCCTCGGCAGTAAATTGAATTGCTGAAACACGAATCCGATTTTCTGACCGCGGATATCGGCAAGGTCGCCACTGTTCAGCCGGCTGACGTCTTTACCATCCAGCAAGTAGCTGCCCGTCGTGGGACGGTCGAGGCAGCCCAGCAGGTTGAGCAGCGTCGATTTGCCGGAGCCGGATGGGCCCATGATGGCAACCATCTCGCCCTTTGCAATATTCAGGTTAACGCCGCGCAGAACGGTAAGCTCCCGCTTCCCGATGGCATAGCTTTTGGTGATATCCTCTAACTGAATCATCCTAGCGGACTCCGGGGATAAACACCGGCGCTCTCATCTGGTTGCCCTGGGAGCTGGTCGATGAGGTGCCGGTGGACCTGGGTATGATTACCGTTTCGCCTTCAGTCAGTCCTTCGGTGATTTCAGTACTCTGCCAGTTGCTCATGCCGGTCTTGACCATCCGCTGGACGGGCGCACCGTTTTCCATGACCTGCACATAGGTGTTCTGCCCCTGTCTAGTGATGGTCTGGTTGGGCACCAGCAATACCCCTTGCTTTTGCTGCACCAGTATACTGACGGTTACCGTGAGACCCTGCCGCAATTGAAAATCGGTGGCGATGCCGGATGCCTGCGGTCGTACCGCCTGACCGGTAGTTGTGCGGTTTGAACTTTGACCCGTCCCGGATTGTCCGGTGCGCGGCTGCCCGGTGGGAGTCTGTCCCGAAGGCAGCTGACCGGCGGTCGCGGCGGATAATGGTTTCACTTCCACCGTCACCTGGTAGTTGACCACACCCTGAGAAATTGTGGCGGTCGGGGAAATTTTGGTCACGGTTGCCGGCAGGGTCACAGATGACATCGCGGTAGGCTGGACAAATGCCATGCCGCCCGTTTTGACCTGCAGGATATCCATTTCATTCACCATGATATTCGCCTCGAAACGGTTCGGGTCGGCAACCTGCACGGCAACCTTGCCTTTGAGCACCTCATCGCCACCCTTGACGTTTACGGCAGTCACAAATCCGGTAAAAGGCGCCTTGATAACGGGGTTCCCCTTCTTCCCTTCATCCAGCGCCTTCTGAGCATCTTTTAATGCGGTCTGGGCATCTTCCACGGCAATCTTGGCATCTTCCACCACAATCTTCGCATTCTCAACAGCGATTTTACCATCTTCGACCGCCTGGGGCACGGCATCCACGGCATCCTGATAGTTTTTCTGAGCTATCTCCAGTTGCTTCTTTTTAATCGCGATATCGTCAGGGTCGCCGCCGGTGAGCCGCTGGTCGAGCGTCGCCTGCGCCGAATTGAGGTCGGCTTGAGCGCGTGAAACTACGCTGTCCCACATCGTTGTCGCACTGCCGGTTGAGTTGACCCGCCCATCGAGGGCATATTGCAGATAAGCCTTGGCACGGTCGACTGCCGCCTGGGCGGCTTCAATGGTAGGCCCGGTGTAGGTGTTTTGAGCGTTTTCCAACGCAATCTGGGCATTTTTAAGGGTGATTTCCTGCTGGCTGAGAGCGAGGTGTTTGGCTTCGACGGTGTTATCGGCGTTCTTCTGCGCCGTCACCAGCGCGCGCTCCGCAGTGGTTACTGCCCGCTGCGTCGTGGTCACCTTGCGCTGCGCCGCGGTCAACTGCCGTTCCAGGTTAGTTATCGAGGTTTCCCAGGCGGTAGTGTCCAGTTTCGCCAGTTCCTGCCCCTCAGTGACATTGTCACCGACTTCCACCCCGACACTCTCCACAGTACCGGCGATATCAAAAGCGAGGTCTGCCGTGCGGGTGAGCGCCAGGTTGCCGCTGGCGGTGATATCGATAGTCAGGTTACCGAGCTTTACAGTGGTAGTCTGGGTCGTGGCAGTCGCCTCCGAACCTGCTTTAGAGGCACAGCCGAGCGGTATCAGAGTCACGGCAAGCAACAGGACGGCAACAATAGCGATAATGACCGGCTTTTTCATAATTCTCCCTCAGACAGGCGCTAAATGTCTATTAAATTATAGCGTGTCCGGTACTAAAAGTTTAGTACCTGCTACTTTGCATTATCAATTCTAGCAATCGGAAATGAACTGGCGATGAATTTGAGGTGAATAAGCAGGAATATTTGTGGGGAAATTTACGCGGTTAAACGCGGGTGTTGTCCAGTACGCTGCGCACTTCCCGGATGAAATTCACCAGCGCGGGCGCATCGCCTGCTTCCATAAACTGGATGATGCGGCTGCCGATAATCACGCCGTCCGCCATCCGGGCGACCTGTTTCGCCTGGGCGGCGGTCGAGATGCCGAAGCCGACACAGACCGGAAGGCGGGTAATCCGCTTGACTCTCTTAAGAAATATCCCCAGGTTCGCGGGAAGCTGCTTGCGTGCGCCGGTCACGCCGATTACGGACACGGTATAAATGAAGCCGCGCGACCTGCGGGAGACCAGCCGGATGCGTGCATCGGTGCTGGTGGGAGCAAGCAGATAGACCAGGCTGATCCCGCTTTGCCGCGTGGCGTTTTCCAGTTCCAGACCCTCTTCCGGAGGCAGGTCCGGGATAATCAGTCCGTCGATGCCGGCGGCAGCGGCATCCTGGCAGAATTTCATCGCGCCATAACTCAGGACGGGATTGAAATAGGTCATGAACATCAGCGGGACGGCAGTCTTTTTGCGTAATTTTGCCGCGACCTCGATACAGACCTGCGGGGTCACTCCGTTTTGCAGCGCCTGGTAGCTGGAACGCTGGATGGTCGCGCCATCAGCGAGCGGATCGGAAAAGGGTATACCCAGTTCGATAATATCCGCGCCGTTTTCCGCGAGCTGCTGCACCGTTTTGACGGTGGCATCAATGCTCGGATAGCCGAGCGTCACATACGGTATCAGGGCTTTGTGCCCGGTCTGCATGAAGACGGCGTCTATCCGGCTCACCGCGGTACCCCCATCGCCTGCATTACCGTATTGATATCTTTATCGCCGCGCCCGCTCAGATTGACGATAATAACTTCGGATTTTTTTAATTTGGGCGCGAACTTCGAAGCATAATACACCGCATGGGAAGACTCCAGCGCCGGCAGAATACCTTCGGTGCGGCTGAGGAGCTGGAAACCCTCCAGCGCTTCGGTATCCGTTACGCCGACATAGCTGGCGCGCCCCGTATCTTTCAAATAAGCATGCTCCGGTCCCACTCCGGGATAGTCCAGTCCCGCTGAAATGCTGTGCGTCCCCCGGATTTGTCCCTGCTCGTCCTGGAGCACGTAAGACTTGGCTCCGTGCAATACGCCCTTCCGTCCTGCCAACAGCGCCGCCGCGTGTTCTCCGGTGGCCAGTCCCTTGCCGGCAGCTTCTACGCCGATGAGCTTTACGCCGGTGTCTTTCAAAAACGGATAGAAGATACCCATGGCGTTGCTGCCGCCGCCCACACAGGCGATGATATAGTCCGGCAGGCGTCCCAGCTTAGCCAGAGCTTGTCCCCGCGCCTCTTTGCCGATAATCGATTGGAAATCACGTACCATGCCGGGATACGGATGCGGTCCCACCACCGACCCGAGTAAATAGTGGCTGTCCGGATGACTCACCCAATCGCGGATAGCTTCGTTGATGGCGTCTTTCAAAGTACGGGTGCCGCTGGTTACCGGCATGACTTCGGCGCCCATCAGTTTCATCCGGAAGACGTTCAGCGCCTGCCGCTCGATATCCTCGGCACCCATATAGATGACACATTCCAGCCCCAGCCGGGCGCAGACCGCTGCCGTAGCGACACCGTGCTGACCGGCGCCCGTTTCGGCGATGATGCGGCGTTTGCCCATCCGCTGCGCCAGAAGTCCCTGCCCCAGGGCGTTGTTGATTTTATGTGCGCCGGTATGGGCTAAGTCCTCACGCTTGAGAAAAATCCGGGCGCCGCCGCAGTGCGCGGTCAAACGTTCCGCGGGATAGAGCGGCGTCGGTCTTCCGGAATAGTCCCGCGACCACTGTTCAAATTCTGCCCAGAAAGAGCTATCTGACTTTACTTTCTGATAGGCTTCTGACAATTCCTGCAATGCCGGCATCAGAGTTTCCGGGACAAACCTGCCGCCGTAGCTTCCGAAGTAGCCTCTTTTATCAGGATGCATATGTTTTATTCTACTCCTACCTGGCAGATGCCGCAATCTGGACAGGTGACAATCGGGTATGTCAATTATCCCAACTTACGTTGGACTACGTATTTACAAGCTATTACTTTAATGATTTGATAGGAATGTAAGGCAAATTCTGAAATGTGAGGTGAATCTAATGGCAGAACAAATCTGTCCTACCTGTGGTTGTTCCGTCGGTGCCGATTCTTACGTAAAGCAGGGAGTGAAGTATTGCTGCAAACCCTGCGCTGCCAGCAGTCAGTGCCAGTGCGGTTGCTGTGAAGCGATAAAGCCTGAAGACGAAGTTAAAAACAAGTAAGTAAAGGGCGGCAGAGAAATGAACCTGCCGCCCTCTTCGTCAACCTTTTAATTTGTCCAAAATTAGCTGCTTTGTTCTAAGTCCCGCTGCGCAATTTGTCCGCGAGGTTTACCAGTTCGCTCAGGTGCTTCTTTTCCTCGCCGATGATGATATCCACGATGTCACGGTCGGCTTTGGGCAACAAGCCGATAATCTCCGAATAGAACAAAATCGAGTCCTTCTCCATGCCGATGCCCGCTTCCACTGCCTCAATATCCGTAAGAGTCTTGTTATTCAACAAGCCCATCGCCTTTTCGCTGATAAATATCACGGAGCCGGCCAGGTCCCGGATAAAATCGCCGCGCTGGCGGGTGTACTCCGAAGCGGCATAGCCGCCCAGGTGCCCGAGGATATGCTGGAAGTTTGATTCGTGCTCTTTCTCCCGACCCGCCAGCAACAGCAGGACATTCCTGCCCTCTTTGCTTTTGGTCTTGCCGGCGACCCGCTCGTAAAAAGCGCGTCCGTTGCGCTCGACTTCAATAGCGACCTCCAGGAACTCTTTACCCAGGGATTCTTCCATCATGGGATGATACCTCCAAACTATTCAATTTCTACGGATTTCAGCCTTCGAGGATGCAGACCGCCTGCGGAACGCGGATATACGGCGACAGGCTCTCTGATACCGAGAACTCCAGGCTTTCTCCGGCGGGACCGATGAAGCCGACCGCCATATCCTGCCCGACGATGATAGACGCAAACTGGCGTCCCGCCGCCAGCAGCACGCCCCCGCTTTCCAGCGCCGGCGCCTTGATGACCCCCTCGGCGGTAATCTTTTTAATATGCTCCAGTTCGCTCAAATTCCCGGAAGGATAGTAGCGCAGTAAAAGGTTGTAGCGCTCGGGCGTCAACGCCAGTACGTAGGGACCGTGGAAACCGGCATTGTCCAGCGTCGTCACCGCATTGATAACGTCCCCGGCGGCAGTGCCCACCTGCTCCCAATCGCTCAACTTGATACTATTGCTGCCCCTGGCATTCAACAGTCCGCGCACTTCACGGGTGCCTTTGAAGACGAGAGCGTCTTCCGCAGCCGCGCAGGCGAGTGCCGCTTCCGCCACCTGTTTCGTGTCCAGCAGAATGCCGTCGCGTTCAAATGCCGCGAGGTCGCGCTTGGCGACGGTGAAGTTCCGGTGAATCAGCGCCAGCGGCAGGACAGGACTGACTGCCGGACTGTCGTCGGTCTCCGGGTCGCTCAGGGCAATCGCTTTCAAACCCAGCCCATAGGGACCTTCGATAGCCAGGATACGCCGCCCGCTCAGGACACTCCTGGCGGCTTCCATCATCGTCGTATCGAGCGCCTCCCAGGTCTTGGTTTCAATCGGAGCATCCTCGCGGGTGAGAAATTTATTAGTCACAGTATCATCCTCCTTCTTTATTGTTTCAACGTGCCGATAGTCGGTGTTTCCTTAACCGGCGGGGCAGCTTTCTCCGCTGTACTTAGCCCGGCAGCCGCGGCGTCCACTTCGGCAGCACCCGCCGCCAGCCACTTGTCCTCGTCGCCGGTCAGAAGCTGGATGAGCCGCGCAAATTCTCCGGCATGTTGCCGTTCCTCGTTAGCGACATCCGTCAACACGGCTTTACTCAGAGCGTCTTCGGTCGCGTCCGCCTGCGCGAGGTAGAGATGAATTGCCTCTTCTTCCGCCGCCAGGTCGAGGCGTATCGCCCGCACCAGTTCACCCCTCGTGAGCTTACCCGCAGGCACCTTCCCGGCAAAGGGATTGGCAAAATCGGGCATGTTGACCTCCTCTTAAATTCAATTGATAGCTATTATCTGACTGATTATCTTAGCAACCCCGCAATGGAGAAGTTATAAAATGGCGGGGGAAATAGTTACAAATTTGTGTCATTTACCGGTGTGATAAAAGTCGCAGACGCACTCCGTATTCCGGGTATATAGTAATAAGCTAAAGAGGGAAAGAAAGAGAGCGAAGAAAGAGAATGAGCGGAAAGGAAAGAAAAGGGATGTGATACGCTAATTGTAGAAAATATGTTGCGACAGAGGCATTCTGTAGAAGGTTCCCGAGCTCCTTGAAAACTTGGAAGAGGCTATTGCCCTCGGGCAAATGAGCCATCTGGCGAAGGAAACCAGAAAGAAGGAGTAGTGGAACGAAGTCAGGAGCAGACCTCCTGAGCAATCAACCGACCGGTTTCAGATGATTGTTCAGGAAGCCTGCTTCTTTTTTGTCTGTTCCGGTTTTGAATTAGAGCGTAA
Source organism: Dehalococcoidales bacterium (assembly GCA_028706655.1). Classification (GTDB taxonomy): domain Bacteria; phylum Chloroflexota; class Dehalococcoidia; order Dehalococcoidales; family RBG-16-60-22; genus JAQTQH01. Next base: position 12,615 of record JAQTVW010000001.1, on the reverse strand, counting down.
ACAGATGCTATAATTAAAAGGCAGTAATTATATTGCAAAGAGAGGTGGATTTTAATAATGGAAAAAGCAGTTATTGTAGGCGCCCTGAGGACCGCTATCGGCAGATACGGCGGCACCCTCGCCGATGTGAAGACCTGCGAAATGCAGGGCGTTCTTTTGAAAGAAATGGCGAAACGTTACGAGATTGACCCGTCGTCCATTGAAGACGTGTTCATGGGTTCCTGCCTCCAGTCCGGCGAATTTCCTAACCTGGGCAGACAGGCGGTCTTCCGCGCCGGCTTCCCCCTGGAAGTCACCGGCACGACCGTTGACCGCCAGTGCATCTCCGGGTTCGAAGCTGCCGTAATGGGAAAGCGCGCCATCGAATGCGGCGACATGGAAACCGTCTTTGCGGGCGGCGCGGAAAACCTGAGCGGGCTGGTCTATTACATCACCGGCGCGCGCTGGGGCTACAAGCTCGGCAACGCCAAACTGCTGGACCAGTGGACACAGGGTTCGACGACCGTCAGCGGACCGGAAGAGATGTTCGGCTATGCGCCGATGCCGGTAACCGCCGAAAATGTAGCGGAAAAATACGGCCTCACCCGCCAGGAACTAGACGAGTATGCCGTGGAAAGTCACCGGAAAGCCGTCGCCGCGCAGGACGCCGGCAAATTCAAGGCGGAAATCGTCCCGATGGAAGTCAAACAGAAGAAGCAGACTATTATCTTCGATACCGACGAGCATCCGCGGCGTGAAACGACCGTTGAATCGCTGGGCAAACTGCCGTGCATCACGCCCAAGAAGGGCGGCATCATCACCGCCGGCAACTCCTGCGGCATGAACGACGGCGCCGCGCTCATCGCGCTGATGAGCGAATCCAAAGCGAAAAAAATGGGCAAGAAGATTCGCGCCAGCCTGGTGACCTATTGCGTCGCCGGCGTCGACCCGCGCTACATGGGCATCGGCCCGGTACCGGCGGCCGCCAAGGCATTGAAGAAAGCCGGTCTGACCTGGGACGACATCGATCTCATCGAACTGAATGAAGCGTTTGCTTCACAGGCGATTGCCTGTATCCGCGATTGGAAGAAGCAGGGTCTCAAGCGCACCGATCACATCAATGTCAACGGCAGCGGCATCGCACTGGGGCATCCGGTCGGCTGCACTGGCGTTCGCCTCATCGTCACCCTTCTCCACGAAATGGAAAGACGCGACCTCAAGCGCGGTATGGCGACAGCCTGCGCGGGCGGCGGTATGGGCGGCGCGTTCATCATCGAGCGGCCGTAAAACATCTTAAAACAATAAACCGATTTTAGTGCCCTCAGCCAGTGCTGAGGGCACTACTTTTTTTCTTTCCACTTCATCTTGATTCCAAATGTCACAAATTTGTAACTATTCTCATGGGCATTTTATGACTTTGCCACCATCGTCTTTGTAAAATAATCCGTGATATGCTTTGTCTTCCTACACGGTTCCCACTAATAGTAGCCTGTTGAGGAGGCGCTATGCCTGAGACCAGCATTAAGCAGATTCGCAAGCGTGATGGCACTATTGTCCCGTTTGAGCCGGTCAAAATCGAAGTCGCCATCGGCAAAGCAATGGCGGCGACTAAAATGGGCAGTCCGGACTCCGCGCGGGATATGGCGCAGATTGTCGTCAATGCCGCTACTGAGAAATTCGCAGGGAAGACACCGGGTATAGAGGATATCCAGAACATCGTGGAAAATACCCTGATGACCGGCGGCTACCCGGAAGTTGCCCGCGCCTATATCCTTTACCGCCAGCAGCGCGCCGAGGTGCGGCGTTTGAAACAGGTAATCGGCGTTCGGGACGACCTCAAGCTCACCGTCAATGCCGTCAAAGTGCTGGAGCGCCGCTATCTGCTTAAAGACAACGAAGGCAACATCGTCGAGACTCCTGCCGGACTGTTCCGGCGGGTCGCCCGAGCCATCGCCGCGGTGGAAACCAGATTCGATGCGGGGGCGGACGTCAAGGCTCTGGAAGAAGAGTTTTTCAACCTGATGAACCGGCTGGAATTCATGCCCAATACCCCCACCCTGATGAACGCGGGAGCGCCGCTGGGGCAGCTCTCCGCCTGCTTCGTCCTTCCCGTCGAGGACTCCATCAGCGGCATCTTTGAAACCCTCAAGGACATGGCAATCATCCACCAATCGGGCGGGGGCACCGGCTTCTCCTTCAGCCGCCTGCGTCCCAAAGGGGACATGGTGCGCTCCACGAAAGGAGTAGCTTCAGGACCGGTCTCCTTCATGAAAGTCTTCGATACGGCGACCGGCGTGATGAAGCAGGGCGGCAAGCGGCGGGGCGCCAATATGGGCATCCTCAATGCCGACCATCCCGACATCATGGAATTTGCCGTGGTCAAAAGCGATGAAACGGCGCTATCCAATTTCAACATTTCCGTCGGTGCGACTGACGCGTTTATGGCGGCGGCGGCAAAAGGCGAAAGCTGGCCGCTGATAAATCCTCACACCCGCAAGGAAGTGCGCTCCATCAATGCCCGCGAGCTTTTCAACGTTGTTGTCAATAACGCCTGGCGCACCGGCGACCCCGGACTCATTTTCCTGGATGAGATTAACCGAAGCAATCCCACGCCCCAACTGGGCAAGTTCGAGGCGACCAACCCCTGCGGCGAGCTGCCCCTGCTGCCCTACGAAAGCTGCAACCTGGGCTCCATCAACCTCGCCCGGCTGGTGATTGACGGCAGGCTCGATTGGCAGAAGCTGGAGCGGCTGGTCGGCATTACCGTCCACTTCCTCGACAACGTGATTGAAGCGAACGTTTTCCCCCTGCCGCAGATTGAAAAAATCACCCGCCAGGGCAACCGCAAAATCGGACTGGGCGTGATGGGTTTCGCCGATGCGCTGGTTCAGATGGGCATTCCCTACAACTCGGAGGAAGCCCTGCATACCGGCGAAAAAATCATCGAATTTATGTATGAAAAAGCCGCGGAAGCCTCGGTGAAGCTCGCCGCGAAACGGGGCGTTTTTCCCTACTTCAAGGGCAGTATCTACGACCTGCCCAACGGCAACCGGATGCGGAACGCCACCGTCCTTTCCATCGCGCCGACGGGCACTATCAGCATCATCGCCGGATGCTCCAGCGGCATCGAGCCGCTTTTTGCGCTGGCTTATGTCCGCAATGTGATGGAAGGCACACGCTTATTAGAAATTAATCCCTACTTCGAGCAGGTCGCCCGAGAACGCGGCTTCTACTCCGCCGACCTGATGGAGCAGGTGGCACAAAAGGGAACGCTGCATGGAATTTCCGGCATTCCCGATGATATCAAAAAGGTCTTTGTCACCGATTGGGACATCGTGCCGGAGTGGCATGTCCGCATGCAGTCCATTTTCCAGAGATACGTGGATAACTCGGTGTCCAAGACGGTCAACCTGCCTGCGGAAGCCACACCCGAGGACATCGCCCGCATCTATACCATGGCGCATCAGCTCAAGTGCAAGGGTATCACCATCTACCGCTACGGCAGCAAGAAACAGCAGGTGCTCAACCTCGCCGGGCAAACGCCGAAAGAAGCCGCCGAGCCGGCACACTATATTACGGTGGAATCGGAATACGCCGGCGGCTGCCCCACGGGGGCTTGCCCGTTCTAGGGGACTCAAAACCGATTGGCATTTTAGACTATTGATATGAAGAGAGAAAAGCAGCAGGGGATTATTGCAGGATTACTATTCTTTACAGCATTCTCGATAGTATTAGGTTTTAGCGTACTATTATATAGTGTAATTAGTTTTGTCCCTTTAACAGACTTTTCACCAGCTTTCGTCAAGGCGCTATTAACCGGATATTTAATAGTAATTTGTGTTTCCGCTTTCCTGGGATTTTTGTTTTCTTTTAAGTCAAAGCTAATAAAATTTATTTCTGTTTTATTGGGTATCGCTGCACTTATAGGATGGTTGGAGACCATTGTTTTCATGTCGCATAGATACTGATATATGTACAAGCTTAAGATTTGTTCGCTCGCCCTGAGCTTGTGGTTCGGCAAGCTCACCATGAGCGGCTTTCTTGTCCGAGCATTCTGAGCTTGTGGTTCGACAGGCTCACCACGAGAGGATTGTCTTGATTTTTTCTCAAATAAACATACCTATTGCTAATCCGCCCTTTATCTGTATACACTCTAATATAGGGAGTGCAAAATGAATTACATCGTGCTGGTCAAGCAGGTACCGGATATCAAGAACATCCCCAACGAAGCCTGGGACTGGGAAAAAGGCATTCTGAAAAGGGGCATGCTGGAAAACGTCTGCAACGAATTGGACAAGCAGGCGATGGCTTTCGCCGTGCGGATGCGGGAACAAAAAGACGGCAAAATCATCGCGCTGACGATGGGTCCGATCTTCGCCGATGAAGTTCTCCGATACGCCCTGTCTCTCGGCGCGGATGAAGCGGTCCTGCTCACCGACCGCAAGCTCGGCGGCGCTGATACCGCCGCCACGGCTTACCCGCTGGGTCAGGCTATCCGCAGAATTGAAAAGGAAATACTGAGCGGCGACCGAAACTATATCGTGATTACCGGCATGCAGTCCGTTGATGGCGATACCGCGCAGGTGCCGGCGCAAATCGCCGAGGAACTGGGCATCGTGCAAATTGCCTACGCTACGGCTTTCGATTTTAACGGTGATAAACTGGTCGTCGACCGCATCACCCGGCAAGGCAAAGAACGGGTCGCCCCCGATACGTTCCCCTGCCTGCTTACCGTCACCAAGTGGACGGAGCCGCTCAATGCCTCGTTCAGCCGCACGCGCTGGGCGTATCGCCAAAAATTATACCAGTGGAGCGCCGCCGATGTCGCCGCGCAGGACGCGCACATCGGGCTGGCAGGCTCGCGGACGACAGTCTACCGTATCTTTTCCCCGAAGGAAGTGAGCAAGCGCAAGTGCATCTTTGAAAACGATATCGCCAAACTGGTACAAATGATAAAAGAAGCCTACCTGAAGCGGTCGCAGGCGGCGCAGGAAGAAGTGAAAGAACCCGCCTACAAGTTACCGCCGGGCAAGACGCCGAGCCACACCGGCGAGGTCTGGGTCTACGCCGAACAGGAAGGCGGCGAGGTGCATCCCGCCGTCTTTGAACTGCTCGGTAAAGCCCGCGAACTGGCGCAGCCCTTTAACGAGAAGGTCGGCGCGGTGCTGGTGGGCAAGGACGTCAAAGGACTATCGCATGAACTGATGGTGCGCGGCGCGGATAAAGTCTACCTCGCGGAACACGACCTGCTGGAGAATTTCCTGCCCGTGCCCTACACCAAAGTCGTCGCGGATATTATTTTCCAGTACAAGCCGCAAATCCTGCTGTTCAGCGCTACCCCGGCGGGCAGAGAACTGGGGCCGCGGGTCGCCTACCGCGCCAAATCGGGGCTGACCGCGGACTGCACGGCGCTGGATATCGTAGACTTCCAGCGGGGCAAGCAGGACTTTACCGCCGTCATGCGGCAGACCCGTCCCGCGCTGGGCGGCAACATCATGGCGGCTATCATCACCCAGAATTCGCTGGTGCAGATGTCCACCGCACGACCAGGCGTGATGCGCGCCCTCGAACCGGACAATACGCGGAACGGCGAGCTAATCGAGTATCATCCGGCGCTGACCGAAGCTGATTTGGGAGCGCGGATTATATCAGCGGAACGCCGCGAACTTACCTCGGACATCGCCGAGGCGGGCGCTATCGCCTGCGGTGGCGCGGGCTGCAAGACGAGAGATAATTTCGATAAATACATCGTGCCGCTTGCCGAAAGCCTGGGCAGATTCCTCGGGGAAAAAGCGATGGTCGGCGCAACCAGACCTGCCGTGGAAATGGGCTTCATCGAACGCACCCACCAGGTCGGTCAAACGGGGTATACCGTCAAACCGCGGGTTTACGTGGCGGTGGGCATTTCCGGGGCGGTACAGCACCTGACCGGCATGCAGAATGCGGATATTATCGTCGCCGTGAACAAGGAGGCGAAAGCGCCCATTTTCAAAGCCGCCGATTTCGGCGTGGTGGGCAACCTGGAAGAGGTCGTACCGCAGTTAATCCAGGCGCTGGAAGCCGCCGGAAAGGTAGGTGCAAAGCCGTGACGGAACAGAACAGGATGGATGTGCTTTTTGTCGGCGCCGGGCCGGCGAGCCTGGCGGGTGCCATCAAACTCAAGCAGATGCTGAATCTGGCGGGACGCAAGGAGTCCGTGATAGTCATTGAAAAAGCGGACAAGCCCGGACAGCACAATCTTTCCGGGGCGGTCTTTGAAACGGATGTCCTCACCGAGCTTATACCGAACTGGCAGGATAGCAAGGACGCTTTTATTACGAAGATGCTGGGCAACAAGGTGGAACGGGACGAACTGGTCTTCCTGATGGGCGGCAAGACTGCAGTGAAAGTACCCTCCGCCGTTGTCCCCGCAGGCATGCACCATAAGGGTGATTACACCCTCTCCATCAGCGAGATGGTCAACTGGCTGAGCGACCTGGCGCGCGGGCTGGGCGTGGAAATTTACACCGGATTTGCCGCGCGGGAACTAGTTATGGAAAACGGCGCGGTCAAGGGCATCCGCCTCGGCGAGAAGGGACTGAACAAGGAAGGAGAAAAGCAGCCCAACTACCTGCCCGGCGAAGTCCTGGAAGCGAAGGTGACCGTGCTTGGCGAAGGTTCGCTGGGGCAACTCGCCGAAGACCTCATCAAGAGAAACAACCTGGACAAAGGCAAAAATCCGCAGATTAGCTCCCTCGGCATTAAAGAGATTATCCGCCTGCCGGAAAAGAATAATTTCGGCACTAATCATGTCATTCATACGCTGGGCTTCCCCAACAAGTCCGACGTCTTCGGCGGGGGCACGCTGTACAGCATGAGCAAAAATACCGTGGCGGTCGCCGTTGTGCTGGGACTGGACTGGCGCTACTGCGACCTCGACCCGCAGCGGGAGTTGCAGATTTTCAAATCGCACCCGTTCGTCAGTAAACTTTTAGAAGGCGGCGAGACCATCGCTTACGGTGCTAAAACATTGCCGGAAGGCGGTTTCTATTCGGTCACCGGGCTGGTTGCCGACGGCGCTCTGATAATCGGCGATGACGCCGGTCTGACCAATGTCCGCAAGCTCAAGGGACTGCACTATGCCATCAAGTCCGGCATCCTCGCGGCGGAAGCAATTTTCCAGTCGATTGAAAAGAACGATTTCTCGAAAGATTCGCTGAAATCGTACGAGACCAAGCTGGCTGATAGTTTCGTGATGAAGGACCTGCAGGCGGCGCGGAACTACCGGCAGGTCTTTGCCCGGGGCGGACTGTATCTAGGCGCGCCGTTCTCGCTCATCCAGAGCTGGCTGCCTTTCAAACTGAAGACTGAACCCGATTACCAGGGCATGAGGAGAACTAAACTCAACCGCAGCTATACCGGCGGCATCGACCGGCTGACGGCGGTGAGCCTCTCCGGCACGCTGCACCGTGAGGACGAGCCATCCCACATTTCTTTTTCAGACCCGGCAAATTGCCATCGCTGCAAAGAGGACTTCGGCTGTCATCCCTGCCTGTACTTCTGCCCCGCCGAGGTCTACAAGCTGGAGGGCGATGATATCGCGCTGAGTCCGTCCAATTGCGTACACTGCCAGACCTGCCGTACCAAGTGCCCGCACCAGACAATACGATGGCATGTGCCCGAAGGCGGCGACGGACCGAAATACAAGATTTTGTAATGTGATGTTCCTGTTATTGCGAGGAGTGCCCGCGACGAAGCAATCTCAATCAATATTATAATCTTTGCGGTTTTTAGTCATTCCCACACAAAGCGGGAATCCAGGTAAGACTCGCCTGGATAGTCGAGGCAAAGCCCAGCTATGACAAACACCAAGAGTACATCTAGTCTCGGCGGGCGCTCCGCCTGCCCAGCATGAAGCTGAAAAGCGCGACGAGGAAGAGGACGACACCCACTGCCGCATACAGCAGGTTGAGCGGCAAGGTCGCCAGTCCGTCGAACGAGATGACTCCATCATCGGTCAGGCTGACCACAAATCCGACGTAGAACGCCATCGTCTCGGACCACGCGCTTTCGCTGCCCGTCCCGTCAATTGCCTTGACCCGCCAGAAGTAGGGATTCTCTTTGGGCACAGGTCGCAGCTTGTCTTTCTTGAGCATGGTGTAGCCGGGCGTCGTCAGTCCCTTCTTTTCCACCATGACGTTGCGGAACTCTCGATCGCCGGCAATCTGGAGCGTGTAAGTGATGCCGCTGGGGTCGTCTGCTTTAGACCAGTCGAACGATACCGGCTGCGCCGACTTGGCAAGCAGTTCCGGCAGCACCGGGACCGGCGTCTGCGGTGCGTTCGCTTCCATGACAAAACTAAGCTGCTTGGTGTTCGTGCCGTCGGTGGCGATTATCGTGTGCGTGCCGCTTTTCGCCGATGGGGCATTGAAGGCGGCAAAAAAGCAACCCGCCGAATCAGATGAAGTGATTGCCAGTATCGTGGAATCCGCCGCCGAAGAATTTTTTATTGTAATTTCGGCTTTCGCCCGGAAACCGGAGCCGGTAACCGTAAGCGGCATGCCGACCCGCCCCGGCGAGGCAACGCTTGTCACCGGGCTGATTTCCGCCTGGAAACTCGCCGTGAAGCTGGCGCTGGCGCTGTTGGTGCCGTCGTCAACCTTGACCGTGTAATTACCGATGACGCCCGGCGGCGATTGGAAGCTGCCGCTGAAGCTGCCGGTGCTGTCCGCAACAATCGTAGCCGGGTTGGTGATTGCATTAGTGCCGTTGCACTTGATGCTGATTGCCTTCCCCGCCGCAAAGCCGCTGCCGCTGATGCTGACCATCGCGCCGCCTACACCGGACACCGGCTCTATCGACATTTTCTGTCCTACGGTGAAAGCCGCCGTAGCAGTGTTCCCCAGGGCGTCTTTGACCTGCAATTCGTGGCGCCCGCCGGGGAACTGCGGAATGGACAGACTATCGGTGAAACTACCGTTGGCGGCGACGGTCACGCCGCTGCTCAGGTTCTTGCCATCGATACTGAGGGTCAGGTTGGAATTGCTGGCGAACCCGCTGCCGCTGACCGTAAGCTGTTCACCGGTAGCGACTGCGGTAGGCGTGATGGCGACTTTCTGACCAACGGTGATTGCTGCCGCAGCGGAATTACCCTGGGCATCCTTCGCCTGCAACTGGTGAGAGCCGCTGCTGCAGGGCGGAATATCAATATTGCCGGTAAAGCTGCCGTTGGCATCGGTGGTGATAGCAACTCCGCTTATGACAAAGGCATCCAGTGTGAAAATCATGCTGGAACTGCGGGCAAAACCGGAGCCGCTGACGGAAATACGGTCATCGACCACTCCTGATGCCGGATTAGCTGTGAAATTTTGCAGCACGTTAAAGCTGGCGGCAGGCGTGACCGCTACAGCATCCCGCGCGGTGATGGCGTGACTCCCGTTCGCCGCCGGAGGTACCGAGACTGTAGAGCTGGCAAACGCGCCAGTCGCATCCGTGACTGAGGAACCCAGACTCAAGCTGTCAAAATAAATCGTCACGCCGGAACTGGGGCGGAAACCGGAGCCGGTAATATTAAACTTATCTCCCACGCGACCGGAAGTCGCACTCAGGACAATCTGCGGTTCCTGGACGTTGAATGTTACCGGCGAGGATGCCCCGATGATGTCCCTTGCAGTGATGGAATGAGCACCCTTCGTCACACCGGCGGGGACGACTACCACCGAACTGGCAAAAGTCCCGGCGGCGCTGGCATATACGGTACCCACACTGATAGCATCGAAATAGATGGTAATGCTGGAAGCCGCCTTAAATCCCGTGCCGGTCACGATAAAGGAATCCCCGATTCGCCCGGAGGTGAGGCTGGTGGTAATAGCCGGCTGCACGCTGAAAACGACATTATTGCTGGTATCACCGGCGCTGGTGGTCACGGTAATACTCTGCTGCCCGCGGGGATAAGCAGGCACGGTAAAATAGGTATTGATGTCACCCGCGGCGTCTGTCGTACCGCTCTCTACCGCGGCGGTGGCAAATTGCACCGTATAGGTCACACCGGGGGTAAAGCCGGTACCGGTGACTGCCACTACCGTCCCGACCGGACCGCTGCGGATATCGAGCTCAATTACTCCCACCGCGGCGCTAGCCGGTGCCTGCCATGCCAGTTGCAGCATCGCGGCAACAGCAACAATCGTCACCAGGAGAAACCGGTAAACTTTCATCCTCTACTTCCCTGCACTCTATTATTCCGGGTTAATTTTTAGCTATAGACCGGTTAGTCTAAAAATGGTTCTTTTTCTTATCCTCAGTATGGCATGCCGGCGCCGGATAAGGTATACGTAAACCTACTTAAATTTACCAGGTAAATCCACGTAATGTGGGTGATAAACTATTAAGGAATTTAAGACGCTCTTCCACCCGGGAAAACGTTAGCTATGCTAAATACCCCGCAATCTAGCTGCCGTAGATATATCTGACGTTGTAATTCAGCAGTTGCCCTGCCGGAGACTGCGCGTCTTTCTCCGCAACATCTTTTAAATGTCCGTTTTCCATACGGAATGCCCGGGTCGCGTAAGGTATCAGTTCCAGGCTATGGGTAACCATCATGATAGTGATGCCGCTCGCCTGGATACTGCGGAAAAGCGACATTATTTCCTGTTCCGTCTGGGCATCCAGGTCGCTCGTTGGTTCGTCCGCCAGCAACAGTCCGGGGTGATTGATTAACGCCCGTGCGATAACCACCCTCTTTTGTTCTCCGGCAGAAAGCTGCTTGGGATAGACGTTTACTTTTTCGCCGAGCCCCAGCATTCCGAGGATATCGGTCGCGCGCTTCTGGACGCCATCCCGCTTGTCTTTGGCGGCGAACAATGTCGGCACTATTACATTCTGTACTGCCGTAAGTGACGGGAGCAGGCTGGGAAACTGGAAAGAGAAGCCTATCTTTTGATTACGAAAAGATGCCAGTTGCTCGTCTGTCATGCCCCACAGGTCGATGCCGCCGATAAAGACCTTGCCCCTGGTAGGCTTAATAAGACCGGCTGCCAGGTTGAGTAGAGTAGTTTTGCCTGAGCCTGACCTGCCGATAATAAGGATGAATTCGCCGCCCTTAATATCCAGGTTGATATTGTTCACCGGAGTGACCACGGTCTCTTCATCCAGGCGGTAGTCTCTGGTGACATCGGTAAATTTAATCATCTTACTCCCTCATCGCCACGGCTGGCTCCTGCCGGCTGATTCTCAGGGCGGGCAAGAATGTCGCCAGACCCATGGTCGCCAGTGACAAGGCTACGCCAATCAACGCCATGCCCATGAATGAGCTCAAGGACGGGAACAGGAACGGCATTCTCAGGGAACCCGCCACATAGTCTTTGAAAGTATAGACCAGCATGGAAGAAACGGCGATGCCAAGTATTCCGGCAATAATCGCAATAATTCCGGCTTCAGTCAGGACCGACCGGAAAATAAAGTAGCGCGTCGCACCGAGCGCCCGCAGCACTGCCATCTCACGGCGGCGCTCGTTGGCAGCCATCGAGAAAATCAGTCCGATGAGCACCATGGACAGGATCCAGGCAAAGCTAAGGAGGGTAACAAATCCCCAGAGCAGCCCGAGCATCTGTTCGCGGAATTTCCCGAAGAGGTTCGGACTTTCGATGGGCGTCACCCCGACGACATCCAGCAGCATTTTGAGCGACACCTTGTGTGGGTCCGCATCCGGCGCTACTTCGACCATAATAGAAGATATTGTATCATCCGGTATCACCAGCGGTTCTACCGCAGACGTTAAGGAACCCTGCGCCATCATCCGCGCGGTTTCAATCGGCATGAACATCGTCTGGTCGATGCCGGTGCCGGTCGGCTCCAGGTTGCCGCGCAGAGTCAGCCCTATCCCGTAAAGCTTGATATCCTTCTCTCCGGGCGGGACGAAAATGTAGCTGCCGCCGATTACCTCGCCGGCAGTCAGGCTGCGGTGCAAATTGCGTTCCAGCCAGGGTGTAACGGCAAAATCAGTCGCCGGGTCGTAGACCACCAGGAACATTTCATTGACGGCGCAGCAAGAAGCGCCGTAAAGCGATTGCAGGTAAATCTGCGGCGAAACCCTCGCCACGCCGGGCACCGCGGAAACCTTCTTGAGATAATCGGTAGACATCCAGACCTGGGTCGGCTTGCCCATCAGCAGGGCAGTCTCCACCTTCTGTTCTGCGCCTTCCGGGACGACCAGGATATCGGCGCCGAGTCTCTGGATGCCCTTTTCCAGACTGTTCTGCGCGCCCTGCACGACGAGTGTGGTGCACACGAAGAAACTGGCTATCCCCAATACGCAGAGAAAAATAGTCAGGCTCCGCGCGGCGCTGCCCTTGATATTCCTGATGGCTAGCCCAAAAATACTCATGGTTTCTAAATTTCCTCTTTTATCTTCCGGGCGGCAAAGACTGCCCCGATACTGGTTACCATTCCCACACCGCCCAGCGCCAGCAGCGCCGGCTTCATGACGGTGTTGCAGACCATGGTCGGCGTAGCACAGGTTCCGACAAGATAAGTAGGCACCGCCAGCGCCAACCCGCTCAGGACAATCCCCAGGACATGCATTATTTTCACATAAATATTATACCACACTTCTTAAAAAAGTGATGTCTACTTTTTGGTTCCGATTTTGCGTGTTTTTTG